>NZ_LVWJ02000011.1:2500-302500 GCF_001625015.1 Lewinella sp. 4G2 | reverse complement strand
CATCCAGGGCGCGGGCGCCAACGGGAACTTTGGTACGGAGGAAACCACCCTACGCATCAACGTCCGTCAGTACCTCTACGAGAAATTGTGGTTTCAGGCGCTCGTGCTTTTCTGTTTTGCGTCCCTCGTCCTGGTCATCCTGCAATCCAAGTTGAAGGAGCGGCTTCGTAATGAGCAACTGCGGACCCAGCTCAGTAGTGACATCCACGACGAAGTTTCCGGCTTGCTCGCCGGTATTACCCTCCAGGCTGAACTGCTGAAGGGGCGCACCGAAGACGAGGTAATGCAGGGCAAACTCGACCGGGTGGGGGAGGCCGGCCGCACTGCCCTCTCCAAGATGAGCGACGTCATCTGGAGCATCGATTCCCGGCGGGATACCATTGGCAATCTCCTCCAACGGATGCAGGAGCACGCGGATGAGGTGCTGTTACCCATCGAGATTCGTTACCAATTCAAGGCCGTGGGGCTGGACGAGGAGAACGAGCTTTCTGGCAACATCCGCCAGGATCTGTACTTCATTTATAAAGAAGCCATCAACAACATTGCGCGCCATTCCAACGCCACCCACGTTGACATTGAGCTCACCCAAACGGCTAACCAGTTCCAACTCTTCATCCGGGATAACGGCGAAAAGAAAGAGGAGACCCCGGACCCATTACCCGGCACCAGCGACAGCGCCCAGCAACGGCAGCGCGTCCGGCGGGAAAAAACCGGGCAGGGCCGTGATAATATGAAGATGCGCGCCGCAAGACTTGGCGGGGAAATCTCCATCGACGACCGTTTTGGTTATACCTTGGTCTTCCGCATGAAACGTCTTTAAATCTCTCTCTTCTTCATGGCCAAACTCCGCCGCAATCACGTTTCCAAAGGCACCGGTGTCTCCGGGGGCGCCATCACCAAGATCAGTATTTTCGGAGCCATTCTCGCCGCCCTCGTTTACCTGTTTGGCGCTTACGTAGATGCAGAGGTGGGGACGGACGGACCGACCGCAACGGCTACTGAACCGGGCGGATTCTTACCCGCCGCCGGAGACGGGGAGATCGTGCGACACGGAGGTTTCACCCTCTCCTACAACGAAGAATGGGAGCAAGCGAACTGGGTCGCCTACACGCTGGAACGCGACAACCTGAACCAGAAATGGAGCAAACGCAACGACCGTTTTGGGCCCGATCCAGACGTCCGGACCGGCAGCGCGGACGACTACGATTACCGGGGCTCCGGCTACGACCGCGGCCACCTGGCCCCCTTTGCGGACTTCGCCTGGAACGCCGACTTGGCGCGTGAAACTTTTTACATGAGCAACATCAGCCCCCAGGCCCGGCAATTTAACCAGGGCGTGTGGCGGGAACTGGAAGAACTGACGAGGGACTGGGCAAAACGCTTCAAACGCTTGTACGTTGTAACCGGCCCGGTGATGACGAGCGACCCGAAAGGAACGATTGGCCGCAAAAACAAGGTGGCCATCCCGACGGCCTACTATAAGGTGTTGCTGGATCTCGACGACCCGGAACAAAAAGGAATTGGCTTTGTGATCCCCAACGAGATCAGCTTCGAACCCCTGCCGAAGTACGCCATGAGTATCGATGAAGTGGAAGCCATCGCCGGTATCGACTTTTTTCCCGAGCTTATGGCCGCCGACGTAGAGGCCGCCCTGGAGTCCATCGGGAACCCCGATCTGTGGCCCTTCAGCAAGAAAAAATTTGATAAGCGCATTAAAAATTGGAATAATGTCAACGACTGATGCTTTTCGCGAACACATCAACGAAGCCTATACATTCAAGGGCCCGAGTTTCGTGCTCGGCGGCGCCATGCTTGGCGACGAAGCCGTGTCGGATGCCCTCGTAAAGCTCCCTCTCGGCACGCTGAACCGCCACGGCCTCATCGCCGGAGCCACCGGTACGGGTAAGACGAAGACGCTGCAGATCATCGCTGAGCAACTCAGTCAGGAAGGCGTGCCGAGTTTGTTGATGGACATTAAGGGTGACCTCTCCGGCATTGCGATGCCGAGCCCCGGCCACCCCAAAATTGATGAGCGCCACGCCGCAATCGGTATCCCCTTCGAAGCGACCGGTAGCCCCGTGGAATTGCTTTCCCTGAGCGATGAACCCGGCGCCCGCCTCCGCGCCACGGTGTTGGAGTTTGGCCCGGTGCTCTTCTCCAAGATGCTGGCGTTGAACGACGCGCAGTCGGGGATCGTCGCCGTCGCCTTCCGCTACGCCGAACAAAACGCGTTACCGCTACTGGACCTGAAGGATTTCCGGAAGATCCTTCAGTACATGACCGGCGAAGGGAAAGCAGAAGTGAGCAAGGAATATGGCCGCATCTCTACGGCGAGCACGGGTGCGATCATGCGCCGGATCGTGGAGCTGGAAACCCAGGGCGCGGAAGCCTTTTTCGGCGAGGTCAGCTTCGACGTGAACGACCTCACCCGACTGGATGAACTCGGCCGCGGCATCGTATCCATCCTACGACTGACGGACGTGCAGGACCGGCCCAAGTTGTTCAGCACCTTCATGCTGCAGATGCTGGCCGAGATCTACGCCACCTTCCCCGAAGAGGGTGATCTGGACCGGCCGAAGTTGGTCATCTTTATCGATGAGGCTCACCTCATTTTCGAGGAGGCCACCGATGCGCTATTGGACCAACTGGAAGCCATCATCAAGCTGATTCGTTCGAAGGGCGTCGGCATCTTCTTCGTTACCCAGAACCCAGCGGACATTCCCAGTGACATCCTGGGCCAGCTTGGTTTGAAGGTGCAGCACGCCCTCCGTGCCTTTACGGCGAAGGACCGCAAGGCCATCAAACTAGCCAGCGAAAATTATCCGCTTTCGGATTACTACGATATCGACCAAACCCTTACCGAACTGGGCACCGGTGAAGCCTTCGTCACGGCCCTGGACCGGAAGGGTAGACCGACGGCACTCGTTCGTACCCTCCTCCGCGCACCCGCCAGCCGCATGGACGTGCTGACGGATAAGGAGATCAAATCCATCGTAGCGCGCAGCCCGCTGGCTAAGAAGTACAATAAGGTGGTGGACCGGGAGAGCGCTTACGAGATCCTGGAAGAAAAGATCAAAGCGGCCAACGAGGCCGAGCACCAGGCGGAGATGGAAGCCCAGCGGGAGAAGGGGAAGAAAACCAGTACGCGCCGCCGTTCCAGCAAAGAGAAATCGACCTTCGATAAGGTCCTGAACAGTACCACTACGCGGCAGATTGGTAATACGGTGGCCCGGGAACTCACACGGGGGCTCCTTGGAATGTTAGGGATCAAATCCCGCAGCCGTAGCCGGAAGAGTAACGGCTGGTGGTAATCTAGCGGTCAGACCACAACGAAAGATTAAAGACTAATCGCGGGGCAATTCTCCCGATTAAAAACGATAAAGATCATGGCAAACATTATTGCGGAGGCCCTCCGGCAGATCGCCGAAATGCCCGAAGAAAGCCAGAACGCGGCAACGAATATGGCCTTCCAAATGGCGGTGCCTTTCGTAGCGACGAGTAAGGTGCACTACGAAAAGGTGACGAGCCAGGAGTGGATCGCCCACGTGCCGAACGAGCCTGAAGTACATAACCACCTGCAGCAAGTCCACGCTGGTGCGATGATGACGCTGGCGGAATCCGTAGCCGTTACCATGATGGCGATGAACTTGCCGGCGGACCGTCTCCCACTAGTAAAAAGCGTAAACGCCCAATTTGTCCGCCGTTCCAGTGGCCGCATTCGCGCCATTGCCCGCCTGACGGATGAGCAACTGCATCAGATCCAAACCGAACCGAAGGGAGAGGTTGTCATCGAAGTGGATATCCGTGATGCGGACGACGAGGTGCCGGCAGTCATTACCGTGATTCCTGCGTGGACGACGAAGAAGAAAAAGTGATTGCCCGCAGAGGTGGCGCTCGTGAGGTTTTAAATTTACCCTACTGCGTAAACCGCTTAAAGGCCAGGATCAATCGGTCGGGCACGATCTGTTCGTGGCGGGCATTTTTGTAATCTTGGTAGGAGCAGGCGATGAGGCGGTGGCGTTCGCTCCCCCGGGAGACGGGGGAAGTCATTTCTACCCACCACCGGTTGGTGATCTTTGAGCGGCGGAAAGTAAGGTCGGGGCTCCCATCAATGGCTACTACGTAACTCTGCATTTCTTCCTTGGCGGCCGGGAAGTCGCCGGCGCGGCGGGCGAACCCCTGGAGGAAGTACCAAATAAGTTGGGCGTAGGTTGCTCCGGTAAGTTCCACATCCTGAGGGGAAGCACCTTCCGGGTTGAAGCCGAAGAGGCCAAAACTGCTCAGCTTATCGCTGTTCCCGGCGTAGTAGGCCAATTGGCTGGCCTCCTGCAGGTCGAGGCCACTGGGTTGGCGTTGCGGCCGAGCGGGTGCGTCGATGTGGTTAATGGCCCGGATGTTTAAACCAACGAGATCAGCGTCGCGGATCTGTGGCTCCAACTCGGTAACGTCCTTGCGAGCGATGCCCAGGCGGACGGCTTCGTAACCAGCACCGTCGAAAAGTTTCCAGATGGCGGGGTCTACCAAGTGTTGTTGGCTGCCGATGTGGGTAAGGTGGAACTGCCGTTTCCCCTTGCGGTGGACGGCGGCATTGAGGGAGTAATTTCCTTCGTCCGTTACGTCGAGTTCCACCTCACTATCAATATTCAGCAGACTTACCTGGCGGCGAATTTCGTTGAAGGCCAGGTACTGTGCCTCAAAGAGCTTCGTCGAACATCCCAGCAATATTGGAGTTATACCGGACGTATAAAGCTCACGGAGCAGCGGAATAAGGGAAGCTGCCGTTGATTTACGGATGTCTCCCAGGTCGGCAATGTTAAGCTGATCAAAATCGAAAGCGGTTTTGTAAAGTGCCTTCCTGGTTTCGTTAGCCACGCGTTCATCCAGCCCAATAATGACAACCGGGCACTTGCGCGGGTTCTTCTTCAAATGGCTTCCCAATTGGTACGGAACGCAATCCTCCGTAGAAATTTTAGCAGGTTTTAACCAATTCTCGTACATAATCAATGGGTTTACCGCGTTAACGGTCCGGTCATCGCTGCGAAGATCAACTATTTTCTGGAGCGGTGATAGCCTGGTGCGCTTGCTGGAACAAAATATTGTCCTAGCCGGACCACTGCCGGACCGATTTACACCTGGTAAGTTAATGCCTGGCCAAATACTAACACTAATTCTAACCAACTAATCCTCCCCAACCACCCGAAGTAAAGACTAAAAAATCAGTTACCAGGGGGCAGAAGTAGCACGTATTACTAAGAAGGTCTACCTTTGCGCCTGCAGTCTTCCCTCCCCAACCTCGTAAACGTTTGTCTTTCAGCGCCTCTTAAACCAACGGCGCCCTGACGTTTCTACGCTGGTTGGCAGCAGAAATTGCGGCTGAATGGCGCTCGCCTTTGGCCACCCTAAAGAACTGATCCCTAGTTTTCATTCACAACATTCTCACATCGACTTATGAAATTATTGCACACTCTTAGCCTGGCTGTCCTGTTACCCCTCAGCTACGGCGTTCAAGCCCAGGGAACGCCCGTTCCCGCTACCGATGACTCCAAGATGGAGACTACGGACATGACCATCGAAGAACTCGCCGACGTTGCTGCTATGGAAGGCAAGAAGACCGGCTCCATGTTTGAGTTCGGCCTCCGCCCTACCTACAGTTGGGTAGCCGGTGACGTGGACGCAACCGGTGGCTACGGCCTCGGCATCCACGCCCGCAAGGCTTTCGACCACATCTTCTCCGTCCGCCTTGACGGTCTCTACGCCGCGACCAGTGGTGATAATGAGTCCGGCCGCCGTGGCAACCGCCGCTTTGAATCCCGTTGGACGAGCGGTACTGTGTTCGCCGTCGCTACGCTGAACAACCTGAAGTACGAAGGTGGCCAGCGCAACACCAATATCTACCTGATGGGTGGTGCCGGTGGTAACACCTTTAAAGTAGCCTCTCAAAAAGCCAACGCCGATAACTTCGCCGAGGACGAGCCGCTGGACAACGAGCGTAACGACATCCTCGATCGCGAATTCGGTGCCCACTGGGCCGCCGGTGCCGGTGTCGCTTTCCGCATCAGCTCCCGCTTCAACGTCGGTTTGGAGTACCAGGCCTTGATCCCTCTGGGTAAGCGGGCTGACCTCATCGACGGTTACAAAGCTTCCAACTTCCGCGACGTACAGAACGCTGCTTCCCTCTCGCTCAACTTCAACATTGGTAACGCCGCCACGCAGATGGAGCCACGTTACTGGGAGAACCCCTTCAACGGCGTCAAGAAAGACCTCGTAGATATGGACGGTAAGGTGAACGCCGCTACCAACGACGCTGACGGCGACGGTGTAGTGGATGCCATCGATCAGGAAGCTAACACCCCCATGGGTGCGCCGGTAGATACGAAAGGTCGCCTGTTGGACTCTGACGGTGACGGTGTAGCTGATTATAAAGACCTCGAGCCTTTCTTCCCACCCCGCGCCGGTGAAACAGTTGACGCTAATGGTGTAGTAACCAACCGCATCGACAAGCCCATAACGGAAGACCGCATTCAAGAAATGATCGACGCTTCAATCTCGAAGATCAAGGCTGACCTCGGCCCAACTTCCACTACGGTAGTCACTAACCGCGGTGAGATGTACCTGCCGATCATCTACTTCCCCCTCAACCAGGCTACCGTGAAGTACGCTGACTACGGTACGCTCTCCAGCGTAGCGCGCGTAATGAAGGGTAACCCCGACATGCGCTTGATCGTCCGCGGTTACACCGATAAAGTAGGTTCCGATTCTTACAACCGGGAGCTATCTTACCGCCGCGCCAGCAACGTGATTTCTCACCTGGTAAACCAGCACGGTATCAGCCGCGATCGCCTGATCCTTCAGTACCGTGGCGAAGACGAAAACCTCGTACCGCAAGATCGTTCCGTAGTGAACCGCCGCGTCGAGTTCCTTTCCGCTGAGGCTGGTGCCCGCGAAGATGGTGCCCCCGCCGGTTCCTCCAACCGTCGTGGTTACTAAGTCAAATGACTGACCACCCTTCGCGGTGATGGACAAACGCCCCTTCGTACAATCGGTACGGAGGGGCGTTTTCGTTAAAGAAAAAACGCCCGGTCCGCGAAGTGCGGGCCGGGCGTTTGAAGATTAATCGCTCTGAAATCAACTCAATACACCCACTAGATACTCGCCGGGAAAAATTCGTGGCCCGCTTGACGAAATATTTTGACTGATTTCCCAATTATCTTTACGCCATGCCTAAAACCCTTTCTGACACCTTATCTCAAATCCAGCACTACGCCTCGGCGCTCAGCTTACTGACGACTGCTTTGTTGGCCGTTGCTATAGCTACATCCGTCGCCCGCACTGAGGCAGAGAGCCGGGCGCAGGGGACGGTGGAAGCTATTCATGAACGGCAGACTGATGGTGTTAGGACCTTAGATGCTCAGGCACAGTTTATCCCGCAACCCAACGTTAGTGGTACCTGGACGGGGAAGTTATTACAAAACGAAGGAGGGATTGCACCGGAATTTGCCTTCACGATGGAGATCGCCCACAACGGCATTTTTGTGCGGGGCACTTCCTACGTTAGCCACCAAGGCATCTGGGCTGAGATGCGTTTCAGCGGGTACCAAAAAGAGAATGGAGTTATCGTAATTACGGAAACTGAGATCCTGCGTAGCCAGAAGCCGAACGATCTATCCTGGTGCATGAAGGAGTACGAACTCCGCGCGGAGTACACCGCGGAGGGGATGGTGCTTACCGGCCCCTGGTGGGGCGAGAGTGCCTACGGTGCTTGTATTCCGGGCTCAGTACGGCTAAAGCGAAAGATCAAGACTGCTTAATCAGCACTTAGTCTTTGCTACGGATAGCACCAGCGGTTACCGATTGTTTGTTATTCCTTGATCCAGTACCAATCCGTCTCCGTACTCAACGTATCATTGTAGATGTAGTCATTTACGACCAATTCCTTCATGCCTGCGGGTGAGGTGAGGTTTTCAATTATAGCCAGGCGAGCGAGCCGGCCACGGGCCTTTTTAGCGTTGAAGGCGATCACTTTCAGTTTACCGTTCCGTTCTTCCTTAAAATGTACGTTGAGGAGCCGGCCCTCTAATTGGTCCGCTTTGACGCTCTTGAAGTATTCCTGGCTGGCGAGGTTGACGATAGTGTCGTCATCCGTTTCCGCCAGGTCTTCGTTGATGAGGCCCGTAATGCGATCGCCCCAAAACTCGTAGAGGTTCTTGCCCCGCTCATTCTCCAGGCGGGTACCCATCTCCAACCGGTAGGCCTGCATGAGGTCACTGGGGCGCAGGAGGCCGTAGAATCCACTGAGGATACGGATCTGCTGGTCGGCCAAGTCTTTCTGCGTTTCCGTTAAGCTGGAATAGTCTAGGTCTTGGTAGACGTCACCCCGGAAGGCGAATCCAGCGGCGGCAGCATTCTCCGGCGTAAAGGGTGTCTTGTAATCCTGAAAGCGCTGGAAGTTGAGATCACCCAGCTTTTCGCTGATGTGCATGAGTTTTTGTAGGTCCGCACTTGATTTGCCTCGCAGTAGGGTGGCCAATTCAGCCGTGTCATTTTGCAACCGGGGTTGGGTCGACTTACGCGGCTGCGGTTGCATATCCAGCGTTTTGGCAGGGGATAATAGCAGGAGCATGGGTTAAATCTTTTGGCGTAGACGCATCAGGTAGCGCTGTTTTAAATAATAATCCCGGAGTGCATTGATGGAGCTTTCGTCGGGCTGTTCGGGGTCGTAGGCAGCTAACACCGGCGCCACTTCGCCTTGCAAATCTTTCTCCAGTTGGGCAATGAGGCCTTCCACTTTCAGGCGGGCCATCGGGTCATCGTCAAACTCCAATTCCATCAGGGCTTCGTTGACTTCCATGATCTCCATCAGGAAGTCTTGAGGAACGGTATTCGTGCCTTCCTCACCCAGGGCGCCGTGGACGTCCAGAAAGTGCTTCAGGCGTTGGTCTTCGTTGTTGAGGACCTTGTAGCCCCGGTTATTCGTTGTACTCTGTTCCAGAGCGTCTTCCTGGGTTGCTTCATCACTCAGCGTGTGGAAGTCTGGGTGAAAGCGTTTACTGTTAGCCAGAAAGGTCCGCTTAAGTTGCGCGCGGTCGACGCTGGGAGAAACGGGAAGGCCGAAGAAGTCGAAATAGTTCTGCACGGGTAAATGCTTAAAGCTTGGGTAGTAAATCGTTTGATGTCAATAGCGGAAGAAAATCCTTACGCCATTCCGTCGCCCTAGCCGCCGAAGAGCCCCTTCAACCAGTACCAGGCATCCAGGCCATTAGCGGTGAGGAGTAAGCCAAGTACGAGTACGAAGCCAACCATGGTGGCCTTCTCCATGAATGCATCGCTAGGTTTGTTGCCCGTGATGACTTCGTAGAGTAAGAACATGACGTGGCCTCCGTCCAGTGCGGGGATGGGCAAGAGGTTCATGATCGCCAGAATCAGGGAAAGGGATGCCGTCATGATCCAGAAACGCTCCCAGATCCAGGTGGTACCGTACATGCCAGCAATGCTACCGAAGCCGCCAATGCTTTCCTTGAAGGAGATATTACCCTTGCCAATCTCTCCAAAGGCACTAAGCTGATCGCTGATGAAACCGGTACCTTTTTTGATGCCGGCGGGGAAGGCCTCCGCAAACCCGTACTCAATGGTCTCCATATCGTAGAAGTAATCAGCCGGAGCAGCCAGTACACCGATCTTCCCTTTATCCGAAGTAGTGAGCTTTACTGGCCGTACAGCTTCGGAATCCTTGCTCTTAACCCCCAGCGTAATCTCGGTGGCATTCTTACCGTCGACGGCCTCAACAAACTGGTCGTAGTAGGGCGTCGGGGTACCATCTACGCTGACGATCTGATCAAATACTTTCAAACCGGCCTCCTCGGCGGGGCTCTCTTCCACGACGGTGCTGACGACGAAGGGAAGCCTGGCGGTAAAAATGCGCCGTTTCTTGTTCTCCCGGCGGGTAAGGATATCCGCCCACTCGTTACCAATCTCTATCTTCTGTTGGGCACCGTTGCGTTCGACGGTCACCTCACGCACGTTGTTGATGGCGATATCCCGCAGCAGTTCCCGGTCACTGAACCGTTCTAGTTCACGGTCGCCGACGTAGAGGATCTTATCTCCCGTTTGCAGCCCCATATCGCGGCCGAGGGAATCGGCGTAGATGCCCGCCGTCACGTTTTCATTGGGTAGGTACTGCTCCCCCCAGACGAAGAGCGTCATCGCAAAGAGGAGGAAGCCGAGGATGAAGTTGACCGTCACCCCACCCAGCATGATGATGAGCCGTTGCCACGCCGGTTTGCTGCGAAACTCCCAGGGTTGGGGTTCTTGCGCCATCTGCTCCTTATCGAAGCTCTCGTCGATCATGCCGCTGATCTTGACGTATCCACCGAGGGGTAACCAGCCGATGCCGTACTCCGTCTCACCAATCTGCTTCTTGAAGAGACTGAAGTAGGGGTCGAAGAAAAGGTAGAACTTCTCTACCCGCGTCCCGAAAAGCCGGGCGGGCAGGAAATGGCCAAATTCGTGCAGCACGATGAGGATGGACAAACTGAGAACGAGCTGGCCGATTGTGACTAAAAGATCCATAGACGATTTTAGGGCGAGGCCCTAGAATGGAACCTGCTGTAAAGTAACGAACGCGCAAAAGTAAGGTTGTTCGGGGGGAGTCCCTATTGTGCGATTTGTTGGTGGTCCGTTATTTGGCCTGTCCCTCCTTAATGAGTTCCTCCTCCGCTTCGGTGGACAGCACCAGGTAAAGCGATTCTTCCGCGCGCGTAATGGCCACGTACTGCAGATTCTCTTCCTGCACCATCTCCCAATCTTTCTGCCCGTGGCGGTGCAGGGGCATCTTGTCGTAGTCCAAAATAAAGACCCGCTTCTCTTCCAGGCCTTTCGCCCGGTGGATGGTCGATAGCCGAATGGCGTCTTTTTTTGAAGAGAGGTATTCCTTGATCCGGTCCAGTACCGCATCGATGCTACGGCATTCGGCGGACCACTGCCGGTACTTTCTACCCAAAAACTCAAGCCGCCGTTTGAGGTATTCGGCTTCGGCTTCCAGGTACTTTTCCCGGGCGTCCGGGTTGGGCATTTGGCCACCGTCCTGGCGGATTACCCAGAGGTTGCGGCTTTCTACCTGCTCGGCGAAGGCCTTGAAGGACTTGTACTGCCTTTTGATGGTCGCCTGTCGTTCAGCGGGTTTGAACAGGCTCTTGAGTTCGCTCATCACTTCGTTGACTTCATCTGGCGCCAGTTGTACGCGGGCGTTTTTGTCGATGAGGTCGAAGGCCAACAGTAATAGCGGTGCCCGCAAACGGCTGATCACCATATCCTCCTGCTTCAGGTGGCGCAGAATGTTGGAGCGTAGGATCTCACTCACCTTTCCCTTTCGCCGTTTGGAACCCCGTATGTCTGGCCGGATGGTCTGGGCTAATTCAATCACGGCCTTAGGGCAGCGGAAGGAGAGCGTAAGGGGTAGTTGGGTCGCTTTGGTCATCCGCTTGATCCGGTCAAAGCTCTCCGCGTCAGCGCCCGTAAACCCGTAGATACTTTGGCGTGGGTCTCCAACGGCCAGGATGCGGCTGCCCTTCTTGCCGTACTTGGCCGCGATGGCAAACTGCGCTTTGCTGAGGTCCTGGCATTCATCAATGAAGATCCACTGGTAGCGGACGGGCGACTCCAACTTCCAGATGAAGGGCAGGTAGATCATGTCCGTGAAGTCGATCAAGCCTTCCTCAGCTGCCACGCGGTTCCCTTCTTCCAGCAGCATGCGGTGCATCTGGAAGTAGATCTTCAATTCCTCCTCAAAATGCTCACCGCATTCCTCCGCGTCGTTGAAGATGCCGTAGTGCATGACCATCTCCCGGAACCGGGTTTCCTTCGGCCCGTTGAGGCAGGACCGGTGCTTCTGGTTCATGTCCAGCAGCTTGCGTTGAATCTTGAACTCCAGGTTCTTGGCGGCGAAAGCCCGGGCTCCCCCGCTCGTTCCCTTCAGTCCGTTAAGTTCTACCAGCTCGGTCTTAAGTGGCCCGAGCGTACGCTGCATCGCGTCACTTTTATAGATGCTGAGATACTTAAGGTCGGAAATCTTGGACTTGCGATCAAAAGTTGGGTTCTGCCGGAGTAAGCGTAAGCCGAGGGAGTGGTTCGTTTGGACGGACACCATACCCAGCCCCCGCTTCTTGAATTTGCGGCGAATTTCCTGAGCGATCGCGTTGTTGAAGGCACAGAAAAGCACCCGGTTCGGTGCTTCCGTAAAGCGGACGCATTCCATGATGGTCGTAGTCTTACCCGCTCCGGCTACAGCGTCGATGATGCCGTGGCCGCTGCCCGCGCGCACGAAATCAAAAATCGTCTCCTGCTCCGCCGTAAATTTCACGTGACCTCCATTACCCGGATCTCGGGACGCCGGGGCGGAGATCCATCCTTACTAATGCTTGCTAAAATAGGGTGGCCGTTACCTACCGGCGGCGCTTATTTCTTCGCTTGTTTTTGGAGCCGCCGTTGCCGTAAGCCGAGGGCTTTTGCTTCTTCTGCTGGTTGTTACGCTTGTTCTTCTTTTTGCGCTTACGCAGGTTGATGTTTTGGTCGGGCTGATTAGGACCGGGCGTACCAATTTTGACGTCGGGGGCCAGCACGAGTTGCTTCTCCGACATTTCGTACAGATCCTTACGAATGACTTCTTCGTTGACGAACTTACCCTGGTCCCACGTGTCTAATGCCACTTTCATGTAATAGGCAGCGGTGTAGGTGGCCGCATCGCGTTGGGGGCCTTCCTCCAATGCGACGGCAGCCTTGATGAGCTGCTGGACGTTCTGGCCGTAATGACGCATCCGGGTCTTGGCCTGGTCCGGGTAGGGAAGGGGCGTTGGCCGCTCTTTCTCCGCTTCTTCTTCGATGGTGATGCCCTCGGGGATCTCAACGTTGAGTGGTTCGCCGGCAATCACGAAAGCGTGACGCCACAGGCGTTCGATGTAGTTTTCCTGAGTTTTGATGTCCGGTTGCATCTGTAGCATGAGCTGGATGACGCGTTCCACGTACTGTTGGCGCTCGGCGTCGTCTTCAACGGCGTTGGCCTTGCGGAGGAGATCCTGCACGCCACGGCCGTATTCGCTGTTGATCAGCTGGGCTTGGGTGGTGTTATAGGCGATATCCCATTCCATAATTTCTTCTTTTATCAGTTAAGTTGGTGGGCCTCCCAAACGGAAGACCCGGCGGGCTGGCTACTCTACCGTTACGGATTTGGCCAGGTTGCGGGGTTGGTCCACGTTCTTGCCGAGTTCAACGGCAATGTGGTAGCTCAGCAACTGCAGGGGGATGACGGACAGCAGCGGAGAGAAAGGTTCCTCCGTAGCCGGAATGTGGATCACGTGGTCCGCAATCTCGGCAATTGCCGTCTCTCCTTCGTTAACCACGGCAATGACGCGGCCCTTCCTGGCGAGTACCTCCTGCACGTTGCTGACGATCTTTTCGTAGGCGGAACGGTTAGTAGCCGTCACGATCACGGGCATGTTCTCGTCGATGAGGGCAATCGGTCCGTGCTTCATCTCCGCGGCGGGGTAGCCTTCTGCGTGAACGTAGCTGATCTCTTTCAGTTTCAGCGCACCCTCGAGAGCAACGGGGAAGTTGTAACCGCGGCCAAGGTACAACGCATTATGGTGGTCCTTGATCTCACTGGCAATCGCCTTGATATGGTCATTCTGCTGAAGGACGGATTCCACCTTGCCGGGGATCAACTCCAACTCCCGGATCAAGGTCTGGAACTGGGTATTACTGATCGTGGAGAGGCGGCGGGCCAAACTGAGGGCCATCAACGTCAGCACCGTCACCTGGCCGGTAAAGGCCTTCGTACTGGCGACGCCGATTTCCGGGCCACAGTGAATATAGCTCCCGGCGTCCGTCAGACGTGCGATGCTGGAACCAACGCTGTTGACGATGCCGTAGATCATGGCACCCTTTTTCTTAGCCATCTCCAGGGCAGCCATCGTATCGGCCGTTTCACCGGACTGGCTGATGGCGATCACGATGTCGCGCTCGCTGAGGATGGGGTTGCGGTAACGGAACTCACTGGCGTATTCCACCTCCACGGGGATGCGGGCCAGTTCTTCAATTAAGTATTCCCCGATCAAGCCGGAGTGGTAGCTGGTACCACAGGCGACGATGATGATGCGGTTCGCCCGAACGAAACGGTTGGCGTACTCATCCACCCCGCGCAGCCACACTTTGCCGTTCTTGGAGCTGATGCGTCCCCGCATGGCATCCTTAATGGTCTTAGGTTGCTCGTAAATTTCCTTAAGCATGAAGTGATCGTAACCTTCTTTCTCAAGAGCTTCGATCTGTAGGTCAAGCTCCTGGATGAAGGGCGGCATCTCTTCGTTGTCCGTGTTCTTGATTTGCAAGCCGTGCTCCAGGGTGATGGTCGCTACTTGGTTGTCCTCGAGGTAGACCACGCGCTTGGTGGAGTCGAGGAAGGGGGAGGCATCCGAACCGATGAAGAATTCTCCTTCGCCGACACCCACGACGAGTGGGCTGGCCTTGCGGGCACCGACGAGTACGTTCGGATCGTCCCGGTCAATCACGGCGATGGCGTACGCACCTTCCACCCGGTTAAGGGCGAGGCGTACGGCTTGGGAAAGGCGTAGATTACCTTCCTTCTGGATCTCCTCAATGAGGTGGACCAGCACTTCCGTATCGGTGTCACTCGTAAAGGTATGGCCTTCAGCGATGAGGGCAGATTTCAGGACGGCGTAGTTCTCAATGATCCCATTGTGGACGAGTGCCAGGCGGCTGCTCTCCCCGGTGTGGGGGTGGGCGTTCTCGTCGTTCGGTGGCCCGTGGGTGGCCCAGCGGGTATGGCCGATCCCGAGGTGGCCGGACGTATCCTTATCACTGATGAGCTTGCGGAGGCCCTTTACTTTTCCCTGCTTTTTGAAAACCTGGAGGCCATCGTTCATAATGGCAATACCGGCGCTGTCGTAGCCCCGGTATTCAAGGCGTTCGAGCCCTTTGATAATGAGTTCATCCGCCTGTCGGGGGCCGATGTAACCGACAATACCACACATATATTTGAAGTCTAGTGAGTGAAGGGGTTGGCCCCTTTTTTAAGTCTTGCGGCCCGCGGGCCAGCTAATTCTCTTTAGCAACGGAATTTCGGAAGGGATAGTTTGTCCACCTTTCCTTTCCCACCATTGTGCTGAATATCCCTCTCCGGCATAGGCCCGTTCCCCCGTCCAATTACATTGCACCTGCGGCAGCGCCCAGTGCTACTGGATGTTGGTAAACGTAATGACGTTGGACGCGCCATTAGAAGTCGCAGCCGGCCCGGAAAGGACCGCCCGCGATGGATCGGAAGCGATGGGGACGACGCGCAGGTAGATTTTCGGCTCGGCGAAATCACCGTCGATGATGCCCTGCATGTGGACGGATAAGCGGTTCTGGTAGAAGCTTTGCGTGTCGTCGTCAGCGTCCGTTTCGGCGAAACCGCCAAGGAAGGATCGCACGGCATCCGTATTGTTTTGGAGCAATTCCTGGTCGAGAATGTTGACCAGATCACCACTGTTGTTGCGGTAGTAAAGGCCAAGAAAACTTGGGGCGGGGTAGGTGCCGTAGTCGTAATCTTCGATCAATTCGCGGTAGAAGGTGATCTCGGCGCGGTTGATGAGCTTGTCCTGCAATGCGTCTAGATCCGTAAAAGTAATCTCGGTCATGTAGGCGCCGGTGCCTCCCACCAGAGTTTGCGTGGAATCATCACCGTTCAGCAGTTCCCCGGCGAGGGTTCCCGCAAAATCAAAACTGTAGCGGGGGAACCAACCGTTGAAAGGAACGCGGTAGAAGGAGGCCGGATCATTGTCGGAAGGGTCGGGGTAGAAAAAGTAGAAGCCCGAGCGCTCCAGTGTACCGGTAGTACCGCGGGGGCGGATGGTGAAGAAGCCATCCACGTCGTCGTTGGGCTCCAGGTAGACTCCCGCGAAGGTTTCGCGGAAGACGGTATCCGATACGTAATTCGTAGAATCCAAGGTATTCATCACATCCACAAAAGACTGGTTCAGCCGGAGCCGTACGTGGGGCAAACTGACGGTATCACCGTCGGAATAGATCGTATCGTAGAGAATTGTCGCCTCGGCTTTTGCGACAAAGGACGCGTCGTCCGTCAAACTGCTACCCGTTAAGGGGCGGTCATAAGAGGAAAAGATATCCTGGTCCGTAGGAATGGGATCGATCAAACGGCTGAGCGTCACGTTGAACGTCCGGCCCGGCCCGTAAAAGCCAGCGAATGTATCGATGGGTAGGATGAGCACGATGGAGTCGATATTGGCATCCGGATTCTCCACGAACTCGGGTACGATCACTTCCTGGAAGAGGGAGCCCGTCGTCTGCTGCAGACCGGGGGCGATGGCCACGCTTTGCGTCCAGGTGCCGAAAATATCGTCCTCAGAACGGCCGAAGGAGAAGGTTTCCCGAAAGGCGTTTTCCTCCACGGCGAATACCGCCAGGCTATCCTCACGCACGGTACGGACGGTCATTGGTAAGTCGTTGATCTGGCCTACGTCGGCCTGATCGCCACGCAGAATATCCGCGCCGACCGTAATTGGGTCGGTACAGGAAGCCAGGGCAAGGAGCAACAGGCAAAGGATAAAAGGAAATTGTTTCATTCGGTGGTGCTATCGGGAGTACTTACGTAATGGGGTAGTGAGGGCTGAACCCAAATTTGCCGCAAAGATGGGGCTTTCTTGGTTAGGGTTGGTTGGGACTTTAGCCGGGGATCTGTTTGACCTGCGGTCAAGCCTGATCCCCGGCTATCGTGATGATCCCTACCGGGATCTTTAAACCACCGAAGCACCGCAGAAAGTACTGCGGTGCTTCGGAAGATTGTCGGCTGGGCGGTGGTTTACTCTGCTACTTCTTCTTCGAGGAGGCTATGGTAGAATTCCACGCTCGCCGCGGGGGCTTCTTCACCCTGTACGTCGAGAACGGGAATCTCGAGGCCTTCCAGCAGGCTGGCATTGTGCTCGTTCAATTCTGAGGTGCCTTTGATGACGGCATCGGCGTACTTGAGGGCGCCGGCGTGCACGTCGGGCTTGTCGCCGTTCATGAATGGGGCCAGATCTTCTTCGGAGAGGGCGTTGATGGAGGCCTTCATGGCGAAGTCCTCATCGAGGTTATCCTCGGCGCCTTCCTGGTAGAGGCTGTACACAATCTTGCTGTCCTGGAACAGGGGCTCGGTCGCGTAGGCTGTGCGCAGGTAGAAGGGGATGAGGGAGGTCATCCAGCCGTGGCAGTGGATGATGTCTGGCGGCCAACCGAATTTCTTGACGGTTTCGATCACGCCCTTACAGAAAAAGATGGAGCGGTCGGCGTTATCGTCGAAGTACTTGCCAGCCTTGTCGGTGTGGACGAACTTGCGCTTGAAGAAGTCTTCGTTGTCCAGGAAGTAGACCTGCATGCGGGTGCTTTTGTCCTGGAGGGAAGCCACTTTGATGATCAGGGGGAAGTCATTGTCGTCCACGATAATGTTCATGCCGGAGAGGCGGACAACTTCGTGAAGACGGTGGCGGCGTTCGTTGATCGTGCCGTAGCGGGGCATCAGCACGCGGATTTCCATTTTGTTACGCTGGAGGTGTGGGGCGAGGGCCCGCACGGTGGTGGAAATGTCCTTCGCAATCGTGTAAGGCTCCATTTCCTGGGTGACTACTAGCACCTTTGTCTTACTCATATTAATGTCTGTGTCTATACAATACACCGGGGCCGGTTATACCAAAAATTGGGGAGTTCCGGAGCGTGGCTAAACGCAAATTTACAAAATTTTATCCGGACGGACTATCTTCGCGGCCCCTTAGGAAGTCCACCAACGGGCTACCTGCCTAAGCGTGTGTACGTTACCTCAATGTGTGGCCGCTTTTGGGCGCTGCCGCGGGTGCCAAGAAATAGGCAAGCAAAATGGGACCTACCGTCCAACCATAAATACCAGCTTTATCCATGCGGACCTTCCCCACTGCCACCGGACTACGGACTTATTTGGACGGACTCCCCAATGATCAAACCGTAGCCTACGTTCCGACGATGGGCGCCCTCCACGCCGGGCACATGGCCCTGATCACTGCGGCCCGGGACAGCCACGACGTGGTGGTGGCCAGCATCTTCGTCAACCCCACCCAGTTCAACGAAGCGAGCGACCTGGATACTTACCCCCGCACCCCCGAAGCGGATGCAGACCTGCTGCAGCTTCACGGTTGCGATGCCCTGTACCTACCCGCCGTGGAAGACGTATACCCATCGGACTACGAAGACCGGACATCTCGACTGGATTTTGGCCCCCTCGTCGCCGTCATGGAAGGCGCGAACCGACCGGGGCATTTTGCCGGGGTGGCACAAGTGGTTTACCGGTTATTGGATATCGTCCGGCCCACCACCCTCGTACTGGGGCAGAAGGATTACCAACAGGTGGCAGTCATCCGTTCCATGATCGAGCAATTGGGAGTGAAGGTGGATGTCACCGTCGTCCCCACCGTCCGTGAACGGGATGGATTGGCCCTCAGCTCCCGCAACCGCCGGCTGAATGATGCCGAACGCCTGGCCGCCGGGACCATCAACCTCCACCTCAAAGCCGTCGCCGCCGGTCTGACTGCCGGTTGGGACCCTAAGGAATTGGAAAAAACGGCCTTTCGGGAGATGGCCCACCACGAACTACTCGCCCCCGAATACGTAAGCATCTTCGATGGTGACACCCTTCAGCCCTGGGCCGCGGATGCTCCCGTCCGGGAGTTGGTCGTGGCCACGGCCGTCCGTTGCGGCCCCGTCCGGCTGATTGATAATTTTATTGTCCGGACAAGCTTTTAGCCAACCCTTAACAAATTGAGGTGTTGCCTTCGCGGCCGTTTCGACGTCCTAAGTGTACCGATTTACTTTTTTTGACCCCACCAGATTGCCGATTTATGCTGATTCAGAGATTCAAAGGAAAGATCCACCGCGCGACCATCACGGAAGCGGACCTCAACTACGTGGGCTCCATCACCATCGACGGCCTCCTGCTCGACGCGGCCGGCATCATTGAAGGCGAAAAAGTACAGATCGTCAACAACAACAACGGGGAGCGGATCGAGACCTATACCATCCGTGGTGAAGAAGGGAGTGGGATCATTTGCCTAAACGGCGCCGCCGCCCGCCGCTGCCAGGTGGGGGATGTCGTCATCATCATTGCCTACGGGTATATGACTGAGGAGGAAGCGTTGGCGTTTGAGCCGAAGATTGCGTTTCCAGATGAAGACAATAGAATTTAGACTTTAGATTTTAGACACACAACCCTCTAATATCTAACTTCTAAAATCTAATATCTATTCATAACGCAACGACTCAATCGGGTCCAAAGCCGCCGCTCGCATCGCCGGGTAAAGCCCTGCCATCAAGCCCACGATAGTACAGGTAACCAGGGCCAGACCAATCCACACCCAGGGGACGATGAAGCTTCCGCCCAGCACGAGTGCGATGACGTTACCCGCCGCAACGCCAAGGATGATGCCCAGCACACCGCCGATCTGACAAATGAGGATGGCTTCGATCAGAAATTGTAGGAGCACGTTGCGTTTGGTGGCCCCGAGGGCTTTGCGGACGCCAATCTCCCGCGTCCGTTCGGTCACGGAAACGAGCATGATGTTCATCAGCCCAATGGCCGCCCCCAGCAGGGTAATGAGGCCGATACCGAGCGCCGCTGAGCGTAGCGTAACCGTGTTTTCTTTGATGATGCTGACGAGGTCAGAACTGTTCTTGACTTCAAAGTCATTCTCCTCCCCGGCCTTCAGGCGGCGGACGCCCCGCATCGTGAGGGTCGCTTCGCCCATCGCCGCGTCAACTCCCGTAGGATCGGGAATGGCGATAAGGATATCGTAATTCGTCCGGCTGGAGCCGTAGTAGCGTTTGGCGGTTTGAAGGGGAATGATGAGCCGGCGATCCTGGCTGGCGTTCATCGAACTGCCCCGGCTTTTGAGGGCGCCGATCACGGAGAGACGGAGTGGCCCGGCACTGATTTCCTTTCCGATGGCTTCCTGAGGTTTGCCGTCGAAGAGGGCGTCCACGAGGTCGGAAGCGATGACGACGAGGTTGCCACCTTCTAGTGCTTCCTTTTCGGTGATGTTGCGGCCGGCCTCGATCTCGTACCCTTTCGTGTCGAGGTAGTTGGAGGTGGCGCCGAAGACACTGACGTTGGGGTTCGTCTCCTCCTCACCGTATTTAACGACCGTAGCCCCCGTAGCGAAGTTGCTTACACTGATCTCGGCCGGGTACTGGTAGCGCTCCTTGAATTCCATCGCCTGGTCGTAAGTGAAGGGGTCCGAGCGTTTCTTGACGCCCCGCCGCCCCTGCCGCCGCCCGCCACTAACGGTGGTGCTGACGCGCTCGATCTCAATCGTATTCGCCCCCAGGCTGGAGAGATTGGAGGACAAGGAATAAATGGCCACGTCAATCGCCGTCAGGATACCGACGAGCGCCATGATGCCCACGGCGATGATGAGCGTAGTGAGCAGCGCGCGCAAAAGGTTGGCGTTAACGCTGCGCAGGGCTACGCGAAAATTTTCTAGAAGACCCATGGGGGTGAAGGTACGAAGGCCCCGGAAGCGCACGGGCCTTAATCGACGAACGGGCGGATGGGGTAGAGGAAGAGCTCTAGGATTCTCGATTGGCGAATCTCGATACTCGATTCTTGATTTGCTCTGCGCTACTTCGTGGTCATGATACTCGATTAGCGATTGTCGTGCCTTCACGCAGCCATTGGAATTTTACTTATGATCGAAGTGTGGCGAATCCCTGCAACCGCTGCATTTGTTGCGCAAAGAAGTGAAAGGCGGAAGAGATGGATGAGAAGAAAGGGGCTGAAATCTCCGATTTCCTTACGATTGCTTCCGCATCTACATAATCCCACGTTTAGCAAACCCATCATTTAGCAAAATTAACCAAGCCCGTTCCCTCCCCAACCCCCAACCACCTACTTTTGCCAACCATCCTGACCTGCTGTCCATTAGCCGAAAGTCTCCAGACTCCAGACTACAGACTGTAGACTCCAGACTATTAAAATGTCTTTAAAGCAACTAGGCGGCGAAACCATCATCTACGGACTGGCCAACATCCTCCCCCGGTTGTTGAACTTCGTCATTTTGGTGCCTTTCCTTACCGCGGTGATGGTGAGTGAGGACTACGGCGTGGTCGGTGACCTCTTCTTCTGGATTGCCCTGCTCATCGCCCTGCTCACGTTCCGGATGGATACCGTCGTGTTTCGTTTCGCCAGCCGGAAGGAGTACGACGCGCGGGCCGTCTTCCGCAAGGCGCAACGCTTTGTCGTCGGCGCCGTATTGGCCGTCGTGGGTACTGGTTTGTTACTCGCTGGCAACGTGGCGGAATGGATGTCCTACCCCGATCGCGATGTGTATGTTGTCCTCTTTTTACTGACGGTGGCCTGCGATTGCCTGAGTGCCGTCCCGTTGGCCCGTTTGCGGCTGGAGCGGCGGGCCTGGTTCTTCGTCTTCGTGAATCTGGGCAACGTCCTCCTGCTGCTGGCGCTGGTTTTTACGTTACTACACTTCTGGCCGGAATGGGGTACGCTATTCGGCGTCGCCTACGAAGAGAGTTACCAGGTCGTCTACTACATGGGGGCGATCGCGGTGGCGGCGGCCTTTCGATACTTGCTGTTGCTCGCTGACGGCCTGTGGCGCTACCGCAAGCGCAAGACCGATTGGTCCAGTTCCCCAAATTACGGCAAGATGTTGGCCTACAGCGCGCCGCTCACTTTGGTGGCTGTGGCCGGGGTGTACAACGCTCAATCCGGCCTGGCCGTCATTAAAGAATTTTTCGGGGACGACGTGACGAGCAACCTTTACTGGACGGGCCAGTTCTCCGCCGCCCTCAAGCTGGCAGTGATCCTCAACCTCTTCGTCACGGCATTCAATTACGCCGCCGAGCCCTTCTTCTTCCGCCAGGCGGGTAGCGACCTGGCTACGGCGGACCGCACCATTTACGCCGACGCCGCCCGCGCCTACGCCATCGTCGGCACCCTGGTTTGCGCCGGCATCCTCGTCTTCTTACCCTGGCTCAAAGACTTCATCGGCCGCGACCTTCAGGAGGGGCTTTTCGTCCTACCCTTCATCCTGGCGGGTAACTTTTTTCTCGGCCTTTACAGCAATTTTTCCATCGCCTACAAGCTCACGGACAAGACCTATCTCGGCGGCATCATCGCCTTTACCGGCAGCATCATCTGTGCTGCGGTGGGCATCGGTTTCATCGGGGAGTACGGCATCATCGCCCCCGCGCTCGCCATGCTGGCCTGTTATTTAACGATGTGCGTCCTCGCCTGGTTGGTCACCCGCCGGGTTTTTCCGGTCCCCTATCCACTTCTCCGCATTCTCCTTTATATCATCCTCTCCGCCCTCACCGTGTACGGGGCGCTGTCGCTGGATGCAGGTTTAGGGGCAAGAATCGCGATGTTCGCTGCCCTGATAGTGACGTACGGTGCCGTAGAGTATAAATGGCTCCGTTCGGTGTTGAGGACATGATCAAAATAGTAACGGCGTACGCAGCGCTCAATTGAAAGACCAACTACGAAGCAAAAACGGCCGAATCACTGTATGATCCGGCCGTCCGACGTCTAAAATCTAACGTCCAAAATCTAACGTCTAGTTAAGCATCTGCGCTCCGCCCCTCCGGAAAGGGAATGGCCAGATCCTGCCCGGGGAAGATCTTGTTCGGATCGTCCAGTTTGTCGGAGTTGAAGGCGAAGAGTTCTTTGTAGGCCATCACGTCACCGAGGTATTCCTTGGCGATGAGGGAGAGGCTTTCACCTTTCTCCACGGTGTGGCGGGCGTAGACGGTCTTATTAGTGACCTTGATGTCTGCCTCGATGTCGCGGGCCTGTTCGCCGCCAACGCGTTTGATTTCGTCCCACATCTGGTCTTTCTGGTGCTGGTATTCCACCGTTCCGCCGATGCGGAGTTTGCCGTCGGCTTCTTCTACGTAGCCATCGCGGGCATTGAATTTTTCGCCCATGTTCAGGACGCTGCGGTACTTGTCTTGCAAGCTCATAGAGTATGGTTTTGCATAGGCAACGCACACTTCCCCCCATGGTTCGCCCGTAGCGTCCGGCTTTAGCCGTACCCGCCAGCGAAGCGCAGCGTCCGTAGTTACGGCTTCAGCCGTAACCTAGCCAGCCCACCACCCGAAAAGACGGCTTTAGCCGTACCCGCCAGCACTATACCGGTAGGGACGGCTTTAGCCGTACCCCAAACCCGTGCCCAAAATATTTACCGCTCCTCCACCGCTTCCCGCTCCCCACCAGTCTTCAAACTAATCACCTGTTCCACCTCCCAATTCGCCCGCAGAGGCTCCACTTCAATCCTACGCACCTCCTCCGGCTGCCGTCCAAACAAGAAATCTCCCGAATCATACCGGTTGTTCTCATTGGAATCATACAACAGTTCCACCGTGTACGTCCCCGGCTTCAGTCCTCGGTACGTCACATCGTACGCAAAACGCTTCTCAACGTAGCGCCGCGTAGCGATCAACACCTTATCGTTCTGGACGAGACGCAGAATGTAGTTCGAAGTCGGGTCCAGATCCGTAAGCTGGAGAGCGAGGGAACCGTACTTCTCCTCCTCATCCGCCGTGAATCGGGTGACGATGGTATCCGTATTCACGTTCCCCACCCAGTCCGTCAAAGCGCCCGGCAGGAAACTCAGTTCGTAGCGGGAGCTGGGGTTGAACTTCCGCTGAAAAGTGATCCGCCCGGCTTGAGTGGAATCCAACGCATAAGTGTAGGGTAACCGCGCCGTGAAGGTGTCCTGCGTAAGTGATACCAAGCTGGTGTCCAGCCGCTCCAACGGCCGGTCCAGCAACACCTCGATCCCATCTCCAGTAAAGATTCGGCTGCCGGGGGAACGCAGGAGCCTGAAGTTGCGGACTACCGCCCCGGGCTGCCCCTCCATCACCACCGTATCCACCCGCTCCCCGTTGCGGACGGCGAAAACAGTATCCACCGTAGGCGTCCGGTAGAATAGGGCAATCGTATCGTTCAAATCCTGCCGCTCGTAGTCACCGGAGTACTCCAGGTCGACCAGTTCGGCGGCTTGGTTCACCGTCAGGCGAATGACGCCGTTGACGGTCATATCCACCGCGTTGATCCGTACCGGTTTTTGGATGGGGGAGAGGCGGATGGTACCCACTTCGTTGGTTCCGTCTTCAATGGTAATCAAGGAGTCCACGAAGCCGGCAGATTGGGGTTGGGCGTAGCCCTTCAGGTCGTAGAAATAGTTGGTCGCCGACGGGTTTCGCTGCAGGGCCACCGCTCGGTAGGTGCCCGGACGGATATTGTACACCGTAAACTTCCCGTCCTCATCCGTCTGGGCGAAGTAGGTCGGGTTTTCCGTGGTCACCGCCGTATCCGCGAGGTTGCTGAATAAGGTGAAGGTCCCGTTTTCGATCGGCTCCCCGGAGAAGTCCGTCACCAGCGTACCGGAAACGGTGGCCGAATCGAGTACTGGCCCTGTGGCAAAAACGAAGCGCAGGTTATCCGTGGGGTTTCCCTCGTTGAGGTCCTTGATCGCTGCGTCGATGTTGACGACGTAGGTAACGCTATCCCGCAGCTCCAAACCTTCTAAATTAATGACGAGGCTACGCCGGCGCAATTGAGGGCGGTTTAGCTCCCCCAGCTCCAGGGGTGGGGAGATCAATATGGGTTGCTTAGGGTCGATCTCCACCCATTCATCGAAGGTCAGGACGATCTCTTCCGGCCGGAAGTTGGTCTGAAAGTTCGGGGTGCTTTCTTCCACCACCAGGACGGGACCGAGGCTATCCCGCGGTCCTCCGGTCGGTGCCGTCGGGGTCGCACAACGCTGCAGGCCGAGGAAGGGCAGGCAGAGAAGTCCTAAAAACAAGAAAGTGGCCAGCAGCTTGGTGGGCATTGGGCGAAGGTAGAGTTTTAGTTATTGGTTGGCTCCGGGGCGGGTTCGTGCAGGATCCAGTCCTTTTCGCCCCAGGTCCAGGGGGTACGGCCGAGGTCCACCTCCGGGTCGATGTAGGGGTGGCGGCGGCGGCCGTTGAGCCTCACCTTGAAACGGCCGCGGACGGCAACATCCTTTCCCTGGTCCGCATAGAGATCCCGCAAATGGTGGGCGTACTGGAGGATCATATCCGGGTGGGTGGCCATTTTACGGGCTTGCTTGGGGTGGAGGCTGTCCCGGGGAGATACCCTCCATTCTTCCCCCGTGGCTTGGTCCGTCAGTTGGTAGTAGCCACTTCCCTGTTTGCTACGGAGCATCATCCGCCAGCTGTAGCGGTGGCCTTCTTCCGTCCAGTTGACGTCGTTGTTGAAGGCGTGGTTGCGGAGGGGGAGGAAGATGTTTACGGCGAATAAAAGGATCAGGAAGGCGGCCACTCCCACTCGGTACTGCGGTTGGTCCTGCCAGAAGGGTCTCGTCCCTTGGCTGGCGTCTCGTCCTGTAATCCGGGCTTGCCACCCGTCCCGCCAACTTTGCACCTGCGTCCGCGCCCAAGTCCAAGAAGCGTGATCGGCGATCCAATCCACCAGGCGTTTTGGCCAATCAGGTGCAAAGAAGAGGCTTGTCAGCACCATACTGAGGTAGGGGAATATGCCGATGTTGAAGATGAGGTGGTTGGTGGCGTGGAAGAAGAAAAGCAGGCCCAAAGCCACCCAACGTAACGTACGGTGGCACAGGAGGAAACCCGCCGTGAGATCGAGTAACATACCACCCCAGGCCATGACGTAGGCGGTGGTTTTCTTAGCGAAAATTGGACCCAGCAGGGGCATCTCCCGCCGGTTTTCGAGCCACAAATGGAGGGGCATTGCCTCGATGAGCCAGTCGTAATTGATCTTGTTGATGCCGCCGAAAAAATAAACGACCCCCATTAGCGCGGGGAATAAATACACGCTCCAAGCGGGCGCGACGGGCGACCAATCGGCCGGGTTTCGGCGAACGTCCAAGGAAAATTCCCGCCAGGCCGGCGTCAGACACAGCAGCCAGGCCAGGACCATGAATAGGTAGGCGTGGTTGAGGTAGTGGGCCTTTTCGAGAAAGAAGAGGTAGCTGAAAAACAGGGCGAATAACGGCGCCGTAACCCGAAATCGCCAACCGACTGCGACGGCCAAACCCAGCAAAAAACCAACGATGAAAAAGAGGGACAGGAAGGGTTCCGGAAACGGGTGCACCCACTCAAACCCAAAGTAGCGAAAGGTGAACCCGCTGAACTCGTCCAGGTACCAGTGATAGTAAATCCCGTTGCCCAAAATATCGCCGCCACCCAGCAGGCCGAGGGCGATGCGGAGGAAGACTAGGGTGTGGATGGGGGTGGGCCGGTAGATTCTCGATTCTCGAGTCTCGATTGGCGAGGACTGATTGGCTACCGCACTTGACATGAATCCGCTTTGATTGAAGCGCGTACTTAATTGGACATGGTACTGTTGACTACAGACTACAGACTATAAATGCCGTTCCGCATGGTAAGAACTCCGAACCAATGGCCCGCTCTCTACGAAGTCAAAACCCAGCTCCATCCCCATCGCTTTGTAGTGCGCGAAGGTGTCGGGCGTGACGAAGGAGTCGACGGCCAGGTGCATGGCGGTGGGTTGGAGGTACTGGCCGATGGTGACGACGTCCACCCCAACTTCGCGGAGGTCTTTGAGGATCTGCTCGACCTGGGCTTCCGTTTCGCCGAGCCCGACCATGAAACCGGTCTTCGTGCGTTTGCCGTATTCCTTGATGCGGCGTAGTTCTTCGAGGCTGCGGTCGTACTTGCCCTGGGGCCGGACCTTGCGGTAGAGCTCGCGGACGGTCTCCATGTTGTGGCTCACCACTTCTTGGCCGCCGTCGATCATCCGGTAAAGAGCGTCCCAGTTACCACGGACGTCGGGGATCAGCGTTTCGATGGTCGTATTCGGCGTGCGCTCCTTGATCTGTACGACGGTCTGGTACCAGATCTCGGCGCCGCGGTCCTTGAGTTCGTCACGGTTGACGGAGGTGAGGACGGCGTGCTTGACTTGCATCAAATCGATGGCTTCGGCGACGCGGCGGGGCTCGTCGGTATCGTACTCCGTAGGCCGGCCGGTCTTGACGGCGCAGAAGGAACAAGAACGAGTGCAAGTGTTGCCGAGGATCATGAACGTGGCCGTGCCGGCGCCCCAGCATTCGCCCATGTTAGGGCAGTTGCCGGACTGGCAAATGGTGTGGAGATTGTACTCATCCACCAGCGCGCGTACCCGCTTGTAATCCGGCCCGATGGGGAGTTTGACCCGGAGCCAGTCGGGCTTACGGGCGCGTCCTTTTTTATCGAGCTTAACGGGAGCGGCGGCTTCCGTTTGGGGCCGGGCGTTGGTTACGGGCAGGTCGATCATCTATTGGTTGCGGTTTGTGGGAAGACAAAGGTAGGGTAGGTTTTGTTGCCCGGTACCGAGCTCCGAACGATGGAATTAAGAAATGGAAAGCGCCGCATCATCCAGGGGACGAAGCGGCGCTTTTGGACTATTATATATCGCTGAATCGATTACCGACGTACGACGATGCCCGATGCAAAGTCAGCTAAGGTTGGGTCCGTATCAATCTGGACCAGACTGCCGTTATCGCCAATGCGGTAGCTGAGCACTTCGTCGGAACCAATCGTTACCGCGTAGAGGTAGGTGCCTTCCCGGTTCTGCCCGGCGTCGTGCACGATGGTGGGCGCAGGCGTTGTCTGCCCACCATTGGTAATGGCGAGGTCATTGCCGGCCAGCGCCAGGCTACTGATGTTGCTGGAAGCAGTGTTGGTCGCAAAGACGTTACCAGTCCGGCGGTTGGCTGAGATCCAGCAGGTAGCGGTTTCCCCGAGTTCGGTGGGGCCGCTGAGTAGGCGGACGGTGCCGTCGTTTCTGAGGCGGTAAACGCTGGCGGTGCCGAGGCCGTCGTTGCCGCCGGCCGCTTCGGAAACGATGGTCCGGCCACTGAGGAAGTCAAACCCAAACGGGGTGTTGTTGGCCGCCGTGAGGAAGCTCGGGCGGCTGAGGCGGCCGGCTCGGTTGACGCGGTAGGACGTCAATTGATTCGTGGCCTTCTCCGTTACGAGGAGGGCCTGACCATTGGGTTTGAAGCTGATCTGCGCCGGCGCCGTACCCGTGCTACTCAGTGGGCGGACGCTGTTGTTCATCTGGCGCAGGCGGCCATTGCGGTTCAGGCGGAACCCTTCTACGTTATCCGTACCGGCGTTGACGACGTAGATCACGTTTTCATAAGCGGTTACGCTAACGGGGCGCTCACCCTGGGTGGCGATTTTATCCAGAAAGCCAAGGCTACCATTACGGTTGACGCCGAATACCGTTAACTCGTTGGAGCCGGCGTTGATGGCGTACAGGAGGTTACTGCGGTTGTCGAGAAATAACGCACCCTGGTTGGCGAGGTTATCGTCGCTGCCCTGCCCCTGCGTCCGGAACCGGCCGCTTTCGGTGAGGGTGCCATCGTCGGCTGCATCGAAGACGATCACTTCGTTGTCAACGACGCTGTTGGTGAGGGTGTAGACGGTGGTACCCCGGCGGTTGGTCGTATTCTTTTGGAGCGCATCACCCTTAGCGGCGAACTGCTCTTCCACCATGGCGGCGAGCTCAGCGGAGGAAACGTATTCGTCGGCGTCCAACTTCAACATTTCGGCGTCTTCGGCCGCGAAGTCATCGACCAGGTCGAAGCTGGCGGAATCATCAATGGTTTCGCTGGGGGTAACGAGCTGCTCTTCCTGGCAGCCGACCAGGACCAAACCCGCAAGTAGGAGAGAAAAATAAGTTGAAAAACGGAGGGTCATCACGATTAGATTTTGGTTGATTAGTGAAGGTTGACACACCACCCAGCGCTAAGTGATGTACTCCCCCCTACTTCCGTTTCTCTCCTGAGGCTGCGTTGTGTTTCTCTGGATCGGCATGACTGTCTTGAGGCGACACGGGGCGGTCCGTTATCCAATTAAATCCATTGGAAACCCTATTCGCGCGCAGGCAGTAATGTGGTTATCTGCGCGGTGTAAGCCTGAAGGAATTTACTAATTCGAGATATTAAATCAATCAGTGACAGGGTAGTTACTTATTGATTTTCAGGTTCATACGATAAAAGGATATCACTTATGTGATTGCTTCCGGCGGGCCGAGATCGTATCCAGGGTACTCACCACTCCGTAGTAAACAATCGCCGCCACCGTCGCCCATCGCGCCCACGCCACCGGCTCCGGATAGTACCACACGTTGACTACCGCGGTAGCAATAAAGACCACCGTCGCCACGATCGTCAGTACCCACCAGCGGCCACCGCGGCTGGGGTAGGGGAACAGGATGGGTACGAAGTGGATGACCGCGAAGAAGACCGTAAGACCCAGCAGGACGGGCCAGCCAACGTCCGGAAAAACGAAGATGTAGGCGTAGACGACCATGTTCCACATCACTGGAAAACCGACGAAGTGCTTACCGTCCTCACTCACCATCCCATCCAACCCGTAGTAGATGGCGGCGGACATCAGCATACAAAAGCTCCCGATGAGGCGCGGCGTATCCGGCATGTCCACGGCCACGTAAAAGAGGTAAGCAGGCAGAATGGCGTAGGTGAAAAAGTCGATCACGTAATCAATCGTTTTCCCACTCACCCCGGGCAGTACCTCCTGCACGTTAGCCATGCGCGCAAACGTCCCGTCGATCCCATCAATCACGAGGGTAGCCAGCAACCACAGCATCGCCGCCCGGTAGTCTCCCGCCACCGTAGCCAGCAGGCCCATGAACCCCGCCAGCAAACCGGAAGCAGTAAAAATGTGAACGGACCAGGCGAAAATCTTCTTCATGAGCCACGAATATAAAACGCCAGACCCTGAAGGGGTCCCCCTTAACCCAGGGTCCCAAGGCCGCAGGCCGACGACCCTGGGAAAGGATGACACCTGATCTCGGTAAGGATAACACCAGATCTCGGTAAGGATAACACCAGATCTCGGTAAGGATAACACCAGATCCCGATAAGGATGAACCCTGATCTCCGGAAGGGATGACACCCGATCCCGATAGGACCACGAAGTAGACGCGAAGCGCATCACCAAGATAGCCCGGACCACGCAGTAGCCGCGAAGCGCATCAGACTGACCGAAGGTCAGGAAAGATCCCGGCGAAAAGAAGGTCAGCAAAGATCCCGGCGAAAGAAATGTCAAGAAAGATCCCAACGAAAAGAAGGCTAAGATAAAACCCCACAAAACGCCCCCCCTACAACAACAAATCCATATCCACATACTCCTCAATCAACTCCACCGCCCGCCGAATCTTCCACGGCGTCTTCAAATTAATCTTCACCTCCATCGCATTAATGCGCACCGCTGCCCCGTAAGTATCGAGCGGGCAGGACACGACGGGAATCTTAAACGCATCGAGAAAATCTACGTGCGTAAGCTCCGTATCCACCATGCCGGTAATCACGATACCGCTGATGGTGGAGCCAGGTAAGCCACGTTCGGCCAGGATCAGCTGCAGGGCCGCGATCGCCTCGTCGTAGCGGCGGTGACTGACAATGATGAGGAGGTTCTTCAGGTTCTCCACTTCCTCCTGCGCCAAAAGGCTGCCACTGGCGATGTTCTCTACCCGGTTATCCATGCGCTTGCGGTGCATGAGTGTCTTGCCGTTCAGGGCGCGGCGGATGGACGACATGATCGGGCTGCTCAGCTGCCGCTCGTAGGGCAGTACGCCGAGGAGGGGAATGCCCAGTTTCTTGAGGTAGATGTCCACGTAGTGCCGCACCTTTTCCAGTTTGCCGGGGATGCATTTGTTGACGATCACCCCACGCACCGGCACCCGCCGCTCCCGGAACATGGCCAGGTTCATGTTGAGTTTGTCGATCGTATTGCCGATGCCCCCCTCCACGACCATCACGACGGGCGAACCCAGGAGTTGGGCCACCTGGGCGTTGGACATATCACAAACCGACCCCACCCCCGGGTGGCCGGTGCCTTCGTAGATGACGAAGTCGTTCTCCGCCTGCAGCCGCCGGCTGGCCTTGGTGATGCCATCCGCAAAGTTGAAGCGGGTCGGGTCATCCAGGTACTCCGCCGTGACGCCGCGGCCAATGATGATGGGGCTGTGCAACTCTGAACTCAGTTCGAAATCCATCCCCCGCGAAAAGAGCAGCGCGTCCTTATCCACCTTCAATTCACCGAGTTCCACGAACTCCTGCCCGACAGGTTTGCAGTAGCTGACCTTGTGGCCCCGGGCTCGGATGGCCGCCATTAAGCCAAGGGTACAGGTAGTTTTCCCCACGTGTTGGGAGGTAGCGGCGATGTAAAGGCGGTCTAGCATAAGGTGGTGGGTAGTGGGCTAAAGCAATAAGCACTCATGATACAATTTATTCCGGCAATCCCCATGCGTGCTAGCTGGTGAGGACTAGCATACCATGCCAGCAATTGAGCTCAAAACTTCACTTTAAGTATTGGGCTGGGGGTGTCTTCAAGGCGCAAATAAGTACAGTTGTAAATATTTTTCCGGGGTGGGGGTAAGATTCCTAAATTGAAGACGATGTCCAAACACTTAAGCCTTCAATCTTTCACGGGACCCGGTCCGATTCGGCAGGGGACACAACGCATTTGCCATCATGAGAAAACTTTACACCATCTTCTTCCTCCTCTTGCTTTCCGTTGCCATGGCGGCGCAAGAACAGTTCCCTTTGCGCGACCTCTGCGCTCCCCTCGGTCAGGGTGTCATCGCTAACGTGACGCCGGAGTTTCTGGTCGGCCAACCCTACTTCGCGGAAGGCCCCGGAGGGCTCTGCTACCAGGTTGATCAGCAGGGCAACGTCTCCTTCAGCCGGGAGGCTACCGAAGAACGCTGTTGCGGTTTCACCGACACGTTCAACATCACTTTTTTTGATGCGGACCCCGCCGGTGGCGTTGGAGATCCGGTCGTGGTCCAACCGGTTGCCCTCACCATTAAGTGCCCGAAACCGGATTGCAGTCTCGTAGAACTAGACTTATCCCCACCAAACCCTCAGAGCGATGGAATGCAGGACGAAGACTGCCTCGTCGCCTGTGAAAACAGCTTCATCACCTACGTTTTCACGCCCGGTGAAAACGTTCAGTACGATTGGTCCGCTACGAACGGCGACCCATCCTACACGGATGGCTCAAACGAACTGCTAGTCGAGTGGGGCCCCGCCTCTACGGGCTCACTCTCGGTGGATGTGCTTGACGAAGATGGACAGCTACTGTACACCCGTACCTGGTGCGTAGAACTCAACCTGACGCCGGTCGCCGACTTTAGCGCGCCAACCGATGTCTGCCTCGACCAGGCCGTTTACTTCACCAATATGACCACCGGCCCCCCGGCCACTTACGACTGGGATTTTGGCGACGGCACAACGGCCCAAAATGTCGCTAACCCAAACCATACTTACACTACGCCTGGCCCCAAAACGGTAACGCTCTACGCCACCTCGGAGAATATCAACGCGGATGGCTCCCAGGGCTGTTGCTGTACCGATTCTATCTCCTACGTGATCGATGTCTCGGAAGACCCCGGCCCCGCCATTTACTGGATCTCTACCCTCTGCGAAGGCGACGAAAGCGAATACTGGACGGATGCCAAAAACTGCAGCACATACGACTGGAGTGTGTCCGGTAACGGTACCATCACCGCCGGCGCTGGGACGGACCGCATCACGGTCTCCTGGGGTGATGGCCCTACGGGTACGATCACCCTTGAAGCGTTGGGTTGTGACGACGAGTATTGTCCGGTCCCCTCAGTAGCCATCGTCCCCATCATTTCTGACGATGGGCCAATCGAAGGAGACGACTCCGTCTGCCCCGGCGTTACGGCTACCTACGAATTGCCTAAATGGATGACGACTGCCTACAGTTGGTCCATTAGTGGAGGTGGCACCATCAACGGTACGCCTACGGGCAACATCATGTCCGTTACCTGGGGCACGACGCCCGGTACTTACGTAATCACGGCCACCTACCAAAGTGATTTTCTGCAGGGCCTTCCCGGCCACGACGCGTCGGATTGTCAGGGCACGGCTACGTTTGAAGTCACGGTACTCGGCGACTTCACTGTGTTTGCTTCCCCAAACCCAGCTTGCGTGGATGGTACGACCTTCCTGAGCGCCACCAGTAACATCGATCCCAGCGCTAATTTGGATTGGGAAGTTCTGGGAGAACCAAGCCTTGCCGGATCCGGCTCAACGCACAGCATCAATTGGCCGGCCGCCGGCACCTACACGGTAGAAGTAACGGTAGATAATGCGTCGGACTACTGCCGCCCCGTGCAGCAAGTCACCGTTTTTGTGGAGGAGCAGTTGCTACCGATCATCACTGGTCCTTCCGAGTACTGCGTGGGCGATAGTGTGATTTTCGAAATCACTAACCCCGCGCCGGGCTACAACTATAACTGGACGGCCACTAATGGTGCCATCGTTCAGGGGCAGGGTGGGCCACTGGCGACCTTCGTGTTTTCTTCCCCCGCCGGTGCTTCCGTCGCGGTCTCGGGCCAGGATACTAATGCGCCCTTCTGCTTTAGCGAAACCGCTAGTGCATCACTGACGAGTATTGACTTCATTGGCTCACCCGCCATTACGGGCGACCCGGCCTGCACCAACGAAACGGCCATGTATTCACTCGATACCCCCCAACATCCAAGCGCCACGTACAACTGGTTTGTCGCTGACGCAGGTGCCGGGTCAGTAGTAAGTGCCACGGATGGGACTTCCTGCGAAATACAGTGGAATGCGGACGACGTAAGTACTTCCGTCATCCTGGAAATAACGGTGTGTGGGCAAACGCTCACCCTCTCCTACGCCGTCAATCTGCGGACTGCCGATACTCCCGTGATTACGCAGACCGGAAATCTTTGTAATGGCAATTCCACCCAGCTCAGCATCAATGCTGCGGCCTTCCCTATGGCTACGTGGAGCAACGGCGCTACCGGTTCGACGACTACCGTGACGACGCCTGGTAACTACCAGGTCACAACGACGGACGTAAACGGTTGTACCGGTTTTGCTAATTACCAGGTTTCGTTTTCCGGTGGCCCGTCGGCTGACGCTACCATCACTGGGGATAACGATATCTGTATTAGCAATACGCCCTATCCAGCGCCACCCGTACTGTCTGCCATTACGGATACCGGGGTGGACTTCCTCTGGTTCTGTAATAACGCGCCGCAGGGGACGGCCAGCCCGGCGAACAGTTCCTTCACCCATAACTGGACGGGTACCGCCGGTACTTTCAGCTACTACGTGCGCATCTTCGACGCTAACGGCTGTTTTGAGGATAGCGACCCTGTCCTCGTTTACGAACGGACTTGTGGGCCCAACCCTGGATGTGATGCCAGTGGGGTTTCTCGCATCCACGATTTAGTGGCTACCCCAGAGTCCCCCTGGTGCGATACGGTAAACGTTACGGCCACTTTCTCCGCGGACAGTGCGGATCGCCACGATTTCTACAGCCTCGGTAGTGACTTTAGCATCCTGAGCGCCGGTGGGTCAGTCGCCAGTGGTAGCACTTCCATTCGTATTCGCCTCAACGAAGTCGGTTGCTCCCGGGTGTACAGTACGGTCTACGACTCCTTGATCACCATGACCACGAGCGGGCCTGATACCGTCGTGTGTGGATTGACTGAGTTTATCGATATCTGCATCCCTCACCAAGCTGAATTCAGTTGGGAAGAGATTTGCGGTGAAGTATCCTTCTCCGACCGCACCCTTACTGCACCAGCTCTACTAGCTGGCCCTCTGACGTACACTTGGGCCTTCGGCGACGGTGCGACCGGATCCGGACCGAACCCCACCCACACCTACGCGATGAATGACACCTATACGGTCGTCCTCATTGTCGACGACGGCGGCTGCCAAAGCCGCTATGAAGAAACGATTACGGTAGATCAGATCGCGACGGCCGATTTCACCATCAGCTCCTCAACGGCATGTGCGGGTGAAGTGATTGATTTCACGCCAGCTGGCACCGGCCTGGTTTACTGGGAATGGGACTTTGGCGATGGCACCAGCCTAGTTTCGGAAATGGCCCAGAAGACCTATGATCCCCTCGTTCCTACGACTTACACGGTAGAGTTACTTACTGTCAACATAAATGGTTGCCGCGATAGCCTAACTAAAACGGTGACCGTGAACCCGCTTCCACTTGAGGATGAAATCGAAGCCAGCAATGGCTTGATCATCTGTGACGGTGACGAAACGGAGCTATCGGTTGATGACCTTCCCGGGCATACCTACGCCTGGTCCAACGGAAGCACCGATCCGTCCATTATGGTATCGACTGCGGGTACCTACGCGGTAACGGTGACGAATAGTTTCGGCTGTACCCGTGCCGTCGAGGGAGTAGAAGTACAGGTGGTACCCCTACCATCCGCCGGCTGGTTCGGTAACCCTTACATCTGTGGCATCCCTGGAAGCACCACCCTTACGGCTACGGCCAGCGGCGGCGAAAACGTCTTGTGGGAAGACCTGACCACTGGCCAGACCTCTACGGCTAACTCCATCACCATCGCAGCCAACGGCGCTGGGCTCCACCAAGTACAGTTGACGGTGACCAATCCGGATTTCGGCTGTACTTCGACGGCCAATTTTGACGTGACGGAAGAACCCCTCCCCGATGCTTCCCTCGCTCTGAGCGGAACGGGTTGTGAGGGTGACGATAACACCATCAGTATCGTTAACCCCGACCCTGAGGTCAACTATACCTGGAGCAACGGTGGCTCGGGCACTAGTACCACTACTACGTTGGCGGGGCCCATCAGTGTCGTCGCTACGCACTCCGTGACGGGTTGTTCCTCCTCGAGTAGCGTGGTCATCAATCCGCTGCCCGACGTTTGTAGCGTACCCTCCGGTTGCTACGAGGTCTGCCGCCCTTACACGATTTCTGGTCCTGACGGTCCGTACACCTACCAGTGGTTCAAGGATGGTTCGCCGTTCGCTACTACCCAATCCATCACCGTGGATATGGAAGGTATGTACCAGGTGTACGTAGAGAACACCTCTACGCTATGTGGTACAACGAGTGGTGAGCTCTTCCTCGAGGTGATCAACTGTGGTGACTGCGATGAGCTGGAAACGGTTGCTACGCGCGTATCCGCTTCCACTACGGATGAAGGCTGTTGTTACGAACTGGCCTACACTGACCTGCCGGCGGGTGCTTACCTCATTCAGGTATCCACTGCTGATGCGGATTTAGCTATCACTCCCGGATCCGTAAACCCAATTTTCGGATTCTCGTCTACTACGCTGGGTGGCGCCATTCAACTGGCGATCGATCCCGGTCTGGTTACGGAACTACCAACCAACCTGGCTGGAATCATGACCATTTGCCCCGAGAACATTACCGAGTCCCCCCAGGTCATTCTGATTGAATACCTCGACGCGGAAGGCGAAGTGATCTGTGAAGATGAAGTCGTCACGGAATGTGAGCCTACCCCCGACTGTGCGTACGTCGCCAGTGACACCCTGATCTGTACGGAGGACAAACTGGTCGTCTTCTCCGTCACCGTTTGCGTGCCGGCCGATGCGGACTTCCCCGTCAGCCACCTCCAGTTTATCGATCAGTCACCAGCCGCTTCCGCATTGCTCCCCTCCGGACAAAACTTCGCACCTGCGATAGCGCCCGGAACCTGTGAAACGCTGACCTTCCCCGCTACCGCGCTGCCCGCCGGCGAAGAGTTCTGCTACATGCTCGTCGCCCACAGCGCTGACCCCGACGAGGACCCTGCCGCACTTTGTTGCTCGACGAAAGAGAAGCGGTGCCTGGAAATCCCCGACTGTGACCCCTGTGATGATCTGTACGCGGAACTCGCCGAAACCGGAGAAGATTGCTGCTACGACATCTTCTTGTTCGATGATGCGGACAACTTTGATTTTGACGATGTCGTGCTCTGCCTCATTGACCCGAATTCAGGCGCTACCATCAGTGCCATCAATACGCCTGCGGCAGATTTGCAGGCCGTGACGAGTACGGATGGCCGGTCCATCAAAGTAGCGTCGACCGAAGGGGCCTTTCTGCCCGGCGGTAGCTTCCAGTTGCCCCGCGTATGCCTGGATGCAGGAACGCAGGCCGAGAACCTGCTGGAAATCAAATGGCGCATTAACGGTGAGGTCGTGTGCCGCGATACCGTTTCTCTCTTCTGCGAGCCCGATTGTGGTTACTTGACCCCCGAAGAAGTGTACTGCGAAGGCAACGTATACATCTGGAATGGTATACTGACCAATACTTCTGACGTTTCGGTGAGCGAGGCCTACATCGACTTCCCAGCCGCGCTGGATGCTTACGATCTGGAAATCACCTTCCCGCCGTTGGCTCCCGGTGCATCGACATCCATCTCATTCCCCATCGGCGTCCCCGCCCTGGCGAATGATACGATCTGCGTGGAAGTGATCCTGCACGAGACTACCGAGGATGGGCAAGACTTCCACCTTAATTGCTGCAAATTTGAAGCCTGCCTCGTAATGCCGGATTGCGCAATCACGGACTGTAAGTGCGAGCCACTACGCAACGATATGAACCAACTGTTTACGGTAGTGCAGCAGGGCAGTTCGCTGACTTATGACTTTACGGCGAATGCAGATTTTGGCTCTTGTGACGAAGTGTCGTGGGAAATCCGCCAACGCGAGCCGGTGAATCGTAATTTGGGTATCCTGGAAGGCAACCCCGCAGAGTTCACCTTCCCAGAGGAAGGGCTGTACGATATTCGCATGCGCGTCACGCGTTACAATAACGATCGAGACCGGTGTGATAGTAGCGTCCGCCGCCGCTTGGTTCGGATTTCCGGTGAGGACGATGGTAGCCAAGATGAAATTCTCCAGATCAGTGTCTACCCTAACCCCGCCCGCGAACAGGTTTATCTGGAATACGGCAAGTTGGCCACGGACGCTGATGATAACCGACTCGAGTTGCTGAATGGTACGAGCCAACAAGTACGTACGTTTACCGTTGGCCAAAGGGTTGATGAACGTGACGTCATATCGTTAGACCTACGCGGTCTCAAGCCGGGCGTCTACACCCTCCGCGGTACGCAAGCGGGTGAAGCCTGGGCGCGGCGTATAGTAGTCCAGTAGACTACCGACGCTGAGCACTTAGCTCGTAAATAAATTGCCCCCTTCAGTATTTCTGGAGGGGGCAATTTTTATTGGTGAATACGATGAGGAGAAATCAGTACAGATCCTGGCTCAGGTACCGGTCACCCCGATCGCAGATGATGCAGACGATGAGGCCTTCCTCGAGTGTCTTCGCCAGTTCTAAGGCCGCAAAAGTGGACCCACCGGAGCTCATGCCAGCAAATACGCCCGCTTCTCTCGCTAATCGGCGCATGGTGGCCACCGCGTCGTCCTGGCTGATGTCGATGATCTGGTCTACCACGCTTGCGTCGTAGATGGCGGGCAAAAAACCGGGGCTCCAACGGCGGATGCCGGGGATGCGGCTGCCGTCGAGCGGTTGTACACCAACCACCTGAACGTCTTCTGATTGCTCGTGCAGGAATCTACCGCTGCCGGTGATCGTCCCGGTCGTGCCCATGCTGGAAACGAAGTGGGTGATTTTACCGTCCGTATCCCGCCAGATCTCGGGGCCGGTGGTGCGGTAGTGGGCTTTCCAATTGTCGTCGTTGCCGAATTGATTGAGGAGCAGGTAGTCGCCGGTGGCCGCCATTTCCTGGGCGAGCTCGCGGGAGTACTCGATGGTTTTTTCGGCCGGGGTGAGGATGACTTCCGCGCCGTAGGCCTGCATGGTTTTTACGCGTTCCACCGTAGAATTCTCGGGCATGATCAGCGTGATGGGGATGTTGAGGCTGGCGGCGATCATGGCCATGGCGATGCCGGTATTGCCACTGGTCGCTTCAACGATGGCTCGGCCATCGGCCAACTCCCCCCGCTCGCGGGCTCCGAGAATCATCGAGAGGGCAGCGCGGTCCTTGACGCTGCCACCGGGGTTCTGGCCCTCCAATTTGCCGAAGATCTTGACCTGTTTGTTTTCCGAAAAGTGGGACAGGTTAATAAGCGGAGTGTTGCCGATCAGGGAAAAAAGCGCGTTCATAGGAAGCTATTCAAAACTGAGGTAGGGGAGAATTCCGGGAAGGTTGTCGTCCGTAAAAAGGCGGACACGGCGTAGGTCTTCCGCGTCACGGAACGGCCCGTGTTTCTCCCGAAAGCGGACAACGGCATTCGCCAGCTTAGAGTTGATGTTGGGGTGCTTTTTCAGCTCTCCGACATCAGCTTCATTGACGTTGATCTTGCGGTAAACTGGCCCCGCCGTCACGTAAGGCACAATGGCTTGCCAGGTAGAATCCGGGATGCCGTAGGTGCCAGCGGCCTGTTCCAAACTGTAAAATCCTCCGAGCGCATCACGGTAACGCAGCAACCGTTTAGCGCGGTAAGACCCAATGCCGGGTAGCGTCTTTAGTAGGGTAGTATCCGCGGTATTCAGGTCAACTGAAGCCGTTTCGGGCAGCGTAAATTTTGCGTACGTTCTGGGCGCTGCCGCAGGTGCGAGGGAAGTAGGCAAGACGATGCGCACGAGCGGAAGGACTAACTTTACCAGCCCCGTATCAAGACTTTTCACGCGGAGGAGATCTTCGGGCCGGCGAAAGGTCACCCGCCGGTCGCCGCGGTAAGCTACCAAACCCCGGGCCTGATACTTAGGGAAGCCGAGTAGCTCGAGACTATCGGCAGAGATCAGGTTCGGGTCGAAGGGAAAAGACTGTTTTAATGCCAGGGCCGGCGGGGCGGGGAAGCGGGCGTTGCGCAACAGGTTATCCCGTTGCTTGTCCTCCAGGAATTTTAGTCGAGAAAGTTGCCGCGCCGAGGTAAAACCATCCTCAATCTTACTCCGGTACTTCAGGTAGGCCCGGGCCTGGAAGGTTTGTAGGCCAAGACGTTCCAATTCAGCCTGAGTGACGGCGTTAGGGTCAAACGCAAAACTTTCAGCTCGGGTGGAAACTGGGGGCAAGTCATCCGTAGGGAGCACGGCCAAACCGATCAGTCGATCCTTCAACGCATCGTCCAGCGTGTATAATTTACTGATGTCTCCGGCTGATTTAAAAGCATCCGCCCGATCACCCCGGTACTTTATCCAGGTGGAGGCCTGTCGGTCCGAAAGACCCAGGCGGACGAGTTCTTCCTGCGTTACGGTGTTGGGGTTGAAGGGGAAGTCCTCCACCGGGAAGGTGAACTCCTGCCCGTCCCGGAGCGCCAACGTCGCGCGTAGTCCCCGAGCTTGGAGATCGTATAGTGTGGGGGTAGCAGGGGGGCGGAAGTCACCAACGACAAAGCCAATAACGGCGATCAGGAGCAGCACCACTAGTCCCAACCGTTGCCAGGCGGGGTAGAGGGGAGGGGACCCATTAGGCGCGGAACGGCCGGATTGTGAGGATGACTTCAAAAATGGGTAGGTAGGTAACCTTTAAAGGGGAAGTTCCAGGAACTCACAGAGGACGCCACCCATTAGAGCTAAACAGATCGTCCAGTAACCGATATGGATCGCAGCGTACTTCCAACCCCGCCGTTCAAACAAGGAATTGATGGAGACAATGGGTACTACCAAAAATACACTGGAAACGATGCCGTGCATAACGCCGTGGCCAAAGTGCAGGTGGCGGCTGAACATCCCCCATTTATCGTCCATGGCGTTAAGGTCCGTCCAGAGGGCGCTGGATTTATCCGCCCACTCGGGCAACATCCCGAAGATGCCGGAGAGCCCAGTTTGGTGCATGACGAGCGAAGGCAGGAAGGAGGCCAGGATGACGCCGTAGAGGTAAGCCAATCCGAAGATTTTCACCATGTTGGCGCCCTCCAGGTCAGCTTCAGTGAAATTATTGGCTTTCATCCACGCTTTGTGGAAGCCGATCGGGCTGTAGTAAAGGGCACCGACGAGCAGGGGAATCAAACCCACTAGGAGCAGTAGCCAGGGATTATTCGGGATCATGCTAACAATGTTTAGTGGGGTGGAAGATAGGATAAATCCTTTATCCGCGCGGCTTTGCGCTTGCTTGCTGTGGTTCGGCTCCACAATTTATTGCCGTCACTTGCCAGAACAACATTTTGCGGTCCGTAAATCGTGCCGTAGGTTTGCTGGCAAGGGAGCAAAACTCCCGGGTTGTATAACCATGGATAATCGTAATTTTTACTTCTGGTTTAGCTACTACTTTTACCCCAATGGGTAAGGGACGCTGATCTTATTGTAAAGAACGATAATTCAAAAAGTGGTCCCAGCATTGAGCCGGGGCCACTTTTTTTATGACCTATCTAGCTATTTAATTCCATTACCATGAACTCCACGGTAACCCCTTCGGTCGAACAATTACGCGTCAGCATCCAGGGCTACGCGGGTGCCTTTCACGAGGCTGCTGCCCGCCAGCACTTTAGCACGAAGGAGGTGGTGACCGTCCCCGCCCACACTTTTACCGACGTCGTGGAACAGGTGGAATCCGGCGTGTCCGACCTCGGGCTGATGGCCATCGAAAATACCCTCGCCGGTAGCCTGATGGATAATTACGATCTGCTCCAGACCGCCAATCTGCGCATCACAGCGGAGGTTTACCTACGTATTCGCCTCAACCTGATGGCCCTTCCCGGAGCGCAATTAAAGGATCTGCGCCAGGTGCATTCTCACCCCGTTGCGCTGGCCCAGTGCCGGGAATACTTCAAAGTGTGGCCGCAGATTGAACTCGTCGAGGATACCGACACCGCCCTCAGCGCCCGCGAAGTACTCGAGTCTCAGGACCCCACCCGGGGCGCCATCGCCAGCGCGGCGGCGGCGGAGCTGTACAACTTGGAAATCCTAGCCCCCGGTATCGAAACGAATAAATTGAACCACACCCGCTTCCTGGTGCTGGAGCGTGGCCGCGACCACTTGGCCGACGTCGGTAATAAGGTATCCCTCAGTTTTTCGACGACCCACGAAGCCGGTAGTCTTTACCGGGTGCTCATGGTCCTGGCGGCCTACCAGATTAACCTGACGAAGATCCAGAGCAAACCGATCGTAGGGCGGCCCTTCCAGTATCGTTTCCACGTAGATTTCTTGCTGGAGGGCCACGTCACGCTGGAGCAGGCCCTGGAAGCCATCACCCCTATTTGTACGGAATTGCGCGTCCTGGGCGTGTACAACGCCGGTGTAAAACCCTGATCCTCATGACCAATACTGACACCGTGATGAAGACCATCATTCCCACTTCCGACCGGCTGGGGGAGACCAAAGAATATTACTTCAGTACGAAACTGAAGGAGCTGGCCCGCCTGCGGGAAGCCGGGAAACCTATCATCAATCTGGGCATCGGTTCTCCGGACATGCCGCCGCCGCCGGAGGTCATTTCCGCGCTGACGTCCACCGCCCAACGGCCCGACGTGCACGGTTACCAGCCTTACGTCGGCCGGCCGGAGTTGCGGGCTGCCTTTGCTGGGTGGTACGACCGTTACTTTGGGGTGAGTTTGGATCCGGCGTCGGAGATCCTGCCCCTCATCGGTAGTAAGGAGGGGATCATGCACATCAGCATGGCCTTTTTGAATGAGGGTGACGAAGTGCTGGTCCCTAACCCCGGCTACCCCACTTATCGGTCGGCGACGGAACTGGCGGGCGGGGTCGTTCAATCGTACGATTTATCTCCCGAAAATGGGTGGTTGCCGGATCTTTCTTTGTTGAGCACCCGCGTCAGCGCCAAAACGAAAATAATGTGGGTGAATTACCCGCACATGCCCACCGGCACCCAGGCCCCGGAAGGCTTTTTTAACGAATTAATTGCTTTCGCCCGCGAGCATCGGATATTACTGGTAAATGATAATCCTTACGCATTTATTCTTACCGATAACCAAAAAAGTATTTTGTCTATACCGGGAGCAAAAGAGGTTGCGCTCGAATTAAATTCATTGAGCAAGGCCCAGAATATGGCCGGCTGGCGCGTGGGCGCTGTCGCAGGTGCCCAACAATATCTGGCAAGCATCCTCCGCTTTAAAAGTAATATGGATAGCGGGATGTTCCGACCCCTCCAGGAAGCCGCCGTGGCCGCCCTGCAACTCGGGCCGGAGTGGTACGCCGCACTGAACGGACACTACCGCAAACGCCGGAAGATCGCCCGCCAAATAATGGATGTACTGGGTTGTACTTACGCTGATGACCAAGTGGGACTATTCGTCTGGGCCCGCTGCCCGAACGGAAAGACCGGCTACGAAATTTCCGACGTCGCCCTTTACGACCGGGACGTATTCATTACGCCCGGCGGCATCTTTGGCAGCCAGGGGGAGCACTACGTACGCATTAGTCTCTGCTCCGACGAGGCCACCCTCACGGAAGCCCTTCACCGTTTAAGCCCTCTGCAATAATGGTAGTCGCCATCATTGGAATCGGCCTCATCGGCGGCTCGCTGGGGATCACCCTCCAGGAGAATGGTTTCGCAACCCGCGTAATCGGCGTGGACGCTAACCCGGAAAGCGTGGATAAGGCGATTCGCCGCCGCCTCATCACGGAAGAAATGTCACTGGGCAGTGCCTTACAGGTTGCGGACGTACTCATTCTCGCCACCCCCGTCGACGTGATGCGTACCCTACTGCCAACCTTGCTGGATGGGGTAACCAACTCCCAAACCATTGTGGACGTCGGTTCCACTAAAGAACTGTTGCTAAATGAAGTCGCAGCCCACCCGAACCGCAACCGCTACGTCGCCTGCCACCCAATGGCGGGTACGGAAAAAAGCGGACCGGAAGCCGCCCTGCCCGGCCTCTTCGACGGCAAAACCTGCGTAGTCGTAGACCGCGAAGACAGTGCTGACGACGCGCTGGATATGGCCCACCGCCTATTTCGCAGTGCCGGCATGAACATGAGCTACCTCGATCGTAAGGCCCACGATCTGCACTGTGCCTACGTCAGCCACATCTCTCACATTGCCAGTTTCGCGCTGGCCCTGACGGTCTTGGAGAAGGAAAAGGATGAGCAGCGGATCTTTGAACTGGCGAGTTCCGGCTTTGGCTCCACCGTCCGTTTAGCCAAGAGTTCCGCCGATATGTGGGTACCCATCTTCCGCCAAAACCGCGACCACGTACTCGACGTACTGGACGAACACATCGAGCAACTCTCCCGCTTCCGGACCCAACTCATCAAACGCGATTTTGATGGGTTCCACGAGCGGATTGAGAAAGCCAATGAAATAACTAAAATATTGCAGTGACGGCGTAAATGAACGCCGTGATGCTAATGGAAATAAATATTCAGTAAATAGCAAATTCCTTTATAAGGTGCTTGCAACTGATACAAGTGAAATAATAAATTAGATACGTTATGGAAATGAAAATTGGAAAAGTCGTAACCCCCACGCCTGGCCGTGGTTTAGTTATTGCCGGCCCGTGTAGCGCCGAAACCGAAGGCCAGGTGATGCAGTGCGCCAAGGATTTGGCCAAACTTGGCCAGGTGGACCTCTTCCGCTCGGGTATCTGGAAGCCCCGGACCCGCCCCGGAAGCTTTGAAGGCGTTGGCAAGGAAGGCTTGCAGTGGCTGAAGCGCGTCAAGGAAGAAACCGGCATGAAGACGACGACCGAGGTAGCTAAAGCCAGCCACGTCTACGACTGCCTCAAGGCCGGGATCGACGTATTATGGCTGGGTGCGCGGACGACCGTAAACCCCTTCAGCGTCCAGGAAGTAGCGGATGCACTGAGTGGAACGAATATCCCCGTACTCATCAAAAACCCGATCAACCCGGACCTCGGTCTGTGGCAGGGAGCGGTGGAACGCATCTACAAAGCCGGCATCACTCGGATCGGACTCATCCACCGGGGCTTCTCCTACCACGGGGAATCCAACTACCGGAACGTCCCCCGCTGGCAGATGGCCATTGAGATGAAACGCAAGTTCCCCGACCTGCAAATGTTCGTGGACAACAGCCACATCTGCGGCCGCCGCGATACGCTGCAAGAAGTCGCCCAGGAAGCCCTCAACCTCAACTACGACGGGCTGATGACCGAAGTACACCCCCGCCCGGATGAAGCCTGGTCTGACGCCGCCCAGCAAATCACCCCACAGGTATTTGGGGAAATGCTTCAGAACCTCCGCCTCCGCAAGCCTAGCGCCAGCGAGGTTGAAATGGCCGACCTCATCGAACTCCGCCGCCAAATCGACGAGATCGATAACGACCTGATCGGAATGATCGGCCGCCGCATGAAACTCGCCGACAGCATTGGAGAGTTCAAAGCCGAGCGCAACATCGCCGTCCTCCAAAGCGACCGCTGGGAAGCCATCCTGAAAAAGGCAGCCGATGACGGATCCAAGCACGGACTGAGCCCGGAGTTTATGGAGAAGTACCTGAAGGCGATCCACCAGGAGAGCATTGACCACCAGGATGCAATCGTCAATAGGAATTAGTTGGGTAGTCGGGTAGTCGGGTAGTTGAGTAGTCGGGTAGTGCGGTACTACCCGACTACCATACTACCCGACTACGCTACTAAAAGCGTGACATAGAAAACCCCGTCTCAACTAAATGCCGAGACGGGGTTCATAATTTTAAACAGTAGACTAACCCACTATTTACTATCATACTGGTTGCAGCCGAAGTCGGCGCTGGTGATGATGTCGGTCTTGGCGGATTGTTCCTGGAGAACGGGAAGGACGAATTTCATGCCGCTTTCGCTGAGTACGTCGCATTCACCGAAATTGTCGCGGTTTTGGACGGCGGGGGCATCGTTTTCCCAGTGGTTACAGGTTTTGCAAGTAGCTTCCATAATTGGTAATGTTTTAAAGTTTATAAATACTGTCAGCCAGTTGGCCTTCACAATTATAAGGTGGGCCGGGTACCATTTGTTGGCTTAAGGGCTTGATTCCGTGTAGTTTGTAAAAAGACTAAATAGGTTTCTAGATAAGCCAGGTCGCCTATCCATTGTCCGCGAAGCCGGGGAAGAGCATCATGCCGCCGTCAACGTAGAGCGTGGCACCAGTCACGTAATCAGCGGCGTCGGAGCAGAGAAAGGCCACTACGTTTGCCACGTCCGTTCCCTCACCGATGCGACCGTAGGGGACGAGGGTAAGGAGCTGCTTAAGGTCCTCCGGGTTCTCCCAGGCGTCCTTGTTGATGTCCGTCTTGATGGCCCCGGGTGAGACGCTGTTGATGCGAATCTTATCCGGGGCCAGCTCTTGCGCCATGGATTCCATTAACATCTTGACGCCGCCCTTAGCCGTTGCGTAATTCACGTGGCCCGCCCAAGGGATCTCGTCGTGGACCGAACTCATACAGATGATCTTCCCCGCCGCGCGCCCGTGGCTGTGGACGCCCTGTTTACGGAATATCCGAGCCGCCGCCCGACAGACGAGAAACTGGCCCGTGAGGTTGACGTCCATTACCGTATTCCACTGCTCCAGCGACATTTCGGTGAAGGCGGCATCCTGCTGCAGGCCGGCGTTGGCTACCATTATATCGAGGTGGCCGTACTCGTCGAGGCAGGCCTGGACGAGCCGTTCTACGTCGGCTTCCTTGGAGACGTCTGCCTGGACGACGATCGCCTCCCCTCCGTTGCCTTTAATGTGACGCTGGACGGCTTCGGCCTCCTCGGCGGAAGACCGGTAATTGATCACTACTTTGACGCCTTCTTCTGCTAAGCCTTTGGCGCAAGCAGCCCCGATCCCCGTGCTCGAACCAGTAATAATGGCCACCTGGCCCTTCAAATTAAGCTCCATAGATTGCTACTTTGCCTGCGGAACGTAGCACCCGGGGTGATGTTGGTGCCCGGCGGACAAATTCCAGTCTGGCGTCGTGGATCTACACCTTTTACTTATTCATCAACGTAATCTATAGGCGATCAAACCCGTCACCAGGTTGAGTAACCCGAGGAGGCTCTCAACCGGATTGTGCACCAACAAATAGGCGAGGGACCAACCCGTAAAACCAAGGAATAAGATCTGGGGAACGGGGAAAAAAGGTGCCCGGTATCCTGCATGCGCACTCCGGCGATAACGTAGGACGATTAGTCCGAGGACCGCCATTAAAGTGAAGAGCTGAAGGACGAACTCACTGTACAGCAACACCCGCTCAAAACTGGCAGTAAAGACCAAGAACAAGCTAATGGCTGCCTGCAACCAGGTCGCCCGCAGGGGGACGCCGTACTGGCTCAAGCGACCGAAGGAACGCCACAGCGAATGTTGGTCACCCATGGCCAAAGTCACCCGTGGCCCAACCCAAATCATCGCGGAAATTCCGGTTAATAGCAGGAGGCCAATCACGGCACTTACGTAGCCCCCAAAGGCCGGCCCCAGCATCACCTCCGCCGCCACGCGGCCCACTTCGATCTCACCCCTCAGGGCTTCACCACCCGCTTGGCGGAGGAAGCCGAATTGTAAGAGTAGGAAAAGTATGGTTACCAGTGCCGTCCCGCCGATCAGTGCCCTGGGAAGATTGCGGTCCGGATCGCGGATCTCCCCGACGATGTAGGCCGCCGCATTCCAACCGGAGAAGGCGTAGAGGACACCGATGAGCGCAACGGCCGCCCCACCGTTTCGTAGTTCGCCTAAACTCGGAACAAGCCAAAGAGTAGGGGAGACCGGGTCGGCGGGCAACAGGGCACAGGCTAGACCCAACCCCAGTACTACGAGCAACTTCAGGGCCGTTAGGCTATTCTGGATGCGGCTCGACCCGCGGTTGCCAAGGCTGTGGAGGGCCGAGAGGAGAATAATCGCAGCCGCAGCCGTCCCCACCGGCGGCCATCCCAATATAGCTTCCAGGTAGTGGCCTACCGCCACTGCACTCAGGGCGACTGCCGCCGCAAAGCCTACGGTGACGCTGACCCAGCCACTCAGGAATCCCAACACGGGGTGAAAGATCTCTCCCAAAAAGTGGGCTTCCCCGCCCGACTTCGGCATCCGGCTCCCCAACTCAGCGTAGGTCACTGCACCACAGAGAGCTACGATGCCGCCCGCCAGCCAGATGAGGAGCAGGGTAGTGCCATTGGTGATGTATTCCAGTTGTAAGCCCAGCGTGGTCACGGCACCAGTACCTATCATATTGGCGACAACGAGTGCGCCGGCGCTCCAGGGTCCAATCTTGTTTTGGGCGGGTCTCACGGGGAGCCAAACGTTAAGAAGCAGCGCCTTAGCGCCCTGTCCTGACGAAAAGGGAAGACCTTTAGTGCGGTATTAACCGATGCTCAAAGCGAGACTTTACTCCCCGCCAGCGCGGTGCAGGGCGGGTACGGTAAGGGCTACCGCCGTGCCGGTCACGAAGCCGATAAGTACGTCCGTAAAGAAGTGTTTGCCCGCGCGCATTCGTCCATAAGCCACCGCGGCGGGGATGATGCCGGCCGCCGCCCATACGTAGGGGCGGGCCTTACTATTGGGGTTTAGATCACTGTAAAGTTGGGCCGTCGTCATACTGAAGAAGGCCGTTGTTGCCACGTGGCCACTGTAAAAGCTGAAGCGGGAATTTTTGCTCAGTTTCAGGTCTCCGGGGACGTTCCGATTGTAGTTGAAGGGGCGGGGTCGCCGCACGACGACCTTCGTCAGGTTAATCATGGCCGCGTTCAGTAGCGCACCTTCGAACACGACGAGGGCAGCCTGGTCAAAATTCTGGCGGCCATTCTCGTTGAGCAGCAGGAAGAAGGGGCTGGCGAAACTCGTCATCAACAGTTTGTCCGTCCACTCGTCCGTTTTCAGGGAGAAGTGGCGGGTGGAGTAACGGTCGATACCGGGGATACGGGCGTAGTCCAACGCCGTCACGTCTGCCTCGGTGAGTTTGGGGATCTTCCGATCCAGGTAGACGGAGGTAGCCGTCAGGGTGGTGCCCAGACCCAGTAGGATGGCATTCGTCCGGTTGCTCGGGTTGTACGGCTGGGGTACGTTCTGAGCGGGAAGTAGGGTACTGAAACAGAGGGCGATCAGTACCAGGAGAGCGGAAAGTCGGGCGTTCATCATCGGGGCTGGCTATTAGGTCCGCTGCTGCAACCGCTACGGTTGGGGGATGTTCGCCCTACAGCCCGAGTGCCTTTCGCTTGGGCCCGTCCGCGAGGCTGTTTTGCGACCAGTAGGGCTCCATCGCCTGCTTTTGCAACGTAGCCACGGTAGTCAGCGTTTTTCCCCGGCTGGGGTAGGTTTCGGTCCAACCCCGAATCACGTGGGGGGCGGCGGCGTCGAAAACGAATTCGACCTCCCGGTTCAGGGCGGGGTACTCAATTTTGTAGCTGCGCAAGTCTTCTCCACTAAACTTCGCACCCGCGTAAGCGCCCAAAGTAAGCGTAGCGCTGGCGGCCGCGAATGGCTTATGCATCATCACCAAGTAACCGCTTGCGGGGATGACTTTTTTGTCGCCTACTGGGAGCTCTTTCCAACCAGCGCGGATGCGGTTCATGATCTCATCCTCAATGAAATCGGCCGGTGCGCTGGTCTCCACGTCGCCTTCCTTTTCGAAGTAAGAGCGGAGTTCCACGTCCCAACCGCCCCCACCGTCGTGGTTGAACTGCGTGAAGGTCTGGCCGCACCAATCCTGCACCGATGTCGTGACTTTTAGGGTGTGGGGTTGCTTGGCAAGGTCCGTCGGGGTGAACACCGAGGTCATCTGCGAGTAATCGTAGATGCCCGTCGTAAACCGGCGTAACTGGTTGGTTTTCAGGATGGGTGTAGAATTAGGGTTCGTGTAGTTGTCATTCTTCACCTGCTTATCGGTCAGGAAATCTTCGGTCACGAAAATTAGGCTCACTGTACCGGGGTGTACCTCTCCGTAGCGTACCTGCTGTAGGTCATACACGTTGATTTCCGCCTTGCCCTGGTGCCAGTAATCCGTCAATTCACCGCGGAACTGACCGGGAGCGGGGGCGCTGTTGAGTTGGGCTTTAGCTACTTCTCGCTCCCCGTTCGGGGCGTCACAAGCGGCGAATAAACAGCAAAGCAAGAGGAGGGCGGGGATGATTTTCATGCCGTCAACAACGCCCCGCCGGCCTTGGTGGTTGTGTCGCGTACGGACAGCCGCGTAAACGCAGAATACGTTCAGTAGGGCGCTGCCGCGGGTGCGAAATAAGGACAGGGTGCAAGGAGGACCATTCCGGTATGAATTGTCGCAGACCAATAAATGGACGCTAATACCAAATCTGGGAATTGTTCATTGGATTGGGCAATTTTTCCATCTTTTTGAAAAATTGCCCTACATTAGCGGCGATAGTTTACTAATGCACTCATTTTATCTTGTGGCTCCGCCTTACGGCGGGGCCCAAGCTTTTTTTAGTCGTACCTTACGGATAAGGTCATTCACTGTTTAAATACGCCCCTACCAGTGCGCGGGGCCGAGAATTATGCTGCTTAGAATTCTATTACTCTGTTGTTGCACGGTGGTGAGCGCGCACTGTTGGGGGCAGGACCGCGCCCGCGCCACGGTGGAGTTCCAAAAGGGAAGCGAGGCCCTAACGCAGGGCAAAGCAGAGAAAGCAGCCAAACTATTCCGTAAGGCTACGAAGTTGGATAAGGACTTTATACCCGCCTACCGGCTGCTCGGTTTGGCCGAAGAAACTGCCGGGAATTATGGAGAAGCTGCGGAATCCTACGAATACGTCCTGGAGCGCGATTCCCTCTTCAGCCGCCTGCTCTACTATCAATTGGGAAAGGTGTACTACAAGCTCTCCCGCCCGGAAGAGGCGGAGATCTACCTCAATATATTTAAGGACCTCCAAAGTGTACCGCTCGTCAAGTTTGGCCGTAATGGCGACGAGGAACGGCGCGCCGAAGCAACTGCTCTACTGAAATTGGACCAGGACATTCTGGCCGCCCAGATCACCCAGGATAGCAGCCAGTTCGTCAACGTGACGGAAGTGCGCAACGTGGACGTCCCCATTAACACGATGCGGGATGATTACTTCCCCTTCTTTGCCAACGACCGCAAGAGCTTTTACTACACCCGCCAGGGAGAGCTGCGCGACGAAGACCTGATCCAGGGAAAGCGTAGCAGCGAAGATGGGAAGTGGACTACCAACCGTTTCGGCAACTTCAATACGCTGCAACCAGAAGGGATGTGTACGCTCGTCCGCGACGGGGAACGGATCTACTTTACCCTTTGCCACGAAGAGACGAGCCAGGGTGGATGTGACATCTACAGTGCCCTGCTCGTGAATGGGAAGGTCCGTGATATGCAACCGCTACCCGACTACATTAACTCCCCAAGTTGGGAGAGCCAACCGGCCATCTCGTGTGATGGACAGCAACTCTTCTTCGCCAGTATCCGGCCGGGTGGGATGGGTGGCAGTGATATCTACCGGTGCCAGAAAAACCCGGACGGCACTTGGTCGCCCCCCACCAATTTGGGCGATGGTATCAATACGACCCAGGACGAAGAAGGTCCCTTCCTCAGTAACGACGGGCAGACCCTCTTCTTCGCCAGCATGGGTCACAATAGTTTGGGGGACCAGGATATCTTCATGAGCCGGTGGGATAACCTCACCAAGCGCTTCACCCGGGCCATGAACATCGGCCCACCGGTGAACGGCCCCCACCGCGAACTGGGTTTCCACCTCACGAGCGACGGCCGTACCGGCTACTTCGCCAGCGACCGACCCGGTGGCCGTGGTGGTTTGGACATCTACCAATTTGAACTCGACGCCGCGTTGACCGGCCGAGACATCACCTACGTCTCCGGTTACGTCACTGATAGCCTGACGGGGGAGCCGGTGACGGAGCAAGCCGTAGTGCTGCCTTCGGGCAAGACCTATTATACTAACTACGAAGGCCGCTTCTTCATTTGCAGCCCGGCCAACGAAGAGTTGGACCTGACCGTTTCCAACCCGGCTTACTTTCCTTACGCCCGGACCTTTCCCATACCCACGTGGGATAACACGGAGTACTACCGCATTGACGTCAAGTTGCGTTCCGAGAATACCCCGCCTCCACCTCCACCGGAGGTTGCTCCCGAACCAGTAGTGGAAGAACCGGAACCCGAACCGGAGGAAGAGGTGGAGACAGAAACCATCCGTACGAAGGCTCGGATCGTAAAGCGCAATATGACGGTCCGCTTCGAATTTGACGACGCCAGTTTGTTGCCCTTGCAGGTGCAGAACATCAACAAGTTTGTTGAATCCATTAAGGATAAGCCGCTTGTTTCCATAGAAGTCATTGGTTTTACGGACGAGACTGGGCCGGAGGGTTACAACATTAAACTAAGCGAACAACGGGCGCAAGCGGTGGCCGATCTACTGGACCGGGCGGGGGTGACCGCCACCGAAACCCGCATCATTGGGATGGGGGAATTGGCCTCAACGGGCCGCCGGGCACTGAACCGCAAAGTGGAGGTGAAGGTGGTCTACCGGGAGCAGGTTTCGGTGGAATAGGCGAATAGATACTACCTTTAGCGTAGATGCGGCGCTGAACTTTTATTCCCGCCACCACCTTTTAGCGTTCTACCGATTACGATTACGGTACTTTTTCCCAATTACTGAAGCAATCCACATGAAGTATTTTTTGACCTCGGCGCTGTGCGTCCTCGCCCTCTCGTTGATGGGCCAAACGGCCAAGCCTGCCTACTGTAATGATGATGGCCCCGTGGCCTACGGTTCGGTAGTTGGGGTAGATGCCCCCACCACCGCTCCGGCTGCCCTGCCGGCATTCGGTAGTTTGCCCGTAACGGAGTACAAGGTGCAAGTAGCCATTCTCCGGTACAGTGACCCTTCGGAATTCCCCTTCCACTCTAGTCTGGTGGCCCGTTACCGCCCCTGCGAAGAAGTGTGGGTGATTGAAAGCCGCGAGAGCTTCGCGGACCGGTCGGAAGCACAGGATCTACAGATGATGTTGAAAGACCTGGGTTACTCCGGTGCATTCATCACTGACCTGGTGGGGTACCAATAGGTGTATTGCTAGTCCTTATATATTGGACTACTGTATGTTTTGGGCGAGCCAATGCGGGCTTACACTTATCTTTGCTACCTAACAAATAGGATTTTTATGCGTACGCTTCTCCGCTTTTCACTTTTCGCCCTAACCCTGATTACCCTAAGCACCTGCGCACAGCAGACGAGCAACGCTGACGCAGGTATAACTGGCGAGGCAGTTCCTGCGGTGGATGTAGCCGATTCCTTCGGCGCCAAGTTTCAGGCCGAGGAAGTTATCCCCGCCGATCAATTGATGACCAAGTTCAATGCGGAAGCGCTCGCTGATACGGTGAAGACTACCCTACGGGGCGAGGTGAACGAAGTCTGCCAGGCCAAAGGTTGTTGGATGACCATCAACGCCGGCACTGAAGAAGAGATGATGGTGAAGTTTAAGGACTACGGCTTCTTTATGCCTATGGACATCAGTGGCCGCGAAGTCGTAATGAATGGTATTGCTTACTATCAAGTGACCCCAGTGGACGAACTGCGCCACTACGCTGAAGATGCGGGGAAGTCGCCCGAAGAGATCGCCGCCATCACCGACCCCAAGAAAGAATTGCGCTTTCTGGCTGACGGAGTGCAGCTACTGAAGTAGACTAACAACCAACGTTACATTGAAGTGGGCCACTGGATCTTGGGATCTGGTGGCCCCTTTTTTGTGCAGTAGGACGAGTAAATCATTGTAGGCGTCTCTGATGATCACTCCCTTGCAACCTCTTATTGCTTCGTCTGGAAAATCACCTGATGTGCTAGACCATCCCGGAGGAGCAGACAGGTTCTCCGGAATTGATGCGGAAGTGGCCAAGGCATCACTGCATACAGATCTCGATGGAATACAGTGGGGAATTATGGAATGCCCGACGGTTAAGAAAACGATTGCATCACGGCAGCATTTTGTTAAGAGATTCGGTATGAATTTTGCTGTGATTAAATTTAATCATTGGGTGATATTTGGAATAGTCTAACGCAATGTATACGTATGTAAATTACTGATTTTCAGGTAGTTACGAGTTTGGCACGCTGTTTGTATAGAAATCGGCGAGTATAAAATGAAGAATGTTCTTCATGTCGCATTTCACATTACAGTTCAAACTATCAAATCATGACTAACCAAGAATTCACCAACGAAGTAAGCAAGCTCAACAACTTGCTTTTCTCCTTCGCCCTCCGCCTCACCCGCAGCCAGCAAGATGCGCAGGACCTCATGCAGGAAACCAAACTGCGCGCCTACCGCCACCGCAATAAATTCACGGTTGGTACCAACTTTAAGAGCTGGGTCTCCACGATCATGCGGAATACCTACATCAACCAGTACCGCAAAGCAAAGAGCCGCCGCCACGTCAACCAGCCCATCGAGAACTTTACCTACGCTTTAGAAGGTAAGACGGCGGTAACCAATGATGGTGAGCAGGACGTCCGCATGATGGAGCTATCCAAGATGATGGATTCCATCGGGGAAATCTACCGTATCCCTTTCATGATGTTCTACCGGGGTTACGAATACCAGGAAATAGCCGACCACATGGGCATTCCCATTGGAACCGTTAAGAGTCGCATCTTCCTTGCCCGCCGCAAGATGAAAGCAATGATCGGAAACCGCTACGCATAGTTTCAGCAAGCGATCGGATTTACTAAAAATGGTCAAATGACTAAATAAAGTAAATCCGATTGTTCGCTATGATGCATTAAATCATTGGATTTCAATTACTTACGTTTCTGGCACGACTTTTGATAGAGCATTATCACCTTATACACAGTTCAATTAGAATAATGACTAACCAAGAATTCACTTCCGAGATTGCCAAGCTTGAAAATCTCCTTTTCTCCTTCGCACTCCGCCTTACACGCAGCCAGCAAGATGCACAAGACCTAATGCAGGAGACCGCCATGCGCGCTTACCGTCACCGCGAGAAGTTTGCCATGGGAACCAACTTCAAAAGTTGGGTATCCACCATCATGCGTAATACTTACATCAACCGCTACCGGAAGATGAAGAGCCGCAAGCACGTCAACCAGCCAATTGAGAACTTCACGTTCGCGCTCGAAAGCACTTCTGCTATCCCTAATAAGGGTGAGCACGATATGCGCCTAGCCGAGCTGAAGCGGATTATGGGTGAGGTTGGTGAGATCTACCGCATTCCGTTCCTGATGTTCTACCAAGGTTACGAGTACAAAGAGATCGCTGCTCACCTTGATATTCCCATCGGAACCGTCAAGAGCCGCATCTTCCTGGCTCGCCAGAAAATGAAGGCCATGATTGGCGATCGTTACCAAAACTAATACCTCTCTTTAGCCCCCTCAGCCTAACCAAGAAAACAATACGTCTATACAACCACCATTCAATCTGAACTAAAGAAAGACTTACCTAACCACAGTCTCTCTCATGTTTTGATTCACGGAGTTCGACCTATTGAAGATTACATTAACCAACCCAGCACTATTTATTATTTGTAGCCAACCATCGTATGACCTGATGGTTGTTTATTGAAGTTAACCATGATCCAGTAATCGAAGGGCCGGCATTTTGCCGGTCCTTTTTTTATCCAGCGTGGCCCCTTCTCACCAAACACTGAACTGGCATGAACAGCCAATTCTTCTCCGACCGCTACGCCGCCCACCAATCCGCCGACGAACTCCCTTCGCCGGGGCTCATCGATGAATGGTTGGCGGACCTCCTCCAGTTTCTCTTTCCCGCCTACAGTTCCGTACGTTTCCCCAGCGAACGTGCGTTGCGTTTGCACTACCGGACGAACGACCTCAAGCTATTCACCATCCTGGATACGCTCAATGGCCAACTTACCCGGACACCGGAAGCCATCCGTAGCGAATTCGAAGAGCGCCTTCCCTCGATCTATGAAGCACTGGACGAAGATGCTAACGCCATCCTGGCCGGAGACCCAGCGGCTCGGAGCCTGACCGAAGTGATCAGTACCTACCCCGGCTTTTACGCGCTGGCCGTCCACCGGGTAGCCCACGCGCTCTGCCAGTTGGGAGTCCCACTAGTACCCAGGATGCTCAGCGAGATCGCCCACCGCCGGACCGGGATCGAGATCCATCCGGGCGCTACCATCGGCCGGAGGTTCTGTATCGACCACGGTACGGGAATCGTCTTTGGTGAAACCGTCATCATTGGTGATGACGTGAAGGTTTACCAGGGCGTGACCCTCGGTGCCCTGAGTGTTCGGAAGGACATGGCCAAGACGAAACGCCACCCCACCATTGCGGATAACGTCGTCATCTACGCGGGAGCAACCATCCTCGGCGGTGACACCATAATTGGCGCTGGGTCCATCATCGGCGGTAACACCTGGATCGTGCGCAGCGTTCCACCCAACAGCCGGATCTACTACAAGAACCTGCAGGACGCTAAGCCGCAGGACCCTACCTAATAAACTGCGGGTATTTCCTTCAACTCACAATGACCTTTTGGTATTTGTTCAGTCCAAACAACGGGTTCACCGGTGACGGCCGATCCCCATTTTCTCTTCCTTTTTTAGTTGCCCACCACAATATGTCCAACGTTCGTCTCTCCGTTAACCTGAATAAGGTCGCCCTCATCCGTAATAGCCGGGGGGCGGACTATCCCAACCTCGTCAAGGTCGCCCAGGACTGTGAACGCTTCGGCGCCGAAGGCATCACCATTCACCCCCGGCCGGACCAGCGGCACGCGCGGTACCAGGATGTATTTGACCTGAAAGAAGTGGTGACCACCGAACTTAACATCGAAGGCTACCCCGAAGGCCGCTTCCTAGACGTCGTCCTGGAAGCCCGGCCCGATCAGGTGACGCTCGTCCCCGACAAGCCCGGCCAGCTCACCAGCGACCACGGTTGGGATACGGTAGGGGAGGCCGATTTTCTAAGGTCAGTCCTCGAGCCCTTCACCGCGGCCGGCATCCGGACTTCCCTTTTCGTGGATCCGGACGAAAAAATGATTGACGGCGCTCTCGCAGTCGGTGCGGATCGGATCGAGTTCTACACCGGCCCCTTCGCCAACAAATTTGCGCAAGATCCAAAAGCTGCCGTGGCGGACTTCACCCGGGCGTGCACCTACGCACAATCCACCGGGATCGGGATCAACGCGGGCCACGACCTTAACCTGGATAATCTCACTTTCTTCGCCAGCCACATGCCCGGTTTGATGGAGGTCAGCATTGGCCACGCTCTCGTTACGGATGCCCTTTACCTGGGGCTGGAAGAAACGATCAAGCGCTACCTCAAGTGTTTGGCGGACGCGGCTTGATTGAATCTCGCCTCACCGCTCAGGCTACCAATTAATGGTATAGCTGTACCCGTTGGAGGTCGACCCTTTTTGCTGGGAACTCTTCTTGGCCGTGGTGTAGACGACCTTTGTCCCGGTTGCCGCCGCCGTAGGTTGGGTGGGCTTGATGTTCCCCTTTATGGTCTTGGTTTTCGGTAGTTTGAAGTGGATCTGGATGTCCTGGTGAATCCTCACCTTTTTCTTGCTCGCCTGCGGAACGTTGAACTGTAGCATTTCGACGACGCGGATCGCTTCGGCGTCGCAGCCGTGGCCCAGGCCGCTCTTCACTTTCGCCGCCACCACTTTGCCCCGGTAATCGAGGCTGTAGCGGATGGTGACCGTTCCTTCCACCTTGTTCTTCAGGGCCTCCTTTGGGTACTTCAGGTTGGCGGATACGAACTTCCGCATCGCTTTTACACCACCCGGGTAGACTGGTTTGGAGACGTGAGTTGGACGGTTCGATTTGGACATTCAGGGTGGGTTTATGGCTCTCAAATTACGACGAATCATGGAATAGTCGTCCTGTTTGCTTGCCCATTTCCCGGTACCTGCGTCAGCGCCCAAGAATGTGTTGGTAGAGGTGTTTTAGCAAGAAAAGCTTTCGCACCTATTGTGTTATCTTGGCTCAGAATTAAAGTTTGACTCGTGCAGATTAAAGAAAGTAGTAAGGAGTACGACGCGGTGATCGTCGGCTCCGGAGCCGGTGGAGGAATGGCCGCCAAAGTGCTCGCCGAAGCTGGCCTGAGCATCGCCATCATCGAAGCCGGCCCGTATTTTGACCCCGCCGATAAGGACATGAAAACCCAGTTGCGCGGTACCTGGGAAAGCCCCCGCCGCGGTGCCGGAACGTTGCGCTCCTTCGGCGATTTCCACGCCGGCTTGAGTGGCTGGGAGATCCCCGGCGAACCCTACGAAGCCCTCGGCGATACCGAATTCGCCTGGTGGCGGACGCGCATGCTCGGCGGCCGAACCAACCACTGGGGCCGCATTAGTCTGCGCTTTGGGCCGGATGATTTTCACCGCAAAGACCTCGACGGTCTCGGCGAGAATTGGCCCATCTCTTACGACGATATCGCTCCCTACTACGATAAGGTGGATAAGCTGATTGGCGTTTTTGGCACCAACGAAAATTTGCCGAACGATCCGGATAGCTTTTTTCTGCCACCCCCCAAACCACGCCTCCACGAGCTGTACGCTACGGAAGCCGGTAAGAAGGTGGGAATACCTATCATCCCCGGCCGCCTTTCGATGGTGACCAAGAAGATCAATAAGGACCGTGGCGTTTGTTTTTACTGTAACCAATGTGCGCGGTCCTGCGCCGTCTACGCGGATTTCAGTGCCGGCAGTTGCCTCATCTTCCCCGCCATGAAGAGCCGTGGCCAGGTGGACCTGTTTACCAACTGCATGGCCCGCGAAGTGATCACCGACGATACCGGAAAGGCCACCGCCGTGAGCTACATCTCTAAGGATGACCGCCAGGAATACGAGATCAAAGGCAAAGTGATCGTCCTCGCCGCTAGCGCCGTGGAAACCGCCCGCCTACTGATGAACTCCTCCGCCCCCGGTCAGACGAATGGCCTGGGTAACGGCTCCGGTACCCTCGGGCGCTACCTCCACGATAGTACCGGTTGTGGCACCTCCGCCTTCATTCCTGCCCTCATGGATCGGGAGATGTACAACGAAGATGGGGTAGGGGGGATGCACATCTACGCACCCTGGTGGGGCAAGGGCAAGAAGCTCGACTTCCCCCGCGGCTACCACCTCGAGATCTACGGCGGCATGGGCATGCCGAGCTACGGGTTTGGTGGTAACCTCACCAAGATCCAGGAAATGCTGGGCCACAAGGTTGGCGGCTACGGCAACCCAATGCTTAAGGAAGTCAAAGCTATGTACGGCGCGACCGTCGGCATCGCCGCCCGCGGCGAAAGCGTGGCGCTGTACGACAACTACTGCACCACCCACCCGAGCAAGGTGGATCAGTGGGGCATCCCCACCATGCAGTTCCACTATAAATGGACGGATAACGAGCGCAAGCAGGCCAAGCACGCTCAGGAAAGTATCCGTGAGATCCTGACCGCCATGGGCGGCGAGCTCTTTGAGCCCGAAGTGCCGAGCTACGAAAACGACCACGGTCTCCTGGCCCCCGGCGCCATCATTCACGAAGTCGGTACGACGCGCATGATGGACGACCCGAAGCAGGGCGTTTGTGACCGCAACAGCCGTCTTCACGAAGTCCCGAACGTCTACGTAGCCGACGCCGGCGTCTTCACGTCCCAGGCCGATAAGAACCCGACTTGGACCATCATGGCCCTCGCCTGGAGAGCGGCCGACCACATCATTTCTGAACGCAAAAAACTCAATATCTAGGATGGATCGCCGTAAAACACTCAAGACACTCCTCGCTGGTGGCCTCGGTGCCGCCGTTGTGGCCAAAACGACCAGCTGCGAGACACCCGTAGAAATTGAGGCCAACATCGAGCCGGCCGCCAAGGGTTACGGCCTGCGTCTTCCCCACGAGATCGCCCATGACCAGCGGATCGCCAATGAGAATTTCTTCGTCGAATCCGAACTGGAAACGCTTGGTATCCTCGGTGACATCATCGCCCCGGGGGAACCCGGAGAACCGAAGGCGACGGACACGGGCTTACTGGAATTCCTCGAATTCATGGCCCTCGACCAGCCCGATGCCCACCAAACCAAATTGCGCGGAGGCCTGGCGTGGCTCAACTCAGAGAGCAAACAACGTTTCGGCGCCCCGTTTGCCAAGATCACCGAAGCGCAGCGGATCGAGATCGTCGACGATATCGCCTACCCGGAAGAGGCCAAGGATACCCCCATGGAGCCCGGCGCTGAATTCTTCGGCCACTTACGGTATATGACCGTCGTCTGCTACTTTACCAGCCGGGAGGGAATGATGAAATCCCTCGGTTACCAGGGTAATATGCCCAACGTTTGGGACGGCGTACCCCAGGAAGTACTCGACAAACACGGTTTAGCTTACGACCCCAAATACCTACCCCTCTACGTCAATCAAGACCGCCGGGAGGAGATGGCAGAATGGGATGAGAACAAGAACTTGATTAACAATTCTTAGCGGCTAGTTTCTAGTGGGCAGTTCCTAGTGGGCAGTTTCTAGTTTCTAGTTGGCTAGTGCCTACTACGGAACTACCTACTACCTACTAGAAACTAGAAACTTGATCGAAGGAATGAGCCTTTTAAATAAACTTACAAAAGCTTTCATAGTCCCCCGGCGGCGCCTACCTTTGCCCCGGGCAGCATACGAACAGCTCCTTTTGAACTCCCCCAGGGCGGAAACGCAGCAAGGGTAGAAGGTTGAGCGTTCGGTATGCTTGCCTTTTTTTTATGCCCGGTGGGCTCGTACCGGCCCCGCCACCCGAACGCTGTTCAACGATGACGAAAGGTAATATTGATCTGGGATTGCTCGTCCTGCGCGTATGGTTTGGCCTCGAAATGGCCATTGCGCACGGTTTGCCAAAACTGCAAAAAGTATTTGCCGGCGACTTCACCTTCGCCGACCCGCTTGGCGTCGGTACCACAACCAGCCTGATCCTTGCCACTTTCGGGGAATTCATTTGTGGTATCCTCATTGCGGCGGGTTTTTTCACGCGCCTGTCTACCATCCCCTACATCATCACCATGCTGGTAGCGGCCTTCATCGCCCACGCCGGCGACCCCTGGGGCAAGATGTCCTTCCCGCTTCATTACGCCGTCGCGGCTGCAGTTATCTTCATCGCTGGCCCCGGCCGTTATAGCCTGGACCACAAGTGGTTCGTCAAGACCTTCAAATAGGGCGCTGCCGCAGGTGCGGAATTAAGGATCAAGAAATGGCGAAGGGAACCCCCACGGACCGGAACAAAACTGCTCCCCGAAGGTCCCTCCCCGACCGTTTGAATCGCTTGGTAAAGGGGCGCTACGCGCGGGCCCGTACCGCTGCGCTGGCTCCATTCGTTGGCCACTTGGTCAATACCCGCCCCTTCTCCCTGGATCAATCGCTGACGATCTTCAGCCCTCCCCGTAGCGGTAGTAATTGGCTGATGGAATCCCTCCACCGGGCCATCCCCCGGACGTTAATTAACTATGAGCCCTTCCACTTCAATAATGGGGTAGGGCTAAAAGAATGGGGTTGGAACCCGGCGATTGCGGCTGGTGCGGATGATGCCAATTCCGCCCGGATCATCCAGGAAGCCTTAACCCTGCAACGGCGTTCTCCCTGGACGATGAGTTACGTGCGCCCGGGGCAGTTGCTGCGCCCGGAATTCGTCCTGACGAAAATGGTGCGGGCTAATCAGCTGCTGGCTTTTTACCTGGAGCAATTTGAGCCGAAGTACAAACCGATTCTGTTGTTGCGGCATCCGGTGGCGGCTACGGTGAGTTATTTGCGGTCGTTTCGCCCGACGAAGGACCCCGCGGATTGGTCGCCACCGCCACTGACACCTTATAATGGTGCTTACCATGAGCATCGGGAATTCCTACAATCCGGGCATTCCCTACTGTCGTTCTGGACGGCGATCTGGTGTATGCGGAACCACTCGGTTCTGCGGGATGCATCGTTGGCCGGCCGGGTAATCCCCGTATTTTACGAGGACCTGTTACTGCGCCCTGAAGAAGAACTGGGCCGGATACTTGAGGAATGGGATCTATGCGAAAATACCCAGTCTCGACTCAAAAGCACCGACATCCGCAAGCCGAGTGCCACGGACCACCGGGGTGATTTATTACGGGATCCGCAGCAGCAACTGAGGAAGCACTTCCACGAAGTGTCCGATTCGGATCGCGCTCGGATCGAGGAAGTGTTTCAGTATTTTAGGATCGAGGTCTACTCCCCGGAAGATCCACTTCCTGCACGAAACGCTTTGTTCAAGCCACAATCGGTATGAAGTGTTCCGTCATCATCCCGGTTTACAACGCCGAAGCCACGTTGGCGCGGGCAGTCGACTCCTGTCTGCTGCAGGGAGAGGCTGTCGGGGAGATCCTGATCGTGGACAACAACTCCACGGATGGATCGGCCGTAGTGGCGGCTGCCTACGTAGACCGTTACCCCGAATTTGTCTGGCTGGTTCCCGAAGCACGCCAGGGAAGCTCCGCCGCCCGCAATGCTGGTCTGGACTTGGCCGAGTTCGAGTGGATCCAATTTCTGGATGCGGATGATGAGCTGTTGGCGGGAAAGATCGAGCGGCAGTTCGGGCTAATCAATGACGACGTGGATTGGGTCATCGGGCAGTGGGCGACAATAGAGCGTGGGCGGACCCACCCCGCGGCACCACTGGCGGCTGACCCCTGGAAAGGATTTGTTTTCAACGGTGGTTTGGGAAATACCAATTCCAATTTGTACCGAAAGTCCGCCCTTTCCGCGGTGGGCAACTTTAGTGAATCCCTGGTCAACGGTGAAGACATGGATCTCTACCTCAAATTATTGCAAGCTGAGGTAGGTTGGGTGCACGACCCGATCGCCGGTTCCGTATACCATCTTGACGAAGGAGACAGCCTAAGCCAGGAAAGACCCCTACCACTTGCAATCGAGGAGTTGGACCGAAAGGTAAACGCAGTGGATTGGCTAGCCCTTCACCGGCCAGATTATTTTACTGCAAACAAGGCTTTCTTTTATTCCGCAACATTGCGGGGTGTGAGAAGAGTCTATACGTTTGACGATTTGGCGGGGCGTGCCGCCTTCCAGAAGTACTTCCCGAACGGAATTGACCATAGTTTGCTGGACCCAGCGTTAATGCCAGGCTATTTTAAAGCTTATAAAATAATGGGCTTCGATAGGATCGAGCGACTACGCTCTTTTTTCCGGAATCATTTTCGCTGATCCCGATTGCTCCCACGGTAAACGCCGAATGCGTGGGCTAATTTGGAGGCAACCGAGACTATCGCGTTCTGCCATTTAAAGTTGGGGCGGAAAACTATTCTCGCCAGATCGTAGGGTAAGGTAAAACAGGCAATTCTTACGTACATCCTGAGGAGCCAGAACAGGCTTTTTCTACTTTCCATCAGGTAGCCGGATGAATAACCGTGGGCCCTTGCCATGTTTATCCGGTCTTCTATCGTTTGCTTATGTTGTTGAACATGATGGTCCATCCCCATTTTGGGCTCGTAGTGGATGTCGTAACCAGCCTTGCGTAGCTGGTCCTGGATGCCATCGTCTTCTCCGTATCCCACTTTCCTCCCGGACATCCCGAGCGCCGGATCAAAGCCACCGACTGCCCGTAGGGCGGATACCCGAAACGCCATGATGCCACCAAATAGGTACTCCCCTTCCGCAAGTTTGGTGAACGACCCCGCCGGTGAAGGTTTGAGGGGTGTTCGGTAGTAGTGCTTCACCCAGTCCGGTGTGGAATCGGGTAGGATGTGATCAAACCAACCCCCAATGGCAACTGCTTCGGGGTGGCAGGTGATGGCGTCGCTCAAATTTGCTAACAGATCTGGGTGGGCGATGCCATCATCATCAAAGTACAGGATCCACTCCGTCTGGACTTCATCCAGCGCTCGGTTGCGTGCGTGGCTGAGGCCCGTCCGCTCTTCAATTACGTACTCACGGGCAAACTGCTCCGCTACGGCCCTGGTCGCGGGGTCATTGGCATTATCGACGACAAGCAATACGTGGCCCGCCGCATCGCACTGATGCTTCATTGAGGCCAGGCATTTAGCTAAAAATTCAGGACGACGGTAAGTGCAGACGGCTACGGTAACCCTAGATATATCGTGCGTCATTGCTTTGCTAACTTGCGTTGTCTTTACTGCGGGCTTACTCGAATAGGCGTTGCAATAACTTTCCAAAACTATGAAATTATCCAGGAGTCCCAGAACGCTGATCCACATCGGGTATCACAAGACGGGTAGCTCTTGGTTACAACAACAGCTATTTATTCGGGGGCGGGCCCCATTTGCTCCGCTCTCCAAGAACCCGCGCGGCTCCAGCACGCTCGCCTGGAATTTCATCCTGAACGATGAAGGTTATGTACTCAGCCCCTACGATGATAACACGGAAGAGATCACAAGGCATTATGGTGAGATCGAAAGGTCCAATCCAGTACTGTACCCGGTAGAATTATTATCCTGGGAACGCCTTAGCGGAGGGCCCAATTCCGGAGGTGAGGATACGCGTTCAATCGCCCGCCGCTTACACCGGGCATTCCCAAATGCTCAGGTACTGATCGTCATTCGTAGGCAACAAGATTGGATCCTCTCCAACTACTTTGAATACTTGACCGCGGGTGGTACGCACAGCCTTACCAAATACCTGCGGTTTACCGACGATGGAGAACGGTCGGGTTTCAACCCAGAACGCTTAAAGTATCATCTCCTGGTTACGGATTACCAGGAACGATTCGGCGCAGAAAAAGTACTAGTCCTCACTTACGAGGACTTCAGGGATAACAAGGAGGGTTTTTTGAACGACCTGTCTTCCTTCATCGGGTTTCCCATTGCCAAGGACCAGCTTGACCTAACGGCCAAAATTAATGCCAAGGCAAATCACTACACTGCCTACCATTTCCGGTGGCTAAACTGGCTCAACCATTCAAGTTCGCTGAACAGTTACTCTCCTCTCAGTAATCGCCTGACCCGCCGGCTGGGAAAATGGACTATCGGCTGCATATCCAAATTAATACCTGATTCCTTGAATAAACGTCTTCTGGAAGCACTCAGAAATAAGGTAGAGATATACTGTGAGGGCCGGTATGGCCACTCTAACCAAGTACTGGAGAAGTTAATCGATAGGGACCTAAAGAAGCTGGGCTACGACGTTGATCGTTTCTGATCTCGAAAGTCAAATCAGCTGAGGCAAACCCTCAAACCACTAGCGTAGAATGACGACCTTCCCCAGGCCGCGTTCAAAGTACTGGTCCGTATTCGTATCCTGCTTCTTGAGCATTCCACCGGAGGTGTCACCGCTAATGACCCGGTACAGGTATACGCCATTAGCCAGTAGATCACCGTATTCGTCCGTGCCATCCCAGGCAAAATCCGTGCGGTGGGTGCCGACCTTGAGGGTCTCGGTGGCCAACAGATCGATGTCCCGAACAACTCGCCCACTTACGGTCATAATCTGAATTCGGAAGGTGCTCGGCAAGTCATTTCCGGTAAGGGTATACACGAAGCGGGTCTGGGTGGTGAATGGGTTCGGGTAGGCCAGTACGTTTCCGATACGCATCTCGTTGATGACCTCAAAGGTCCGCCGGTAGTTCAGTTTCCCCGAGCTATTATCGCTGCGGTCGCGGCCGTTGACTTCCAGTTCGTATTCGCCATCCTGCAGTAGTTCGGGGCGGAAGAAGATCTCCGCTTCGTTCTCTTCATCGGAGGAGGGGAGGAACTCCACCCGGCTGTCACTCAGCGCAATGGTTTCCCGGCTCCCGTCGGGAGAAGTAAGTCGAATCTGATACGCCGCCGTATCGTTCAGGCGGAGGAATCGATTATCATCCCGCAACTGAATGCGGATCTCGGGCAACCCACTCACGAGAGCGCCGTCGTTAATCCGTTGGCCGTCGAAAAGGACGGTCAGGACGGGGGCAACCGCGTCGCGACCAATTTTGAAGCCGGAATTCAGCACGTTGTTAAAGAGAATATCTTCCGGCTGGTCCCGCTCCGGGTTGACTACCACCTCGTAGCGTACGTTGGAAGTGATGGCTTCCGTTGGGACGTTGAAATCGACCCGTCCGCTTGCCATCCCAGCCAGGGGAGGCTGGCGTTTCACCGTAGTGGTTACATTGTTCTGCGCGTCAATCAGCCGAAGTGAAACCAACAGGCTGTCCATCGCTACGTCGGATACATTCTCGTAACCGACGCTCACTAGTGCCGGCTGGCCGCGTTCAAGGGAATCGGGCGTCACGAACGTAGCCTTCGGAGCTACCGCGACGTCGCCCACGCCCGCGTAATCCAGGTAGAAGGTGTTGACCGAGGGCACGGTCCGGTTCTCTTCGTCCAGTAATTTCACGTCAAAATTAAGCCGGGGGTAAGTCCGGGCGTCAATGTCGCTGAGGTCGATATCTAACTGTCCATTATCCAGGAAAAGGTGGGGTATGGTCTTTAGTGGCGTCAGGTTACCAGTGGCGTCCTCCCCAATGACGGAAACTACCGCGCTATCGGCTGGTTCGAGACCGGCCGCGTGAAGGTCAAGGTTAGCTGAGCGCCATTCCTTTGCCGGCCCGGCGGTGGCTGACGACCAGACGCCTTCGTCCCAATTCGCGAAGACGGTCACCCGTAACTCAATTTCGTCGGTGATCTCCTCGGCCATCACCTCACCCATCAGGCCCAATCCTTTCTGAAAGGCGAGCGCGTAGGGCACCGAGCCGACGGTGGTCAGCCGTTTGATCTCCAGGGCGCCTTCTGCTTCCAGGACGTCGAAGATGGTCGTACCGAGCGTTGCCTCGTCGTCCACCCATCCATCATTGTAGTAATTGAGGGTGTTGCCACGCTGCAGGCTCCAGACGAAGACGTACTTTCCTTCCGGGATACCGTTTTGGATGAAGTCGATCAGGCCCGCACGACCGGCTTCCGTGCGGGTATTGAAGTTCCAGGTATCCGCCACCCGGGCACGGGTATTGTATTCGCCGGCGCCAGGATTGGTGCTCCATTTATTATTCAGGCTATCCATCACCAGGACGGAGATGCCGGAGCGTTCTTCCCATCTGAAGGGAGAGGCCAGGCGCTGCTGATTACGCATGAACCGGGGGAAAAACCGGTCCTCGTAGATGCCATTGAAAACCCGGATGTCCGTCGCATTTCGCGCAAAACCCCACTCCCGAGAACTCGCGTCCGCCTTAATATTCTCAAATTTCCCCTCAATCAACTGCCCCGGGTGCTGCTGCGCCCAGTAGGGTTTAGATGTGGGATCACCCGCCAGCCAGGTGAAGGAACTTTCGCTCCAGATGTACCCGGCGCCCTCCGTGAAAATACTGTCGGGGCTGATCCGCCAGAAATAGGTGGTGCTATCCGTCATCGACAGACTGAGCGGTTGGCGGATTACCCCGCCGGGACTCGTAATGCGATCATCAACGAGGAGGTCGGAAAAGTCTTTTGATCTACTCACCTGCAGCAGGTATTCCCGCTCTTCCGCCAGGGCATCGGTGGTGCTGGAGACCAACTCAACATCGCCGGTAACGACGGCAAATTGTGGCGGGAAGGCCACTTTTGCGGTATTCGCAATGAAGGTCAGCGGGATGCCGTCACGACCACCCGAAACCAGATTGTTATTGTTTTCCGCGGCTGGGGCGGGGGCTTCCGCCAGGTCGAACTCGCTATCGAGACTGATGAAGAAGCGGTTCTGCCCTACGGCTTCTAAACCCACGTTGGGCAACGTCACCGTTACCTCTTCGTCGTAACGGGGTGTCAGCATCCGCAGCGTTCCAACGGTACGGATTTCGCGATTTGGTAATTCCTGATTAAAGCGGACAGTGATGCTGTCCCGGCCGCCCTCCGAGCCAATGTTGACCACCCGGAATGAAACCTCAAAGGTTGGGTTCTGGGCCGGAACGACGTCCGGCATAAATTGCACGCTACGTGCGTCCACCACTACGTCCGGACCCGGGCGGGGGTGGATGCGATAGGCGGGGTCCCCACTCAGCGCAAACTGCTCGGTGAGGAGGCGAACGGTGAAGTTATTCGTCTCGGCAAAGTGCGCGATATTGGCTTTCATCACGTCGCCCACGCCCTGTCCGTAGAGTTCGTTACCGGTCAGGTCATACAGATTATTAGCCCAGGTGCCGAGTGCGGAGATGTACCCAATTCCTTTGGACGCCGCGAAAGTAATAGCACCCTTGTTGGGTAAGAAGATAAATTTCTCACTGATGGACCGCGCTTGCCCGAAGGCGTCCCCACTGTAGCAGCCAAGGCTCAGCATGTAAGGGTAGCGCCCCTTATTATTGTAGTTCGCCGGGTCATCGATGCTAAAGTCGAATCCAGAAGTAGAGGAGTGACCGTAGAAGGTGATCACTCCAGCGCCGGCATTGATCCGGTTGAAGATGGCGTCTTGCTGGCTGGTTTCCAGCACGTCCGTGCTCGTTTTGAAAAAACCGGTCACGTTGCCACCCAGGTCTGAATTTTCGATCGTGCGTTCTAAAATGCCCAGGCGGGTGCGGATACTATTCTGTTCTCCAATTACGCCACCGCCACCGAGGTGTATGAACTGTTTCATCCAGTCGCGGTCCTCCAGGGTCTGGCCACCGAGGTTAACCTGCGATTCCACATCGCGCAGTTTGGTGAGGTAAATACTTAATTCTTGCCGGTTGATCGCCGCCAATCTGCCGGTCGCAACGGCGGGGGTAACACCATCTACCGGTGCCGTTAGCAGATTATCCGAAGCGGGGAGTCCGAAGGAGGGCAGGAAGAAAGTTTCTCGCGCCGCAGCGAGTTGGTCGGCGGTACGCAACGCATTGAATTCCCGCCCTTTGCCGACCAGGAAGAGGTAGCGAAGGGTAGGGCTCGCTTCCCCTACGGCAGCTACGAAATTGCGGATGGCGAGGGGATGGCGACGCACGCCGTAGCTGAACTGTTCGTACAACTCCTCCACTGTCACGACTTGAACGTTGTAGCCACCGCCGGCGGGGCTGCGCCGGTAGTTGGCCATCGCATCCAACTCGGCACCTGCGAGTCGTTCGGAGGTAACGAGTAAGTAGTCGACACTGGAGTTGTCAGCCACCAGGGGGCTGAAATTCATGGCGGTGATACCGGCAGGTCGTAGGGCCGTATTCCCCGTTACGAGATGGTACTTCGCTCCGTTCGGGCGGCCCGGTAGTTCGAAGTTCGTTCCATCACCGTCGGGGGTACCACTGATGCTCACCATCCGGTCCGCGTCCAGTACGTACATCGCACCCGCGCCAGCGCCCAAATTGCGCAGCGTGAGTGACTGATTTTGCGCGGACGCAGGTGCCAGGAAATGGGCCAGATCGGTTCCGGATAATTCCGCCGGGTAAGTGACGCGCGCCCAGGCGACGTTGGCCTTGTCACGGTCAGAAGCCGAGCCTTCCAGCAATACGGACGCCTCGTCAGCGCCCGCCGTAAACGGAAGACCTATCTGTTCCACACTCCAACGGTTACCCGTGACGGTCGTCAGCAACTGCCCGTCTACGGACACCGCCTGCCGGTGCTCGTCGAACGCCAGACCAAAGCGCATCTCTAGCGTAGCCGCCCCACCCAGCGAGCCGGGGAGTGGAATATCGAAGACCGTCTGATTCTGATTGTTGGTGGAAAGTAAATCGTTATTGGACCGCAAGCCAAAGCCTTCCGCCAATTCGTAGTGAGAGTAGTAAAGGCTCGTGCCGTCACTGGTACGCGTGAAGAGCTTGGAGTGGTGATCCCCAAAAACTACCTCGGCCTCCCGCGTGATTTGGTTGAGTGGCGTGGCGGAACCGGTCGGCGCGTAGTCGGAATAAAAAAGGCCATCCTTCCCCGTGCTGAGGTAGTAAACCGCCGTATCGTTATGCATGCTGTGGCGACCGTTAAGCTGCATGTTTTCGGCGTCCCGGAACAGGAAGCGGTCGAGCTCTCCGCGGTTCTTCTCCCCATAAAACAGTAGACCATCCCGATCAACCAGGACCGGGACGACGGCACCGTCGTGCTCCAATTTCCAGTCGGTATTGCCCACCGCTGCGAAGTCGAATCCGGCCGCGCGCAAATCCTCCGGGCTCAGGCGGTAAACGCCATCCTCGGCGACGCTTACCCGCAGATAGGTCGCGTCGTAATCGATCCACTCGTGGCCATAGCGCACTGCGCCGTCCGCCAGCGTCATCTGGGCGGAAGCGAGGAAGGAAAACAAGAGGGCGGAAACAAAAAGGACGGTGCGTAGCATAGGGAGAACGATCGCGATGGGGTATTCACGAAGTTAACGCCTTTTGGGGCTTGGCGTTGCGTCTAATCCCTAGTTTGTCCGCGCCGCGGTAGCGAAGGGAGGGCTAGGCCGTTTGCCGAATTAGGACCCGCACGGGAGAGCCATCACAACCCACCAATTTGAGGGGCAGGCAGATGAGGTCGTAGTCCCCTTCGGCCACCTTGCGTAGGTCAATCCCTTCCACGATCCACACCCCGGCAGTCATCAAGGCTCGGTGGGTCTGCGGGTTCCCCTGGTGGAACGGCCCGACGGAGAGATAATCCACCCCCACCATTTTGAGTTTCCGCTCCGCAATCCAGTGGGCCGCCTCCGGGCCAATGCCCCGGTACTCCGTATCGAATGGGTCCTGCAGCCAGAATTGCTTATCGCTGTTGGGCGTCCGTAAAATGAGGCGTTCCCCGGCTTCCAACGGACGGGTGCGAGCCACGTAAGCATCCAGATGGGCCGGCGTGATGGGCCCGTCACAATCAATGTGGGCAATCCGTGCCGGGCCCATCCCAAAATCAATGGGTGCCCGGCTGATGTCGATCCCCTGCGCCAGGAAGTGGCTCGGCGCATCCATGTGGGTGCCCGAGTGGACGCTCATCGTCACGACGGTAACGCGGGCCGTATCGCCGCAGTGAATGCAGCTCAGTACGTCGTAACTCGTCTCGGGTTGGCCGGGCCAGCCGGTCATGCCTTCAAAAATGGGGTAGGTGACGTCCGTCCAGCCTTCGTACCAATTACTCATAGGGTAGGGGTTTTGCTTACGGACGGCTAGGTACGCTGATTGTTCCACTTGCGGAGAGAATTGACCGGTTTTCGGACAGACCGGCCGGTAGTCACCCCCGGGCGTAGTAGGTTTGTGGGCAAGGGGGACCTATTTCACCCGCAATGATGAACGCAACGAAAAACCACCAAAGCTGGGTGCTCGCGCTGTTGATCGCGATCAACTTCCTCTTCGTGTGGAAGTACGGCCAGCGGGTGACGCGCTTCGCCCCCGTGCTGGCGCTGGCTGTTGCGGGAGGGCAGGCGCTAATGTTCACGTCGACGATTTACGATAAACTTCTTCGTCGAATCTCCCCAACCGTGCTCTGGTCGATGTTGGCGATTGGCTGGGTCGCGGCCGCTGCTTTCGTCCACTACCGGGTCGATCTGGAAGGATTGAACGTTGACCGGTGGAGCGTCATCAGCAGTTTCCTGGAAGCCTTGGAGGCCGGTGGCTACCCCTACCTGGCAGAGTCGCACCGGGGGAACCCGCCGGGGCCGATGCCTGTCTATCACTTTCTGGCTTATCCATTTTACAAGGTGGGATGGCTCGTTTTGCTGGCCATAATTGGCCCCATCGCGGGAACTCACTGGCTGACCAAGAGCGTTGACCACGATCGTCGGATAAACGCCTTGCTCCTCCTGGTGGGGAGCTCCGCCTGGTTGTACTGGGAGATCCTTGTCCGCAGCAACGTGATCACCTTTACGATCCTGGTGCTCCTAGGGTTGGCGGCCTGGGCTTACGCAATTAAGGCCAAGGCTAATTGGCCAAAATTGGGATTACTGGCGGTGGCAACCGGTCTGCTCCTGGCCACCCGCTCGGTCTTTGGTTTGGCTTACCTGTTGATCTTTGGTTCACTCTTATTGCAACGGCTATACGTAGGTAGGGTAGTGGTCTCCGCAATCATTTCGTTGGTGACTTTCGCCCTCATCTTTCTGCCGTTCTACCTCGCCTGGCCGGAAGAATTTATGGTCATCAACCCCTTCATCGTGCAGGGTGGTTTTTTGGTTCCGCATTCGTTTGTCGCGGGCTTCTTCCTATTGGCTACGGGATTACTGGCCTATCCGCCGGCCCGGGCCCGTCCCTTTATTTGGAGTGGCTATCTCTTGTTCCTGATCGTCGGGGTTTACTTCGCCTTTCACGTCTGGCAGAGTGGTTTCGACCTGGCCTTCCACGGTAGTAAGGTGGACCTGAGTTACTTCCTGTTCAGCGTCCCCTTCTTGATCTGCGGGCTGTTCAACTCCGATGCTTCTCAGCCGACGTTGGAGGGTGATGTGGCCTAATTAGTAGTTCTAACTCAGCTCGTTGTAATAAGCCGTTTCGGTCATTTTGGACCAGGGTTTGGCCAGTTCCTGAAATCGTTGGATGGAGGCGTAGACGCGGGCAGCGAAGGGGTCAGAAGCAGCGTATTCCTCGATCACCTCCGCGGCGGCTTCCCGGGCCTTGGCCAACACGGCGGGCGGGAAGGGTAGGAGGCTCAGCCCCTCCGTTTGCTGGAGCCCTTCCAATGCTTCTGCGTTCTTCGCCTCAAAGGCCGAGATGGTGTACATATTTACGTAGTGCGTGGCCACGCGGAAGATCTCCCGTAGGTCATCCGGTAACTCTTCGTACTTGTCTTTATTGACGAAGAACTCAAAGGCCGTCCCCGGCTCGTGCCAACCAGGATAGTAATAGTACTTAGCGATCTCATGGAAGCCCATGAAGGTGTCGTGGTAGGGCCCGATCCATTCGGTAGCGTCGATGATGCCTCGCTCTAACCCGGTGTACAGTTCCCCGCCGGGCAGCAGGACGGGCGTGCCGCCCAGTCGTTCCAGCACGCGGCCGCCCAGACCGGGCATCCGCATTTTCAGCCCTTTAAAATCTTCTACGGTGTCGATGCGGCGGTTGTACCAGCCGCCCATTTGTACGCCAGTGTTGCCACCTACGAAGGGAACGAGGTTATACCGAGCGTACAGTTCCCGCCAGAGTTCCATCCCGCCGCCACTCAGGAGCCAGGCATTCATTTGCTGGGCGTTGAAACCAAAGGGAAAGCCCGCGAAGAATTGGGCCGCCGGCGCCTTCCCCGCCCAGTAGTAGGCCGCGCCGCTACCAATCTCCGCTGCGCCATTGCGGACGGCATCAAAGATCTCCAGGGGCGGTACGAGTTCGCCCCCTCCGTAGACGGTGATGTCGAGCCGTCCGCCGGACATCACCCGGCAGAGGTCCGCCAACATCTCGCAACCTTCACCCAAAATAGGGAAGCCCGGTGGCCAGGTGGTGACCATTTTCCACTGGAACTGTTCCCCGCTCACGGTCTGGTCGCTGCCCTGGGCTTTCACCTTGCCCCCGAGGAGACGTAGTGCCACTGGCAATCCAATCGTACCTGCCGCGAGGGATTTGAAAAAGGTCGATCGTTTCATGGCCGGTGCTTAAGGTCCTGATTATTGAGTTGCTTATCCGCAATCTGCTGGTAGTTGCCCCGCGCCTGGACGTCACTCTGTAGCAGGTAACAGGATAAAAGCCCGCTGTCTTCGGAGGCGATGAGCATCGTCCTGCCGTCGGCCGAAAAATCAATGTATTCCACGCGGGCCGAGGGCAGGGAGAGGGCCAGCTCGCGGTCGCTCATCCGGTAAAAGTTGATGGCCTTGGCGTGGCCGCCCGTTACCAGGTACTGTCCGTCGGGCGTGAAGGCCACGGCCTCGATCTTCAGTGGGTTGCTGAATTCCTTTTCCAAGGCCCCGGTTGCGGCGGAGAACAGGCGGGCCTTGTTGTCAAAACCACCCGTTGCGATCAGTTGCTCGTCGGGGCTCCAACGGACGCTCTTTATGCTACCCGATTGCCGGGGGATGCTCAGCGTCACCGAACCGGTAGCCACGTCAATCACTCGCGCGAAGCCTTCGTAGCGCTTCCCGCCCGGTCCGTTAGCATCCGGGGTTTGGATGTTGCCGCCTACTATCAGGCGAAGCCCGTCTTTCGTGAAGTCCAGCGAGTTGATCGTCGATCCACAGTTGATGCGGCGGACTTCCTGGTAGCTGGTCGCATCAAAGAAGATGGCGTTACCGGCTTCGTCGCCGCCCACGATGAAGCGGCCGTCCGGGCTCCAAGCGATGCCGTCCAGCCCGGCATCTTTCAGGCGGATCACGTGGAGGGCGGCGCCGGTAGCGGCGTCCCAGATACGTAACGTAAGGTCTTCACCACCACTGGCTATGCGTTTACCGTCGGGGCTGAAGGTGACGCATTCCACTTCGCTTTCGTGGGCGGCTCGCCAGGCAACGGTGCCGTCGATCACGTTCCATTTGATCACCTCGTAACCAAATTTTCCGCCGCTAACGGCGTACTGTCCGTCCGGGCTGAATTCCCCCGCTTCCACAGCCCTGAGCCGTGGGCTGATATCCGCCGCCCGGTGCCACAGATTAGTGACAACGGGTTGGTCCGCGGGGTAGATCTGTTCATCCTGCGCTGCCGCGGGTGCCAGGGAAAGGGCAAGTAAAAAAGTTGGGATGAGTCGGTAAAGCATATGTAGGTGACTAGGCTGGAAAGATAGGCCCCAAAGTTATTCTTAATGGAAGAGGGGTAGAGGTGGCCAGTAAAGAGCGTTCCTATCAACGGAATCTAACCGCTCCCCGGGGGAAGGGCTATCTTTGCGGAAATTTTCAACTCAATTCCGGATCGGGCGTTAGCCTGGCCAAGCCCCACAAAGTATGAGCAGAAAGGACCGTAAGATGATCTACAAGACACCCGAGGAAATCGAACGCAGCCGGGTTGCCTGTCAGTTGGTGTGTAAAACCCTGACCGAAGTAGGTAAGATGCTACGGCCAGGTCTCACCGGCCTGGAGATCGACACCTTCGCCGAAGAGTTCATCCGCGATCACGGTGCCGTCCCTGGCTTTAAAGGATTGTACGGTTGTCCGTCTACCTTACTCGTCAGCCAGAATGAGGAGGTAGTCCACGGCCTGCCGGATCAAAACCAGGTCTTTAAGGACGGCGACATCCTTAGTATTGACTGTGGCACGATCGTCAACGAATTCTACGGAGATGCTGCTTACACGTTTTGCGTCGGCGACGTAGTCGAAGAGGTCATGGACCTCTGCCGCCGGACCAAGCATTCCCTTTATCTGGGGATCGACGCCGCCCGCGCCGGGAAGCGGGTTGGAGATATCAGCCATGCAATTCAGTACTATACGGAACGCGAGCACGGATACGGTGTAGTACGAGAACTGGTGGGCCACGGCCTCGGGCGCTCTCTCCACGAAGCACCGGACGTGCCCAACTTTGGAAAGCGGGGTAGGGGCCCAGTCCTAAAGGCGGGCCTCATCATTGCCATCGAGCCTATGATCACCCTGGGCCGCAAGGACGTTCACGGCCGCGACGATGGCTGGACGATCGTTACGCGCGACGGTAAACCGGCCGCTCACTACGAGCACTCCATTGCAATCTCTCCCGGCGGCGCACCAGCTGATCTGATGAGCGACCACCGCCCAATCGAAGAAGCCATAAGAAATAATCCTAATCTGAAGTACGTCGACAACCTCGACGAGGAATTGGTGGCCATCTACCAGCCCGTTGCCGCTAGTATCTGATCGAGCAGCGAGCGGTCTAACTTCCGCGGTGGTAGTGTTTTTAAGATTTTCTTACGGTAGAAGGCAAATCAGTTGTGGAATGCTGTCATGTACCTGAATTAGGCCGCTGAAGCGTAATTCTCAAAACTTAATTTGGTGGATGTTCGGGTTGCCAATATGAGGTAGTCCAGAGTGGACTTGTTGAAGCGGTTGAGATCAGTGCTATTGAGCTGTAATTCAACCGAATAGACGCGGTGTGCCTTTACTTAAGTGAAACAAATATTCTAAACACTTGGGTAGCTGTAATGAAAGCATTACCTTTGCCCTCCGAAATTCAAAACATGTCCAAAAAAAACCTGATTAAGCAGGATGGCGTGATCGAAGAAGCCCTGGGGAACGCCTTGTTCCGCGTGCGCTTGGAAAACGACCACGAAATCAAAGCCAGTATTTCCGGCAAGATGCGGATGCACTACATCAAGATTCTTCCTGGTGATAAGGTAGCCGTTGAAATGAGCCCGTACGATCTTTCGCGCGGCCGTATCACTTACCGTTACAAATAGGCTCTGAGCTGCTGCCTTCTCGTTTTAGGCGGATTCAACTAATTGGATTATGAAAGTTAGACCCTCAGTAAAGAAGCGTAGCGTCGATTGCAAGATCGTGCGTCGCAAGGGCAAAGTTTACATCATTAATAAAAAGAACCCCAAGTTCAAGCAACGCCAAGGGTAATTTTTACACAACTTCATTATGGCACGAATTGCAGGTGTTGACCTCCCGCGGCAGAAACGCGGAATTATCAGTTTGACCTACGTGTTTGGTGTAGGGGCCACCCGGGCTCGAGAGATTCTCGACAAAGCCGGTGTTGACCATGACACTCACGTAGCAGACTGGACCGATGAGAACATCCGTACCATCTCTAACCTACTCCAGAACGAGTACAAGGTTGAAGGTGATCTACGTACGGAGGTTTCCACGAACATCAAACGTCTTATGGACATTGGCTGCTTCCGCGGTCTCCGTCACCGTAAGGGTCTCCCACTGCGCGGACAGCGCACCCAAACCAATGCGCGTACTCGTAAGGGTAAGCGTAAAACAGTAGCTAACAAGAAAAAAGTCACTAAATAATGGCTAAGAGACCATCAGGCGGTGGACGCACGACGTCCAAGAAACGCAAAGTCAAAGTTGAGAGCGAAGGCCTCGCTTACATCCAGGCATCTTTCAACAACATCATCATCACCATCACCAATAAGGGTGGTGACGTGATCAGTTGGGGAACGGCTGGTAAGGAAAAATTCCGCGGCTCGAAGAAATCCACTCCCTACGCTGCTCAGGTAGCTTCCGGTAACGCAGCTCGCGATGCCTACGAAGCCGGCCTCCGTAGCGTTGAGGTTTACGTAAAAGGCCCCGGTAGTGGCCGTGAAGCCGCCATCCGCGCGCTCGACGGTGCCGGTATCCGCGTAACCAAGATCAAGGACGTGACGCCACTTCCTCACAACGGTTGCCGCCCTCCCAAGCGCCGCCGCGTATAATCCCCTCCATTCTCCATTAAACTAACGTCCCCGCTCCCCAACTTCAGTTTAGGGATGGGATCTAAAGACTCAGGTCATTATGGCTAGATATACTGGTCCAAAGGCAAAGAAAGCCCGTGCTCTTGACGAGCCGATCTTCGGCTACTCCCGCGCGTTCGAGCGTAAGAAGTACAAGCCAGGCCAACACGGTAACACCCGTGGCCGCCGCCGCCAACCTTCTGATTACAAACTGCAGATGACGCAGAAGCAGATTGCTAAGTACACTTATGGTGTGCTCGAGCGTCAGTTCCGCAACCTCTTCGAAAAGGCGCAGGCCAGCCGTGGTATCACGGGTGAAGTGCTGCTTCAGCTACTCGAGAGCCGCCTGGATAACGTCGTGTTCCGCCTTGGTCTCGCACCAACGCGCCGCGCTGCCCGCCAGCTCGTTTCTCACCGTCACATCCTGTTGAACGGCCGTTTGAACAACGTTCCTTCTACTCACGTGAAGGTTGGTGACAAGATCACCGTTCGCCCCAAGTCTCAGGGTCTGGAAGTTGTTCGCGACTCCGTATCCGGCAAGAGCGACGTACGCAACTACGGTTGGTTGTCTTTCGATCAGAGCAAGATGGAAGGTATCTTCCTTGCTGTTCCTGAGCGGGAGAACATCCCCGAGAAGATCAACACCCAGTTGATCGTCGAACTCTACTCTAAGTAAGTCTTAGGCGGGGATACCCTTGGCGCCTCCTCCAGAACTGGAGCGGGCCCCAAGATCCCCCCCCGGGCGGCGACCCACTTCCCCACCCCCCTACGGGCGCCGTCCAGTCCCCAGCCAGGCCACCCGGCCCGCTGGGGACAAACTAATTTAATAGTCCAGGTGTTTCCGTCCGGTTGGCTACCCCGCCACTGCCGCCCGAAAAACCACTCAAAGCGATAATTCGAAATATGAGCACAATGCTGAACTTCCAGAAGCCGGACAAGATCACGATGCAGAAGTCCGATGACTTTCACGGTACTTTTGAATTTAAACCCCTGGAACCCGGCTTCGGCCAGACGATCGGTAACTCCCTCCGTCGCGTTCTTCTCAGCAGCCTGGAAGGTTGCGCTATCTCCGCCGTTCGTATCGCCGGAGTGGACCACGAGTTCTCCACCATCCGCGGTGTTACCGAGGATGTAGTAGAAATTATCCTCAACCTCAAGCAGGTTCGCCTGAAGCGCCTCATCCAGACGGACGACAGCTTCGAAGAAGAAAAAGTGTACCTCACCATTAGCGGTAAGGACCAGTTCACGGCCAAGGACATTGGTGACCACACCAACGTCTTCAAGGTGATGAACCCAGATATGGTACTTTGTACCATGGAACCTTTCGTTAACCTCGAAGTGGAGCTCACGATAACTAAGGGCTACGGTTACGTACCTGCAGACGAGAGCCTTTCCAAGAATGCTCCAATTGGTGTTATTCCCGTGGACGCTATCTACACGCCAATCAAGAACGTAGCCTACCGCGTTGAGGCTACCCGTGTTGGCCAGCGTACGGACTACGAAAACCTGATCCTCGAAGTCAAAACCGACGGCACCATCCACCCGGAAGATGCGGTACGTGAGGCGGCGAACATCATGATTCAGCACCTCGTACTCATCACCAACGAAGCGATCGAGTTCCAGACCGTTGGCACGCGTGAAGAGAGCATCGTTGACGAGCACATCCTGCACATGCGGAAGCTCCTCAAAACCAGCCTCGAAGACCTCGACCTTTCCGTACGGGCCTACAACTGCCTCAAAGCAGCGAAGATCAACAGCCTCGGCGAACTGGTCCGCTACGATACGCACGAACTCCTCAAGTTCCGCAACTTCGGTAAGAAGTCCCTCGTAGAGATCGAAGAACTACTCGTAGAGAAAGGCCTGACCTTCGGTATGGACCTTTCCAAGTACAAACTCGACGAAGAGTAAAAGATTAGTCTGTAGTCTTTAGTCTATAGTGCTGAAGACTATAGACTACAGACTATAGACTAATAATGTGGACTGTCGGCAACGGCATTGAACTCCAATTTCAACCTTCGGTAATTACATCCATCCTTTCGCAAGCGTCCACCTTGCCGCGGCGATGGAAAAGTGTTACCACCAATCTTTCCCTCAGACATGCGTCACGGTAAGAAACACAACCACCTCGGCCGAAAAACGGCACACCGCAAAGCAACGCTGCGTAACCTCGCCATTGCTTTGTTTACTCACAAGCGGATCAACACAACTTTGGCCAAGGCTAAAGCCCTCCGTGTATTCGCTGAGCCCCTTATCACCAAAGCCAAAAAGAACGATACGCACAACCGCCGTACCGTTTTCGCAGCCTTGAATAATAAGGACATCATCAACGTCCTCTTCGAAGAGATCGCTCCGAAGGTTGGCGACCGCCCCGGTGGTTACCTCCGCGTTATCAAGACCGGCTCCCGTTTGGGTGATGCCGCCGAAATGGCCATGATCGAATTGGTCGACTACAACGACGTCTACACGAAAGGTGGTGCTACCGCTAAAGCTGGTAAGACCCGTCGTAGCCGCCGTAAGAAGAGCGCCGCTCCGGTAGCTCCCGCTACGCCGGCTGCTGAGGAAGAGTAATCTTCCCCATGCAAACCTTATAACCCGGAAGTGTCCCTCAGGATGCTTCCGGGTTTTTTTGTGGGTTGACTGTACGGAGTACTTGCGGTCTTACCCTTTGATCTAACATCAGCTGATCCATTTCAACACGGCCTGATTTGCGCGTGAAGGTGTCCAATACGTACAGTGCTCGATCCGGTTAACCTATTTGTTGGCACCTGCGGCAGCGCCCATGCTCAGAACGTAGATCAGTAAAAGAAGCTGGCCCCTCGAGTGAAGAGCCAGCTAATTCAAAGGATCAAAACTGAGACTATGAGATCATGACGCCGTGGTAGCAGTGTGTTTTCGCACGCGTCACTGAATCATGATCGGCTGCGGGCTAATCTTCTTACCTTGCGGGCACAACTTTTATTTATGGCACCACACGCTGACCAACGGTACCTGCGGGCACTGCGCGAGAATGACTCAGCGACGGTGAATGAGTTGTACCAACAGTCTTTCCCTAAGATTGTGACCTGGGTAAAGCGGAATAATGGGTCAGAAGATGATGCGGCGGATCTATTTCAGGAGGCCCTCGTAAGCCTCTACCACTCCGCTCATAAGCCGGGGTATACGCTGACTTGCCCCATCGGCGCACTGATATTTTCGATTTGTCGGAACCGTTGGATTGATCAGCTACGTAAAAAAAACAAGGAACAAAAGGTAAGAGAAGTAGAGGTAGCGCGATACGATAGTGAAGACCGCGTGGCTTCTGCCCTAGAAATTGAGGAAGAAGCGGCACTAAGGAAGCGCAAACTGGACACTACCATGGCTCAGCTCAGCGCAACCTGCCAGGACTTACTAAAGCTGCTCGCCAAAGGCACCAAGCCCGCTGAAGCCGCCGAGAAGTTAGGCATGAGTAATGCAAACACGGTCTACCGGAGAAAAAACGCCTGCCTACAACGCTGGCGGGAATTGTTAACAGCCTTAGATCGTCACTCATGAAAGAGCAGGATTACGTAGACATTGAAAGGTGGCTGGACGGTGACCTAGCTGCTGATGAGCTGGCGAATTTTAAGCGCCGGCAGGCAACGGACCCCACTTTTGCTCAGGCCGTTGCTGAAAGAGAAGAACTATACGCCCACCTACGGGCTACCGTGGGGGAAGCAGATTTTAGAAGGACGATAGTCGAAGCCATGCAACAATCGCCTCGGGAAGCTAAGGTGATCGCCCTCGAGCCCCGAAAGCGTAAACGGACCTGGATGGTGGCGCTCTCCGCTGCAGCCACAATCCTGCTACTAATTCTTGCCTTCCAATTTTTTAACGATGGCGCTGGTTTTGATGACTCTCTCTACGGAGATCATCCACCCATTGCGCTCGTCGAGCGCGGTACGGGAACGAGTATTGCGCAGGAAGCGGAAGCCAAGTTCAACGCTGGCGAATACGCCGCAGCAATTGCGCCACTGCGAGAATTATTAACCCAGGCACCTAACGGGCAGGCTCAATTAGCCCTTGGCATTTCTCTAATGGAAACCAATAAAAACGAAGAGGCAAAGGAGGTCTTTCAACAATTGGCCAGTGCAAATAGTGAGATGGCCGGTTACGCCAACTGGTACCTAGCCTTACTTGCCCTCAAAAAAGGGGAAGCCGCAGCGGTAGAAAAATACCTTGATGCCATCCCTAAAAGTGATGCTGCCCTGCAAGAAAAAGCCCGGAAGCTTCGGGAAGCCTTATAATTGACTGACAACTACTCACTGTTTTAGCATCTTCTACTGCCTTCTACCCCCTATTAAATCGGTTCCTTCCGGAGCCAAACATAGCTTTATTGGATGCACCGAAAAGATTTACATCATGACGTTCTTCAAAAAATCAATCACACTCATCTGCCTGGTACTACTAGCCAGTACGCTCTCGGGCCAATCATTTTCGGATGATTTTGCGGCAGACTTGAGTAATTGGCCGGTCACGGCTGGCTGGCAATGGGACGCGGATGGTAAGGCTGACAACATCCCAAACGTAAATTGGAACAACCGAAGCCGGTTAAGAAGTGCCTCCGAGGGTGGGGCCGCACTATATGACTCAAGCACTGGAGCCGGACGGCTAACCAGCCGCATCTTCACCCCGGACACTGAACCGGGGCTGTTCGTTTCCTTTTACCACTACTTTCAAAACCAGGGGGGACAGATCCGCCTACAAGTAATTGAGTCAGGCGGCAACGTGCTCTACGATGAGCCCCTCGTACCTAATGTAGTCAGCGACGAAGAAACCTCAGCGGGTAACTTTCAAATCATTGACCTTAGCTTCCTCAAAACTAATGGGCTGAATGATTTTCAGATCTCTTTTGAAGTGGCCACCAACATTGAGTTTTGGCTTTTGGATGATGTGACGGTGGGAACGGACCGCCCCGCTTGGCCGACATTCCCAATCTACTTCGGGCAGCAACTCACCAACTTTGGCATCCCCTTTAACGTGGACTCATTGGCAATGCCTTTCGTCCCCTTCGAAGTAGTTCTGGACTTCGCGGCGACAGCTACACCGGCCATCCGGGATGCCATTCGGGCCGAATTTGACATCGTATCCGTAGAGAGTTGCGTCTGCGACCGCCTGGAGGTATGGACAATGGGCGGCGGTGTCTTTTTCGACGAGGCCACTGGCCAGCCCCTCGGCCCTCCCGGGGATATTCTGGAGCGCGTCCTGGGGAGCAGCACCAACAGCGGAGCGGAATCCGGAGAAGTAGACAACATCGAACTGAACGTACTCACCTACGACGAACTGCTCAGTAACCCTAATGCGCCAACCAGCCCGCTGCAGAGTGGAGATTTGGCCTTTCTTACCGATGCACCCGCAGGGGCAGTGAAAGTGGCCGTGCTGGATACCGGCCTGGACTTGGATCACCCGACGCTCCAGCCCTACCTGTACAAGAACGACGACCCACTGGGTGACGGAGAAGATGACGATAGCAACTGCCAGACCGACGATTTGATCGGTTGGAACTTCGTCGACGGTAACAACAACCCAGACGATGGCCATGGCCACGGCACCCACGTAGCGGGAATCGTCGCCCAAACCGTAAGCGAATGTGACAACTGTACGGTACAGATCATGCCCTACAAAACGCACGATAACTTTGGGGTAGGCACTGTCTTCAATGCTGCGTGTGCCGTACTGCAGGCATCGGTCTACGATGAAGCGGATGTGATCAACGCCAGCTGGGGTTTCTACGGTCAGGGAAGTGATATTCTGCGCCGAGCAATTGATACGGCCGCGGTTTATGGTGCCTTGGTCGTTGCAGCAGTGGGTAATGATTCACTCAACATGGTCGCTGATGATCAATTTCCCGCGACATACACTTCCAATACGGTCATGAGCGTCGCCGCTTTTGATTTTGACGGGGTATCTGAATTGAGTTTGGCCCCCTACTCCAATTACAATCCTTCATTCGCCGATATCTCCTACTACGGAACCGCCATCAATAGTGCGCTGCCCGGTGGAGGATTGGGAAATAAAACGGGAACCTCCATGGCCACCCCCGCGCTCAGCGCCACGGCCGCTCTGCATTTGTGCATGACGCCCAGTTTGAGCGCGGCGGCACTGCGCACGGAAATCCTGAATAATGCTTATGATAACTCCGCCGAGTTGGGAACCTTCATCTTCAACGGTAGAATCCCGGATATTGAAGATGTATGTGAAATGACTGACCCCGGTAATGACGGCACCGCCGCTCCTTACTCCGCCTGCATTTGCGACGATGAACAACCCTCCGTGGTCTCGGTGACCGCCGATAGCCCGGAAGGGGAGTACACCATTCGCGTCCTGACCCTCAGCGGCGAAGAGCTTAACCGGGTGGACAACGCGCCATTAGAAGCGGGCCAGCCCCTGAACGTGGAACTGGGTACTGACGAGCCAGGGACTTACCTCATCGTCATCAAAAATGACCTGGAGACGCGGGTACTCAGGGTTGTGCGCCAGGATTAGGCCAAGGTATTTGAAAGGGTCCAGGGCCGTACGGAATGGATACTAATAGCTAGCTCCGAGAAAGTCCCGACATTGTGGGCTAATTCACCGCTATGGTCCGATCGTACTATGCCCTTCTTGCTTTGCTTTTCCCGTGCTGGCTAGTAGGGCAGTGCCCAACGGTAGAGGAACTCGGAGAAACACTTACTTTGGAGCCCGTTGGCCAACTTTACGCCACTTGCAGTACGCTGGATGATTCGTTGAGTAATGCCTACCATAATATCAGTGTCTACTATTATTCGCAGAAGGATTATCACGCCGCCATCGCCTACGCTGGCCGGGCGGCAGAAACGCAGGAGCGCCTCTTTGCGGGTCAGCAACCTGGCTTAGAGCTGGGTAAGACCTACCACAACCTGGGCATCTTCCACCAACGGCAGTACAAGTGGCGGTTGGCTAACGAATATTTCAGCAAAGCGGTGGCGACCTTTCTTGAGGTTGACCATCCCGACGCTACCCGCCGCCGGCTGAAAAGTGCGGTGCAGGCTGGGTTGACCAGTCAATATTTAGGTAACTATAAGCGGTCGGAAGCCTTTTACCAAGCCGTAACGGAAGACGCTAACGTTGCTGATTTTCCGAAAGTGCTGGCGGATGCACTCAGCCGCTCTGGCGACCTATATATGGAAATGGAGGACTTCTCTGCTGCAGCCGAAGCTTACGGCCAGGCTACGGAAGTTTTTGAGGAGTTAGGTAGTGCCTACAAATATCAAGATGCACGATTGGCCCTGGCTAATGCTGCCTACAAGTCGGCGGACTACGAAACCTCACGCCGGCTCTTAAAAGAATTAGTACCACTTTTTCGTAAGACCGATGATGAACGATTGAGCCGCGCTCTCAGCCTTCGATTACTCAATAACATAAAGGGTGAGCGTCTAACCGATGCGGAGGAGAATTACACAGAAAATCTTCAGCTGGCTCTCCGTTTAGGCTATCCGGACTTGATCGCTCAGGCCTACGATAACGGAGCGGAATTGGCTAAAGCCCAAGGAAACGCTGCCGAGGCCATCCAGCGAATCCGTTTGGCGATGAATGCCCTGGTCCCCAACTTCATTGCCACGGACGAGCGATCACTTCCTACCACGGCGGAAATGAGAAATTCCGTTTATCAGGGTGATTTACTGATCTACCTCAATGACCTCGCCATTGCTTACGAAGCGGATGGCCGGCTGACCGAAGCCATCGACGCACTCGCCAAAGCCGGGGACCTAACGGACTTAATCCAGGAGGGGGTAGGGGCCGCCAATTCAAAACTGTTCTGGAGGAAGCAGGTGCGTGGTACCTACGAGCGTGCTATTTCCCTTTGTTACCGTACGGGGGACTCCCTCAGAGCGTTCGATTTCTTTGAACGGAGCCGCGCCGTCCTTTTGCAAGAGGCCTTGATTGAAAACGACCGCCGGGCAATGCTTCCAGATTCCGTTCTGGCTGCATTGGACGACTATGCTCTCCGGCTGACTGAAATGCGGACGGACCTCTCCGCGAAGGAAACCGATGGGAATAGTGAATTGAATCTTCGCATCAACATCTTGCAGGATAGCCTGAGTAACTTCCGCAGAGAGGTCAGCCGCAGTTTCCCGAACACGCTTTCGGTAGTCTCCGGTGCGACCTCGGTTGATCTTGCCACCGCGATCAATAACCTGGATAAATCCAACATCGACTATGCAGTGCAATACTTCGTTGGGGAGGAAGAAGTCTTTGCTTACGTTATTGAACGGGGAGTGCCCACATTGCATAAGTTGGGGAACACTAAGAAAACCATTCAACATGTCCAGCAGTGGTTAGGCTTATTCAGTTCACCCCAAGCCTTCGCTGAAGAGTCGAATGGCTACCTGTTTTGGGGGACCACATTAGCAGAAAAACTGCTCCTTGGGACGGGACTGCAGCAAGACTATTCACTGCTAATAATTCCTGATGGTATCCTGGCTTTTCTTCCCTTTGCCGCTTTGCCTCGTGTTCCAGGACCAGGGGAAGAAGATGCGCCGTACCTAGTCGCCCACCCAATCACCTACAGTCAGTCTGCCGCAGTGTACGCTCATACTTTGGAAAAAGCTGATCAGCCGATCCAACGTACCCTCCTGAGTGCCTTTGCGCCCTACACAGAACCTCAGGGAGACGGAGAAATCGTGCTACAATCCAGCCAGACGGAGATGGAGACACTAGAAAAGCTTTTTAATGCCTCGATCACTACCGGAGATGCAGCTTCCCGCGCAGCCATGATTGCTGGACTTCAATCCGCGGACATTGTCCACTTGGCTACCCACGCGTACGCGTCGAATACGGCTTCGTCGGACCCACGCATTCTTACCGCCGATTCTACGATCTACCTGAGCGATATCTATAATTTGCGTGCGCAGCAGCGGCTGGTCACGCTCAGCGCCTGTTACAGCAATATCGGTCAGGATGCCAGCGGCGAGGGTGTACTCAGCCTTGGCCGAGCTTTCACCGCTGCAGGTGCTTCCGGTGTGGTGGCTTCCCTTTGGGGCCTTAATGACCGTTCGACGGCGGGTATTATGGAGTCCTTTTACACGAAACTCCACGCCGGGGAGACAGTGCCTCGCGCCCTTCAATCCGCCCAACTCGCTTACTTGAACGACCCTACGGTCCCTTCCTACTTACGGACGCCCTACTACTGGGGCGCGCTAACTTACTACGGTGCGCCGGCGGCGGTTGCGGCTACACCGTCATCTAATTCCTGGTACATCTGGGGTGCCGGACTGGCCTTCGTGCTAGGGATGCTATTTTTTGTGTTTCAACGAAAGCTATAGTCGTTCAGTCCGCTAGCTAACTGCGTACTTTTGCGGCAAAATATTCAGCCTATCAACCCGTCGGACCAACCCCGCGTCAATCCATTCCTCCAGATCCTCATTGCGATGATGTTCATCGGCACGAGCGGTGTGTTTGGTCGTTTCGTTCCCCTGGAGGCCATCGTTGCGGTGTGGTGGCGGGCAGCTATTGGCGGTGCGCTGTTGATCGCCTTCTGCCTGTACAAAGGGTATTCTTTCCGGATGGAGGACCGGCGGCAATTCGGGGTGGTCGTGCTCTCCGGCGTGCTGATGACAGCCCACTGGGTAACCTATTTCTATGCGCTCAAACTATCCAGCGTAGCCATCGGGATGCTGGCCATCTTTACCTATCCGGCTATGACAACTTTGCTGGAACCAATCGTATTGAAGAAGCCCTTCGTGCCCCGTCACCTATTATTAGCCGCCCTGGTGATTGGTGGGGTATATCTGCTGGCGCCCAGTTTTAGCTTTGCGGATGGCGCCACCGTCGGCCTCGCTCTCGGGATGCTCTCTGCCTTCATCTACTCCTTCCGCAATCTGCTCGTCAAGACCGAGATCGCTAAGCTGCAGGGCACCGTCGTGATGGCCTACCAAACCGTCATCGCCACCGTACTCGTTGCCCCGGTGTGGTTTTATTTCGATGCTGTGCCTACTACCGAATCCATCCCCTTCCTCATCGGCCTCGGTCTGTTGACGACCGCCGTTGGCCACACCCTCTTCCTGGCTTGTTTCCGCTTCTTCAGTGTCAGCACGGTCAGTCTCCTCAGTTGCGTACAGCCGGTGTACGGCATTCTGTTGGGGGTGCTCTTCTTCGGTGAATATCCCAACGCATCCGCCATCGGTGGGGGCGCATTAATTCTTTCCGCCGTTGCCGTAGAAGCGCTGTCCGTACGCAAACAGTTGGGCGCTGACGCAGGTGCGGAGTGAGTTGCAAGTTTCGAGTTGCAAGTTTCGAGTTGCAAGTTTCGAGTGGCGACGCTCACAACTTGATACTCGCAACTCGCAACTCGACAATGAAAAACGCCCCCTCCGTCCGAAGACCGAGGGGGCGTTGGTGACGTTGCCGTCAGCAATTGGGAGGAATTGCTTACACCGTCGTCGTAGCGGGCTCGCTAACCACAACGGTTTCGCGGGCTTCGCTATCGCTGGTGAGATCGTGAACGATCGGGGTAGCGACGAAGATGGAGGAGTAGGTACCGATGATGATACCCACCAACAGGGCGAAGGCAAAACCCTTGATGCTCGCACCACCGAAGAGGAGGAGTACCAGGACTACCAGCGCCGTCGTCAGCGAGGTGATCACCGTACGGGATACCGTACTGTTGATGGCGTTATTGATGACCGTCGTCTTATCCTGGCTTACGTAGGTATTTAGGAACTCACGAATCCGGTCAAACACAATCACCGTATCGTTGATCGAGTAACCGATAACCGTCAGTATGGCCGCAATGAAGGCCTGGTCGACTTCCATGTTGAAGCCAAGGCGGCCCCAGGAGAGGGCGAAGACACCCATCACGATGATGGAGTCATGGAACAGGGCCACAACGGCACCGATAGAGTAACGGATCTTGCTAAACCGTGCCAGTAGGTAAAGACCGATGAACAGCAGACCGATACCACCCGCCCAGTAGGCTGAGCTCTTGATGTCGTCGGCAATCGTCGGGCCAACCTTGCTAACGCTCGTGATGCGCGTGCCGGCGGATTCCGTGCTGGAGAAGTCCTCCAGGGTAAGGGCGGAATTGCCCGTAGCGTCCTTTACACCCTCGTAGAGAGCGGCGAGAACGACTTCCTGTGGCTCCTCACCGTTGACGAGGTCCGTCTCGTTGACGAGGTATTTCGTTACAACGTTGAAGGTATTGTCACCATCCACGGCCTTAACCGTTGGGGCGTTTCCGTCGAACGGTGCGGTCAGGGACTCGCGTAGCGTTTGGCCATCCACGGCGCCATCCACGGCGACGATGTAGCTGTAACCACCCTGGAAGTCAACACTGAGGTCAAAACCACGGGTTACGATGGCAGCGATAGAACCGAGTACGAGGAAAGCAGAGAGTGCGTAAGCGATCTTCCGCTTGCCCATCCAGTCCACGTTGACGTTGGCGAAGAGGTTCTTGCTGAAGCCCGTCCAGAAAGAGATGTTGCCGTACTTCTCGACCCACCATTCGATGATGAGGCGGTTGACCAATACGGCCGTGAAGAGCGAAGACAGTACACCAATACCGAGAACGACGGCGAAACCTTTGATCGGGCCTACGCCGAAGAAGTAGAGCGTACCGGCTACAAGCAGCGTCGTAACGTTAGCATCCACAATGGCGGAATAAGAGTTGCTGTAACCATCGTCGATGGCGTTCTTCAGTGTCTTACCGATCCGGAGTTCTTCGCGGATCCGCTCGTAGATGATCACGTTGGCGTCAACGGCCATACCGATCGTCAGGAGGATACCGGCGATACCGGGAAGGGTAAGTACCGTACCGAAGCTGGCCAGGATACCGAAGATGAACACGAGGTTCAGGAGCAGGGAAATGATGGAAACCACACCCGCGCCACCATAGTAAAGCAGCATGAAGAGCAGAACCAAAATGAAACCAGCGATCAGGGCAATCATGGAGCTACGGATGTTCTCTGCACCCAGGCTTGGGCCAATGATGCTTTCCTGAACGACGTCCAGACGAGCGGGTAGGCGACCTACCTGCAGGATGTTCGCGAGGTCACGCGCTTCCTCTACGTTGAATCCACCAGTAATGGCCGTATTACCACCGGTGATGGGGCCATTAACGCGGGGAGCGGATACGATCCGATCATCCAGTACGATGGCCACCTGACGGTTGCCAGCGTTGGAGGCTTCGGTCGTCATGCGCGCCCAGATAGCGGCACCTTCGGAGTTCATGCCGAGGTTTACGGCGATCTGTCCGTCGGGCTGAGGGCCAGCGTCCGCGTCAGTTACGTACTCGCCGGAAAGGGGAGCTTCACCGCTACGGGGCATGTTCAACTGGTAGAGCGCGTAGAGGTCAGAAGGTTGTCCGTCCTGGCCGGGCAGCGCGTTGGCTTCCCAGCGGAAGGTAGCGTTGCGGGGGAAGAGACGGGCTACTTCGGGGTCCGCCAGCATCTCGTTCACCTTTTCCAGGTTGGATTTGGTGGCGATACCAAGCACGGCGGGGCCGAGGTTACCATTGTTGGGGCTAAAGATCGAGAAGATCGGGCCGGCGGTCTGGTTCGTCGTTTCGATGGAATCAACGCGGTCAATCTCATCGGTCAGGTTACCCAGGTCATCAGACTTGTAGAAAGTATCGAGGCGGTAGGTTACTTCCTCAACGTAGTTGCTGTCGCGGCCGGCAGCGATCTTGGCGCGGCGATCGAGCGCCTGGTCGGCGGCAATCAGTGCCTGAATGCTTGCGTTGTCGATGGGCAGTACGTCGAAGAATTCCAGGTTAGCGGCCGTCGTCAGAATCGAACGGGCACGCTTGGAGTTCTCCACACCGGGTAGTTCGACCAGGATGAGGTCACGCTCGGCGTCGAGGTTGATGTTTGGCTGGACTACACCGAGTTGGTCGATCCGGCGGCTCACGAGGTTGTACGTGAGGCCCACCGTTTCCGTTGCCTTCTCCCGCAGGATGCGGATGACTTCGGCGTCAGAGGTGTTCTGATCGATCTCACCGGCCAGGGCGTCGTTGCGGCTAAAGAAAGGCGCGAGGCGCTTGCTTCCTTTGTTGGCTTCCCACGCGTCTGCGAAGAGGGAGATGTAATCGTCTTGGGTAGCTTTCTGAGCTTGGGAGGCTTCTTCTATTGCTTTTTCTAAGGCGGGGTCCTTTGAGTTTCGGGCCATCTTTCGAATGAACTCCCGAAGGTCGACCTGGAGAACGACGGACATACCGCCCTTGAGGTCGAGACCGAGGGCCAGCTGCTGGGCCTTGAGGTCGTTATAAGTGTAGGATTTGAGTAAAGGTATTTTGAATACCTCCTGGTCAGAAATACTGTCCAGGTATAAGGCCCGTGCGTCACGGAACTCCTTGCCATCGGTTTCTCCGGATGTCTCTTCGGCGTAATCTGCTGCATCGTTTTCAACCGAGTTGGTCGGGATGTAGAAGAAATACTGGAAGATGGTCACCAGAAGCATAACCACAAGGAAGAATTTGATAATTCCCTTGCCTTGCATAGTGAAAAAATTTAAGTTCGCGCGGACCCGCCGTACGAAATTTATTGGCGGGACCCTCGCATTAGAAAAAGGGTGAAAAGTTGCCGGCCTACACGAACAAAGCCCCCGAAGGAGCTTTGTAGGAATTTCCGGCGCTAACGTCATCGGGGCCTCCCAGTCCCAATTCCGCTAAGCGGCTGCAAATATAAGAATTAGTTTGTCGCTTGTTATCTACCCTTTGTCCAGCAAAGATTTACGCTGACGCTAGTTTGTCGGCCGTTGGCCGTGGGGTAGAGCCTCCTATTAAGGTTTGCGCCCTAGAATCGGTAGTTCAGGTACACACCGGTAGCGCCACCGCTCACCCGTAGCCCGCGCGGCAAGATGGCCTTTTTGTGCAGCGCGGGCACCAGATAACCAACCGTAGCCCCAACGGCGTAGCCCGCCAGAACGTCCGTTGGGTAATGCTTCGCCGCACGGATCCGCAGGTAACCCGTTGCCGCCGGTAAGCCCGCCGCCAGTACCCAGACGTAGGGTTTCAATTTGCTGTCAGGGTAGTAATCCGCAAAGACGCGGGCGAAGAAGAAGGTTCCTGCGGCGGAAAGGGACGTATGGCCGGAGATTAAACTCGCCCGGTCTCCGGACTTCAATTCGCGTTGCGGGTCCCAATTGTCGTTCAGTACGTAGGGTCGGGCGCGGAGGAAGGTGACCTTAGTCAGGCCGGTGATCCCACCCGTCAGGGCCATTGTTTCGGTGTAGAGAAGAGCAATTTTAGGGAGGTCCTTGCGCGTCCGTTTACCCAGGGCGAGCGCCAGGGGCAGGCCGGCGTTGAAGTTCAGGAACTTATCACTGAGTTTGCGGGCCGGCGTCCGTTCTTCCAGGCCGCCGAGGGAGCGGTCAAGAAAGTTGTTCTCCCCGAAATCCTGGATTTGGAGTTGGCCCAGGAGCGTTTCGGGTACCCGCTCCTGAAAGACAATAGCGCCGCCGGTCATCAACGTCCCCAGGCCGAGGTAGATCGCCTCCCGCTTTAAGGAAAGGTGGTAGGGGGAAACCGTTGTATCCGCTACTGACTGCGCAAAGGCACTGGCTCCGCTTAGCAGTAGGCTAACAAGTAAGCACAGGGATAGGTAGCGCAATGGGAAGGAGGATTGGTGGATTCAAACTTACTGTAAACCAAAAGGAAACGGCTAGCCAAAGTACACATTATCCGAGGCTGAGGGGATGTCCGACTAATCCGCCGTCCGGTCGCCTTCCTTACACCTCCGTTGGCTCCGCTTCGCTGATGACCATTGGGATGGCCTGGCGGATGTCCGTTTGCTGAGCTTTGTCCAGCAGGTCGTAGCGGACCCCATATCTTTTCAGCGATAGCTCGTCCCACAGTTCGTGGTAGCCGGCTTTCAGTTCATCGTATACGGCGAGATACTTGGCGTAGGCCGTCCCCCGGTCGTGGCGGAGGGATACGATGCGTTCGCCCGGTTGGGCCCCCGGTTTGCGGAGGTGGTCGACCAACAAACCCCGCACCTGCGGCAGCGCCACTAACTCGTCCTCAATTTGGAGCTCATTGTCTTTGTTGATGAGCACGGTCATTACTTTTTCCTCCGGATACGGCTCGGTGATCTCATCAGTGGACCACTCTGGCAATTTTACGAGGACGCCCTTTTCTTCGGCGATGGTGGTAGTGACGAGGAAGAAAATGAGGAGCAGAAAGGCGATATCGGCCATGGAGCCGGCGTTCACGGCGGGGGTCTCCCGACGCGTCTTTTTGTTGGACATGATGATTGGTGTTGCTTGCCGGGCAGATGCCGTAAGCCTCGATTTTGGTGGGCGGGGCTACTCTTCGGGGCGAAGATCAAAGAGCTTGCGGAGGTCGTCGATCTCGGGGTTTTTCTGGCGCATGGCCAGGAATTTATCGCGGGCGGTAAGGCGCTTTTTTACCTGGGTGGTCTCCGGCTTCATGGTCTCATCCACGGCCAGTTTCATGGCCAGGGTCGGCTGCCCGAAGTGGTCGCGCAGGAATTTGATCAGGCTGGTATTTCCGCGCAGGGTGGCCATGACGCGCTGGGAGCCGGCCTTGAAAATTACCTCGTTCTCCCCGAGTTCCGAAACGGTTTGGCCGAGCATGAGTACGAAGGTGGAGCCGGCGTTATCCTTGCGAAATTGCTGCAGCGCTGCCTCCAGATTTTCTGGATTAAGAGCCGGATACTCGCGCTCGTCCACGGTTTCCAACTCTTGTTTGGTAGCCGCCATCATTGCCGCGAGATCCACCGTTTTAAAGGCGGTCGGCGCCAAAGGTGGGGTAGGGGCGTCCAGCGTTGGGTCGCTGGTATCGGCCACGGATTCACCGCCGGGCACGCCGGTTGCGGCTACGGTACGGGTGGCTTCAGGGCTTTTTTTTTCCTCGCTTGGTGCGGAGGATACGGGCGCTGCCGCAGGTGCCGGGTTGGGTGGGGGAAGGGATACCTCCGGGCTACCGACACTCCGGTAAGCCCGCCGGACCGCCGTCATTTTGAGGAGGCTCATCTCCACGTGGAGCCGCTTGTTGCGGGCCATGCGGAACTCCAGATCACATTCGTTACAGATCTGCAAAACGGTGAGCAAGAGGTTAGCGGGGCTGATAGTAGCCTGCTGCTGGTACCGATCGCGCAAACGCTGCCCAACCTCGAGCAGTTTGAGCGTCTTGGGCTCCTTACAAACGAGTAGGTCGCGGACGTGAGCGGCCAGACCGTTGAGGAAGAGGTCTTCATCGAAACCCTTACGCAACACTTCGTCAAAGAGCAGGAGCATTCCCGAACGGTCTTCCGTCAGCACGTAGTCGATGGCGCGGAAGAAGTAGTCGTAATCGAGCACATTGAGGTTCTCAATGACGGCCTCGTAGGTGATTGATTTACCGCTGAAGGAAACGATGCGGTCGAAGATGGAAAGCGCATCCCGCAGGGCGCCATCCGCCTTCTGAGCGATGATGTGCAGGGCGTCATCCTCGGCGGCAATCCCTTCCTGCTGGCAGATGTCCTGCAGGTGGGTAATGATGTCCTTCGGCTGGATGCGTTTGAAGTCGAAGACCTGGCACCGGGAGAGGATGGTGGGGATGATCTTGTGCTTCTCCGTCGTGGCCAAAATGAAGATGGCGTAGGGCGGCGGCTCCTCCAGTGTCTTTAGAAAAGCGTTGAAGGCCGCCTGGCTGAGCATGTGGACCTCATCAATGATGAACACCTTATATTCCCCCTCCTGCGGCTGAAACCGAACCTGCTCGGTGAGGGCACGGATGTGATCAACGGAGTTGTTGCTCGCTGCATCTAACTCCGTGATATTCAGGGATGCATTATTGTTGAACGATACGCAACTGGAACACTCATTGCAAGGTTCGTAGTCTTCCGTACGGTTCTGACAGTTCAGGACTTTGGCCAGTATTCGTGCGCTCGTTGTCTTACCCACTCCCCGTGGCCCACAGAAGAGGAAGGCGTGCGCGAGGTGGTCCGTCTGCAGCGCATTCTTCAGTGTTTGGGACACGTGCTGCTGGCCAACGACCTCATCGAACTTGACGGGGCGATACTTGCGGGCGGAGACGACGAATTTTGACATAGGACGGCGAAGATAAGGACCCTGGATACGTTAACCGAACAACAACTGGTGGGGAGCTTAAGATTTATTGTCTACCCCTAGTTACTGCTGCGTTGAACGCTCGGCCAGATAGGCCCCGGCGCGGACGTAGAGGCTATCCACCCACGCCGGCTCCTGGCGGACAATCCACATCAAACTATCGAATTCCTCCTGCGTGCTGCCGTGCTCCGAAAGGACGCCGTCGTAAAATACCTCCCGCATCGAATCCCGCAATACCACGGGGACCTCCGTAACCAGGGACTCGGCCAGGTGCATCTCGGCGAGCATGGGTACGAGTCGGTCAGCGTCGACGGGGATGGGGCCGGGGGTGTCGGTGGTGCAGGCGGTTGCGAGGAACAGTAGGGGGGGGAGGGTAAGGAGGAGTGGTTTGAGCATGGGCTATTTTACGGTGAAAGGGTGTGGTGCTTTGGTATTTTGGTGCTTTGGTGCTTTTGATCCAAAATACCAAAGCACCAAAGTACTATTAAGGAAACTGGAGTGCAGGAGGAGTCCTTATCAAGTAGAGACCATGAAATGGGCAGCACACTCACCCCCCATCCTTCGGATACAAAAACCGGCCCCGGCGTGCCTCGCTCAGTTTGAAATCTCTCCACTTTGCAACGTCGCTGGTGGCTTCGACGATGCCGCAGGTGGGGACGTTGTCGATGTACCCATTATTGATCAACCGATTGGCTAAGTCCGTATAACCCGGGTTGTGGCCGAAGACGAAAACGGTATCCCAATCCGCGGGAAGTTCCTTGATGACCGCTTCGATTTCGCGGGGCGCGGCGTGGTAAAGTTCTTCCCGCTCCAAGACGGCGTCCTTGCTTAGCCCGGCAGCTTCGCGGAAACTGCGGGCGGTGGTTTTGGCGCGTTTTGCGGTGGAGGTGAGTAAGCCATCCGGTGCTCCCGCCAGGGCGACGAGGCGTGCGGCCATTTTCGGCGCGTCGCGCTTGCCCCGGGAATTGAGGGGCCGGTCGTGGTCCCGCAGGTTGAAGTCTTTCCAACTGGACTTGGCGTGGCGGACGAAGTAGAGTGTTTTCATAGCTAACGGGAATGGAGGCTTAACGGTGAGTTAACCCCGAGGGAAACGATATCGGCTAGATTTGTGTTGGACTATGCGATTAGTGTTTTCCGAAAATTAACGCAAGATGAGCAGTACCCCTACTTCCGGTAAGATCCTTTTAGTGGACGACGAGCCCGACATCCTCGAAATCCTGGAGTACAATCTTACCCGCGAGGGCTACGAAGTCTTTACCGCCTCCAACGGAGAAGAAGGGCTCAAAAGAGCCGAAGCCGTGGAGCCGGACCTCATCGTGCTGGACATCATGATGCCGATCATGGATGGGGTAGAGGTCTGCCGCCAGCTCCGGGCGAAACCTAAGTTCAAGAACACCATCATTACTTTTCTAACGGCCCGGGAGGAGGATTATTCCCAAATCGCTGCCCTCGATAATGGGGGGGATGACTACATCACCAAACCCATCCGCCCCCGCGTACTCTTGAGTCGCATCAAGGCATTACTCCGCCGCAACGAACGTTCCGAGAGTCAGGAAGAGGTGACCAGTATCAGTATCGGCGATTTGGTGATCGACCTCGAGCAAGTCGTTGTCCGTCGGGGCAAGGAAACCATTGAGCTGGCCAAAAAGGAATTTGACCTACTCACGCTGTTGGCGTCAAAGCCGGGAAAGGTCTTTAGCCGCGATGAGATCTTCAACCGCGTTTGGGGCACGGACGTCATCGTGGGTAACCGAACCATCGACGTGCACATCCGTAAACTGCGGGAAAAGTTAGGGGAGCACTACATTAAGACCATCAAGGGCATTGGCTACAAATTTGTCTTTTAAGGAATGGCACGTTTCCCCTTCACCGATCGTAATGCTGATAGCAGATTGAAAAACAGTACACCCCGGCAAATTGCTACCCGTGCGGCCCTGGCCATTACCGCCGCCAATGGTGGGGTCGTCTTACTGCTGGCGGGGTTCATGGGCGCCAACTTCGTTTGGTGGGTGCTGCCACTGGATTTACTGGGCAGCTTTATCTGCTCTTACCTAATCGTCCTGAGTTACCTCGACCGGTACATCTACCGCAAGATCAAACTCATTTACAAGACCATCCACAACCAAAAAGTAGGGGCCGAAGCTAAGCGGGACCTGAACGTGCTGGACCAACCCATCATTGACGACGTCGAGAAAGAGGTCCAGGAATGGGCCGCCGTCAAAGAGCGGGAGATGAACCAGTACGAAGATTTCGCCAAGTACCGCCGCCGCTACATTGGGGACATCAGCCACGAGCTCAAAACGCCGATTTTCAACATTCAGGGCTACCTCCATACCATCCTGGATGACGAATCGGTGATGGACAACCAAAAATTCGTTCGCAAATTCCTCCGCAAGGCGGCGCGCAACGTGGAGCGGCTGCAAACGATCGTCGAAGACCTCAGCGCCATTTCCCGATTGGAGAGTGGGGAGTTGATCCTCGATATGGAGGTCTTCAACATCCGCGATTTAGCCGCCGAAGTACTGGAGGAGTTGGACCTCAAGAGTAAGGACGTGGGCGTACAGTTAGGATTCAAAGAGGGCGCTGACGCAGGATTCATGGTAAGGGCCGATCGCGAGAGTATCCGCCAGGTAATTATCAATCTCGTCAATAATTCGCTCAAGTACGGCAACGAACAGGGCCACACGAAGATTGGCTTTTACGACATGGAGACCTACATCCTCTGTGAAGTAGCGGACAACGGAATCGGTATCCCCGAAAAGCACGTCCCCCACGTGTTCGACCGTTTCTACCGGGTGGATAAGAGCCGTAGCCGGCAGAAGGGTGGGTCCGGCCTGGGCCTGAGTATTGTCAAGCACATTATTGAGGCGCACCACCAGACGATCAACGTTAGGAGCTCGGTGGGGCTGGGGAGTACGTTTGGGATTACGTTGGCTAAGGCAGAGTGATTGGTGATTTGGTGATTTGGTGCTTTGGTATTTTGGTGCGTTGGATCCAAAGCACCAAAATACCAAAGCACCGTATTTGGATTACTTAATACCTATAGAGACCTGAAACCCAGTAAAGGCTTCTGCAAAAAATCCAATTCAAAAAGACCAAACCCTTTCCCGCAACCGAAAAAACCCTATCTTTGCGCTCCAATTCCTAAATTCTCATCCGAGAAACCACTAAAATTATGCTGACTGCATGCTAATCATCAACGTCCGAGAAGGAGAAAACATCGACCGCGCACTTAAGCGGTACAAGCGCAAATCCATCAACACCCGCGTCATCCGCGAACTGCGTAACCGCCGGGAATTCACCAAGCCAAGCGTCCTACGCCGCAAGGAGAAGCTCAAAGCAGCTTACCGTTTGGATAAGTACGGTGAGCGCTAGGTCCACGGCCTGCCCCAACTCTTTTAAAACATACGTTGGTTGTTAGGAGCAATCGACAAGTCTTGAGAATGGCTACCCTGAGCAGTTTTGCTTTTGGTAGCCATTCTTGCGTTTGGGCGGGTGGCTAGGAGTCGGTACTCTCCGTCAGCAAACTTTTTTTATTCGGTGATGGCAGGTCACACTAGTCATTACACTTTCAGTCCTCCGATACGGGTAGGGTCTGAGGAACGTGTATGGCTGTTGTTTCGTCTCCTTTGCGGGTTTCTAAACTCTGTGTAGCAAAGTCCACTACCTCACTCCTTGACGTGGCTCCAGCTTTACTGTTTGACGATCCTTTCGACTTCCCGCAGGCCTCCGGTGCGAATTTCAAGGAAGTAGAGGCCCACGGGCAATGCACCTAAGTCAATTGTGAAATGATCTTCTTTATATTCAACGCTAATACTGGTGTTTTTTTGCTGGCCACTAGCGTCGAGTAGCCGTAGCTCGGGGCGAGTAGACTGCGAATTACCCTGAGGAACCCGAATGTTTAGGATTTGCTGCACCGGGTTGGGGTACACCGCTTCAATCAATCGACCGTGGCAACAATTTATCTGGACTTGCACTATGGTGCCGATCTGCCGTTGCTGCCCGTCGAGATCGGTCTGGGTCAGCTGGTAGAAAACGGTTCCGGTGCCAGGTTCTTCATCGAGGTAAGTATAGGCCTGTGCCGCCCCCGGGTAATTTCCCGCCGGGACGGTAGCTAACGGTGCGAACGTCTGCCCATCACCCGAGCGTAGCAACGTGAAGTACTCATTATCACTTTCGGTGGACGTTTCCCAGAAAAGGGTGACACCCTTACTATCGACTTTACCGGAAAAATTAGCCAAAGCGACGGGTAATGCAGGATTCTCGTTAACCGTGACGGAAAACTTGCAATCAGTATTAGTATTGCCGACAGCATCAGTAGCAACGTAGACGAGCTGGAAGGGTGTACCTGTTACTCCCGGCATACTACCAGGACTAAAATCCGGGTTGGAAAGGCGGACCACCGTCACGTCGGTACAATTATCCACGTAGGTAGGGGCTAAGTAATCCAAAGCCTCCCCTTCGGTTATTGTCTGATTCTCGGGGCAGGGGCCAGTCAATTGCGGGGCCGTAACATCGAAGACATCCACGTCCACTGAACAGTCGTCGCTATTGTTGTTACCATCCGCAACAGTTAGAATTGTGGTGGTCCCAAGATTGGTGGTTATGACCAGGTTATCAATACCGTGGTTCATGTTCCGCCGAGGATTATTATTGATCGAAGTTACCCGCAGGGGAAAAACGTCTCCGGGCGCAAGAGATAGATTAGTGACAAGGAACCGCAGTCTCCGGGCGCTCAGATTAGCTGCATCCATTTGTGCATCGGTCAACCAACTGGTTGCAATGACCGAGGTAGATTGGTTATTAAGTATTGGGGACGTACTACCCAGAATGCTTACTGGATTTCCACCCGCAATGCGCTCTTGCCAAACCACTTGCGCAGTGCGTAAGGATCCGGTAGTTCGTACCCAGGGAACCTCCAAATCATAAGTGATCGTAAAGGAAGTAATGGTCTGCCCACTAGTGTTTTGCAGGTTAAAGTCCCAGTATACTTGATCACCACCACTGGATTTGTACATCGTCAACGCGCGGTCTACACTGTCGGCTTGGAAGGACCAGTATTCGTCAAAAATGCCTCCCCAGTCCCCGGAACTTTCTGCATTGACAAAGTTACCTCCACGTGAGGACCATTCGGAGATGTCCTCGTCCATGTTATTACTGTACAGAATGAAGGACAAGTCCTCGCAGGCAAAGAGGTTTTGGCTTAGCTCACTGGTGATGGGCGTACAGTCATCCATTACGTCATCAGAGACGTCTGTGCTCAAAATATCACCCTCGCCGTTGACGTCAAGATCAACCACTGCTCTTTGGCAACTGAAGCTTGGCGGGGTGCCATCATTGGCACAGTCTTGAGCGAATAAGCCGTTCGACGCCGAATAGATTAGCGCTGCGATCAACATGAAACGGTGAATTTCGCGGTTTGCGAGTAATGTCTTAGTTGCCATGGTGCGGGAAATTTGAATGATTCAATCTACAGCGGAGCGGTGACTAAGGTAATCATCACAAAGCGCCGGAACCATTGTCGCTTACGGATACGCAAAAGTCATCGCCAGATCTTCACCCTTAAGACCTCTCATTAAGGTGTTGTAAGCCATGACTTACAATACTTATAACGGGGCAGCTGTAACAAAGCGATATTTTTAAAAATAAAGCACTAAAAGCCATTCCCATGAACAGATACTATATCACCCTCCTGGCAATTTTTGTGTCCGTAGTACTCTCCGCCCAGGTAGGCGTAAACAACTCGAATCCGCAACAAACCCTCGACGTCAACGGTAAAATTAAAGTCGGTAACGATGGTGCCACGCCTACCGCCGGGACGATGCGCTTCAACGTGCTCAGCGGTGAGTTTGAAGGCTACGACGGTGCCGAATGGAAAGTACTATCCCTCGAGAAAAGCGGCGGCGCGCCTTCGGAGCCGGAGTATTACAGTGGGGAGACGAATTTCATTCGGGTGGGTGAATCCTTTTCGAGCTTAATCCTGAGAAGGGCCCGGACTGGCGGCAGCAACCCGTCCTCCTTCACTACCGTACCTACGGGGCGTTACTTCATCGTTACGCACGTTAATATCCTGGATAATAACGGTACGTCTAGTCTGGAGCGCATGGACGTAGATATGTCAGCCATCACCGGTAGTAATGGATCTCCTCGCCAGGGAACCCGCCTCCGCTACGCTATGTCGAACCATGACACCCGCCCCATCATTGGTAGCCTTTCCAGCCCGGTGATGATATTACGGGGTGGAGAGCAGATGCGATTTAGCAACCGCAGCCTCTCCAGCCAAACTACGGTCAACGTGGTTGTCAGGGGTTTCCTGGTTGACGATCTGGACTACTAAGTTCGGCAAACCAAGGAGTGAGGGATCTTCGTATTACTTATTTCACCAAACTAAATCCGAAGGCCATCGTTTCACCCCCATGATCGAAACCCCTCCTCAGGAAACGGCCACTAACCAAGGCGTACGCGCCCGCACCGAGCAACTCCTCACCAGCCTCACCGCCGGGCTTTACGAACGGGATAAAGCGATGGGCCTCGCCCTTCTAACCGCCGTTGCGGGTGAATCCATCTTCTTGCTAGGCCCTCCGGGGGTAGGGAAATCCCTCATCGCACGGCGGCTGAAGTACGCCTTTCGGGATGGGGTGAGTTTTGAGTACCTCATGTCGAAGTTCTCTACGCCGGACGAAGTCTTCGGACCCATTTCTATTAAGAAGCTGAAGGACGAGGATAAGTACGAACGCCTTACCGATCGCTACCTCCCGGGCGCCAACATTGTTTTTCTCGACGAGATTTGGAAGGCCGGCCCCGCCATCCAGAACGCGCTGCTGACCATCCTCAACGAAAAGATCTACCGCAACGGGGAGGAGGACGTCAAGGTGGGGATCCGCGGCATCATCACGGCATCCAATGAGCTGCCCCCGAAGAGTGCCAACCTGGCGCCGATCTGGGACCGCTTCCTTGTCCGCCTCGAATTGGGGAAGATCCGCCAGTACGAGAACTTCGTCAAGATGGTGGTGGATACCAAAGATGTCTACCAGGACGACATCCCCACCGAAACCAAACTAACGGAGGCGGAGCTGGACGAATGGTCTCAGCAAATCGATGCGGTAGAGGTCCCGGCTGAAGTCCTCAACACTCTGCAGCTGTTACTCTTCAAGATTGAGCAGTACAACCAACAACCCAATAATGCGCCCAATCAGATCCGGATCTACGACCGGCGCTGGAAGAAGATCGTCCGGTTATTGCGTACGTCCGCATTTTTGCACCAGCGGCAGCGCACGAATCTGATGGACTGCTTTCTGATGGAACACTGCCTGTGGAACGGACCGGAACAACGTGAAGTGATCCGGGAGATGATCGTCGAGGCTGTCCGTAAACACGGCTACTCAGTCGCCGTCAACCTGCAGAGTCTGAAGCGGGAAGTGGCGGAATTTGAAAAGGACGTCCACGAAGAAACCCGCATCAAACACGTGGTGGAAGAGAACCAGCTGCTGCCCGTCGCCGAAAGTTACTACCAGTTGGAAAAGGACCTCAGCCAATTCCGCGGCGTCCTCGTCAGCATCGACCAGTTCCGCAGCCTGGACAACCAGGAGATGCGCAGCGTCAACTTCTACGATGAGGAGAAGAATTTGGTAAACCGGATCCGCGGCCGGAAGGGGCCGAAGGAGAATACCATCGAAGTTAATTTTAACGGAACCGATCGTGTATTCCCCCTGAAGACAGCCCTGATTGAACGGACCGAAGTCATCCGGAAGAAACCCCATCGCGTCCTCGAAAAATTTTGGGACCAACGACACGAACAACTCACCAGCTACATCAGCCAGCAGCGGCAGGCCATCAAAGAAAATGGCCCCGAAGAATTAACGGAGATCGGCAAGCACCTCTTTGTGGAGGAGGCTTACGCCGAGGTCGTTGGCGCTAATCTGCGGGAGGTGGAAGAGGCCCTAGCGGGGCTGGCCTTGCGGTTGGAGAAGCTGCATTTTGAGTATGCGGATCGGTAATGGTTCCCGACGTCTCGTCGGGATTCGTTTTCGACAAGAGGGTAAGGGAGGAAAAGGAGAATAAGAGGAGAGCGGTTTCCGACGTCCCGTCGGGATTTCTTCGGCCTCCCTGGGGAAATCCCCGGCTCCCGACCTCTAGGTCGGGCTTTTGCGCAGTCCGCCACGATCATATTCTGATCGTTTCGTAGTTAGTTAGCATTCGCCCAATCCACCAAAATTCGTTTCTTGAGTCTCCACAACCGCCACCAATCTCGTCCGGAGGACGGGAACAGAATGCTCATGTTAGACCAAGACCAAGTACTCGACGAATTCTACCAGCGCCTGCCCGAAAACCAGCAGGTGATTGCGCTCGTCCTGCGGGAACTCATCCACGAAACACTGCCGGAGGTGAAGGAGAAAATCTCCTGGGGTTCTCCCTTCTTCAACGGTAAACGCAACATCTGCTACCTCTGGGTGCCGAGTAAGAAGAACCCCAATAACGCGGGTGAGCTTGGGATTTGTTTTAACTACGCCCCCGACATTGAGCACGGCGGCTACCTGGACATGGCGGACCGCACTCGGTACGGCTGCCATTACTTTAATTCGGCGGAGGAGATTGACGTGGAGGCTTTGCGGGATATTTTACTGAAGGCTTGGGCGCGGTAGTGGAGCCCCGACCTCTGGTCGGGGTAGGTTAAGGGCTGAAAGCGAGCTAAATATGCTGTAGTGCTTTTCGAGATAGTTGGAAGCAATTGCTCAATCCTAAAATTGGAGATTGTTGAATTCCCAATGACGTCGAAAACCCCGACCGGAGGTCGGGGCTCCAGATTGGAGTTCCAATGAACCTACCCAAAATTAGCCTTGATATCCACCAACATCCGGCCATTCTCCGTGCGGTAGTGCAGCTTATCTACGTTGAGTTTCTTCAAGAAGATCTTTGGGTCTATTTCAGCGTCTTCCGCCTGGGCGGCCGCTTGCGTGCCAGCGGCTTCGGTGGTTCCCTTGGCGGTCGTTTCCTGGCCCGCAGCCTTCAGTTTAGCGAGGGCTTCCATAATACCCAGGTTAATCAACTCGTCGCTGAGGGCGATGGTGCCTTCGATGGCGGTGCCTTCTAGCCCGCTGAATTCGGTCTCCATCAAGTGTTTCTGTACGGGGTGCATGGTTTAGGCTTTCAGGTTGAAGAGGAAAATAATTTGATCGTCACCGCCCCGGACTTCCAGGTGCTGGATGAGGGGGACGAGCTGTTGGTAACCAGCGTTGGTTAGCATGGCCGGGACGTGGATGCGCAGGTGGCTGGAAGTGAATTCGATGCCCTTCGGCAACTTCTTTTCAATGGTGCTCTGCATTAGGCGGATGACGGGCTTATCCATAAACTTGAAACCTTCCGTGATCTCCAGGTGCAACCAAGGTTGGTCCGGAAACTTGACGGCGGGGCCGGGCTTAAACGTCAGCCGGCGTTTGATGCTGCCTACGACCGGTGCGGCCGCTTCCAAGTGAAGGTGGATCAAATTACCCGGATCAGAATCCATGTACAGGTCCTTCACCGGCGTATCCGGCGGCCGGGCGTCGAGCACTTCGTTTATGAGGGCGCGGCCCAGTGGGAGACGAAGCCAAACGTCGGTGCCTTTAAGGTGCATCTGCGGGTCGTCTAAAACGGCCTGGATGGGGGCGGGGGGTGTTGCCATACGGTATCGAACGCTGGGGTTTGGTTGATGTTTGGGGGTGGTGTTGAAATCATTTTATCGAAAACCCGGAGCGCGCCTTTGGCGAACACCGGGCTACAAAGTTTACCCCTCCGGGGCAAGGCAAGCTACGTGCTTGCTTCGCAAGCTCGTGACGGGTTGCCGGCGGTATATTATTAATTGTCTCCGTTCAAGCTATTAAAAAACAAATACACCAATAGCGCGGATTCACCAGCGTAGTCACCCGGCCGCAGTAACGCCTGGTAATTAGCCATCACCGTTTCGTCCTTCGTCAGGAAGCTACGTAGCGTCTTTAGCAATTTGACGTAGCGCCCAAAATCCGCGGCTTCCGGGATAGCTTTGGCGCCGAGTTTCGTGCAGACGGATTGTAGCAATTCGGTAGAGTAGGGCGCGTAAATTTCCGGGTACTGGCCCATGAGGTAGAGGGAAGCCATGGCGTAATCATCGCGGTGGTAGTGGTCCGGTGTCCGGTCTTTGGGGTGGGCGTCCCGGTAGCGGTTCCAGAGTTCGTTGATGAAGAATTCGAAGCGGCCGACGCGCCCGTCCACGTCCCGGTCCTCGCTGAAGAGGTCGCGAAAAGCATCGCGGGCGAACTCGGTTTGGGTTCGGAGAATGGCCAGCATGGCGGTCTTCGGGTCGTAGCCCCCGCGGCGGTAGTGGCGGCGGTTGGTTTTGCTGTCGAGCGCCAGATCGTACACCTCGGCGAGGTTTTTGGCTTCCACGTTGAAGTGGTCCTGCCAGTTTTGCTGGGTCTCAAAGAGCGGCAGGTACTGCTCGGCGGCTTCAGTGGTCAGCCACTCGCTGAAATGGTCTACGGCGGCGTTGATCTTCGGTACTTGCATTTACAGTCTGTAGTCTACAGTCTGTAGTCCAAGGCCACCACTAGCGTGATCAAGGACTACGGGCTTGGCGCAAATTACGGTAAGTTTGCGGGGTGGAAGCGAACTACCATCCCGATAATCTTGCCGAGCTCTACGCGTGTTACGCGGGCTTCGATTTGGTCGTCGATTCCCGGCGGGTTACGCGCCCGAAGCAGACGCTTTTCTTCGCACTGCCCGGCCGCAAGACCCACGGCGTTTCCTTCGTCGAAGACTTAGGTAAGGCGGGTGTCGAGCATTTCGTTATCCCAATTTCCCACAAGAATGAGGCGCTGCCGCAGGTGCTAAATATGGACGGAGCGCACCGGGTGACGTTCGCCACGGACCCCGTGGAAGTCCTCCAAGCCCTCGCCGCTCACCACCGGGCCCAGTTCGACATCCCGGTCGTGGGGATCACCGGCAGTAACGGAAAAACCATCGTCAAGGATTGGCTGTCCCAGATACTGAGCAAACAGTTCAAGGTATGTGCCAGCCCCAGGTCGTACAATTCCCAGATTGGCGTCCCCCTCTCCGTGTGGCAGTTGCGGCCGGAGCACGAGGTGGCCGTCTTCGAAGCGGGCGTTAGCGCAACGGGGGAGATGGGAAAGCTGGCGCGGATCATCCAACCCACGCTGGGGGTATTCACTCATTTTGGCGCGGCCCACGACGACGGATTCGCCAACCGGGAAGAAAAATTGCGGGAGAAACTTAGCTTGTTTTCCGCGACCCAATTCGTCGTCGTTAACGAAGCCCACCGGGAGGTACGCAAGGCGCTGAAGGGTAGTAACCTGGAATTGGTGCACCAAGGCAACGGCCTGGACCAATTGGTCATCGATGGCCGAGAGTTGGACATCGCCCTGCCTAAGTTGCCACGGATCTACCGGGAGAACGCTTACTCCGCCCTTACGGCCGCCTATTGGTTAGGAATGGAGCCGGAAGCCTTACGGAACGCCTCCAGCAAATTACTCCCCCTGAAGAACCGGCTCGAGCAGACCGCGGGATTGCACGGCGGGCCCGTCATTAATGATAGTTATTCCAATGATTTGGACGCGTTGGCAGCGGCCCTCCAATTTGCTGCAAATCAGGGTTCTAGTGGGAAAGTGCAACTCATTTTAGGAAGTTTGCAACCGTATCACTTGCCCACTTCCCCCGGCACCCGCGGCAGCGCCCTGATGAACTTGCTGGAAGAATACGTGGATACGCTGATGTTGGTGGGGGACGAGCACGAGGCAGGAATTCGGGATCGCGCGACCGCTACTTTTCCAACCACGGAGGCGCTGCTGAATGGTTTGGATGAGCTCGCTTTCAACAGCCTGCCGATCCTGGTGAAGGGCGCCAGCCATCAGCAACTCGGGCGCGTCGCCAAAGCCCTCAGCCGCCACCAGCACCGGACGAATCTGCGCATCGATCTCGGCGCGATCCAGCACAATTTCCGGACCTACCAGCAACGGGTAGATGCAAAAATGATCGTGATGGTCAAAGCCTCCGCTTACGGTGGTGGTAGTTTACCAATCGCCCGCGCCGTGGCGGAAGCTGGTGCCGACTACCTCGCCGTGGCCTACACCGACGAGGGCAGAGAACTGAGGCGAGGCGGCGTGCAACTCCCCATCATGGTCCTCAACCCGGAACGCGAAGAATTTGCCGAAATGCTGGATTTTGACCTGGAGCCCGTTGTAGCATCCGTAAACGATTTACGCCATGCTGGTGAACTGGGCCTACCCGTTCACTGGGAGTTGGATACGGGCATGGCGCGCCTGGGGATGCCGCTGGAAAAGGCCGCCGACAGTATTCGTTTCGCACCAAAAATGCCCGTGGTGAATTCCATCTTTACCCACCTCGTGGCGAGTGAAGCAACGGAACACGACCATTTTACGCGCGAGCAGTTTGCGGGTTTCCAGCGGGAGGCCAGACGTATTACCTCGGCGTTGGGTTACACTCCACTACTGCACGTACTAAACTCAAACGGTATCGCCCGCTGGCCGAAGTTGCAGTTGGATGCCGTCCGCCTCGGCATCGGTCTGTACGGGATTGGCGATGCGACCCTGGCTACGGAACTACAGCCGGCCCTCCGCCTCACGACGCGCGTGGCCCTGCTGCGTAACTACCCGGCCGGAACGACTATTGGCTACAATCGCCGTGGCATCCTTAAGCGCGATAGCCTGATTGCCACTCTCAGCATCGGCTACGCCGACGGTCTGCCGCGCTTGGCGGGGGAGGGTGAATTTTCCGTTTTGATCAATGGCCAAGCAGCCCCCACGGTTGGTGCCGTCTGTATGGACATGACGATGGTGGACGTGACGGACCACGACCCGCACCTACTGCGGGAAGGGATCGAGGCGGTCATCTTTGGTCCGGAGCATCCGGTTGAATTACTGGCAGCGGCAGCCCGGACGATTCCGTACGAGATATTGACGGGGATTGGGCAGCGGGTGCACCGGATTTACGTGCGGGAGTAGCGTTTATTCTTCTGTTTGCACCGCAAACTCCACCTGCCGATAAAAGACAGCAAGTTGTACCTCCAATTCCACGCTGCGCAACTCCAGTGTAGCCTCGAGGCCCTCAAAATCCTCACGGACGAAAAGCGCGTCTTTCTCGCGCCGCCGGTAAAGCGTTGCGACCATTTGTGTTTGATCGAGGATCAGATATTCCAGCACGGAAGGCAGGCGGCTGTAGTAGCGAAACTTGACGCCACGATCGTAGCTGTCCGAGTTTTCGGAGGTCACTTCGATGACCAACTGGGGGTTGGTGATGGCGCCGGCAACGCTGTCTGATTCCTTTACCTCCTCACAAACGACTAACATGTCAGGATACACGTAGTGGCCTTTAGAACTCACCTCAATCTTCAAATCAGACGCATGCGTTTCACACGGCAGGCCTTTAGCGCGAGTGTTTTCCTCCAGTGCGTAAAAAGCATTCCCACTGATGAGACTGTGTGCACGCGTCCCACCCGCCATCGCAAATACTTCCCCGAGATGATATTCGTAGCGTTCGCCGGTGGATTTTTCCAGGGCTAACCACTCGTCGATACTTAGGTGTTGCTTGGCTATTGGTGGTCGTCCCATAGGATGGATTTGCCGGAAGATAAGGGCTCTTATTTACCCTAGTAACGGCTTTAATAGGTATTTCGTCGATTTCAAATCTACCTTCATCGTAAGAGGTAGTAGTAACAGAACAAGCCTCCCTAAATTAGCCTTCAAACAAGCACACCACAATACCACCCTATGGAAGCCGTACTACGCGCCAAAAATTACGTCATCGGAGGCCTGCTTCTCCTACCTACACTATACGGCTACTTTGTATCCGCTAAGGTCAATAACGCCGTGCTGAGTTTGCAGGAGGAGGATAGTGAGGTGATTCAGGACTTCTTTACGGACTTCTCCGCAGCCACACCCTACTTGATTGGGTTTGCCGCACTTACCCTGCTTGGAATGATTGTCTACTACGTGTGGGCTTGGTCCGTCGCCAACCGATTCTCTACGGAACTGCCGCTGGGAACGAACCTAAAACTAAGCTCCGTCAGATCTTCCCTCATTGGCCAATTCATCGCCACGATTACTTTGTACGGAGGTGTAGGTTATTTCTTGATGAGCTTTATTGGTACAATAGCGGGACTGGAAGAGGGCGGTTCACCCAGCGAAGAATATATCAAAAATTTGCTCTACCTGCTACCTGTCCTGGTAATCGGAGGCCTCATTGCCTTCGCCGCCCAGGTCTACACCGCTTACTGGATCGGTAAGGCGCTTAAATCAGTAGAATTAGGGCGCCCCGCGAAAGGTGGGGAAGTCGCCGGCTACGCCATCCTCACTTACCTGCTGGTTATTGGCGCCTGGATCCTTCAACCCAAGATCAACAGCTTCGTCGAAACTGGCGAGATGGAGCCGGGGGGGAGTGATAATGTCTGGTAGGTTAGCCCTTCAGCGTTTCCAATAACTTTATGATTCCTTCCTCCGAAGGACTCGCCGCAATGTGATGATTTATACGTAGTGCAGCGAGTTCGCCGCCGGTGCTTGGCCCGATGGCTACTACCGTAGCCTTCTCCGGTAAAGTGTGCGTTTGTAAGTAGGTACGCGCATTCAGCGGGCTGGTAAAGACGTAAATGTCGGCAATGACTTGGGGTACTTCCGCGACGGGGACGTTGTCGTAGCAAACGGCATCCATCACTTGAAATTCTGGCGGTAACGCAGTCTGTACGCTCAGCCGCGATTGCCGAGCTCGGGGGAAGAAAACTCGTCCAGATTCAAAGTGGTGAATAAACTGATTCGTGACCGCGGCCGGGCTGCCCGTGCCGGTAAAATTCACTGTAATTCCGTGTTCCGTCAGAGCCGTCGCCGTACCCTTCCCCAGAGCGGCAACGGCTGGATTAGAGGTTACATCCCGCAACCCTCCCACTCCAAACTCCACGGCACGGGGGCTGTAGAAAAACCAGATATCTGCATCCTTCGGCGGATCGTAGGGTAGGGGAGAGAAGGTGAGGAGCGATCGATCGGTAAGTGCCCATCCTTGTGCTTTGGCAAATGCCCGCAGTGGACTTTCCGGTGCAAGATTTCGGGAGATGAACAGATGTCGCATGAGCGGACAAGATAGTTAGGGCGCTGACAATAGCGCTGGCTACAATCTAACAGTGAAGCGAGCGATTCGGCTGAAACCTCCAACACTTACGGATTGAGACCTTGCCCGACATACTCACCTTCAACTATCCCGGCCTCCCGTCGTTTGCCCATATACAAGTAACTATCTATGCTAGGCTGGCGCTTTAGAAACTATTTACCGGGGGAGGGCGACGAAACGGATTTCGAAAAACTCCTCAAACTCTTCCAGGAATTGCTGACGCATACCTCCGGCAATGTCCAGGAAGCACTGCAGTGGTTAACCCAGCTCGACCGGCAGTACGAACTGACGAACGACGATTACTCCCTCGGCGATTTCATTCAGGAGCTCATCGATAAGAACTTCATCAAGCCGGGTGACGGGCCGGGAGCTCCGCCGTTCGTGCCTACTGCCAAGATGGAAGGAGAGATTCGCCAAAAGGCACTGAAGGATATTTTTGGGGATATCAAGAAGTCGAAGCGTGGCAACCACTCCACCCGTTTCTCCGGCCGGGGTGACGAGCGGACGAGCGAGCGACGGCCCTTCGAATTCGGTGACGCATTGGACAAGCTGGCCGTATCCGAATCCCTCCGCAACGCCCAGATCAACCACGGTATTGGCGAGTTTCAACTGACTCAAAACGACTTGGAGGTCTACGAAACCCACTACCAAGCACAGATGTCGACGGTACTTATGATCGACATCAGCCACTCGATGATCCTCTACGGTGAGGACCGCATCACGCCGGCCAAGAAGGTCGCCATGGCGCTTTCCGAATACATCACCACCCGCTTCCCCAAGGATACGCTGGACATCATCGTTTTCGGTAACGACGCCTGGGAGATTGAGGTGAAGGACCTACCGTACCTCCAGGTTGGCCCCTACCATACCAATACCGTAGCCGGGCTAGAATTGGCCATGGACATCCTACGCCGCCGTCGCAATCCCAACAAGCAGATCTTCATGATCACGGACGGGAAACCCACCTGCATCAAACGGGGGAAACGCTACATTAAAAATTCTGCCGGCCTCGACCGCACCATCGTCAACCGAACCCTGAACCTAGCTGGCAGATTGCGCAAGCTCTCCATCCCGGTTACCACGTTCATGATCGCCAAGGACCCGTGGCTCGTCCGCTTCGTCGAGAAATTTACCGAGACAAACGGTGGCAAAGCCTATTTCTCCGGCTTGCAAGGCCTCGGCGATTTTATCTTCCGTGACTATAAGGACAACAAAAAGAAGCGCTGATGAAGACTTACCGTACTTCCTCATTCCTACTACTCCTCCTTGCCACATTGTGGTGCGGTACGCTTTCCGCCCAAGTGTCGGGTCGTAATATATCCACCTTCGGCCAGGAAGTCCCCCCTTTTCTGCGGGAAAAGCCTGCCTCCCGGACCTACGAGGTGCAAGGCAAAAAGGTGACTATCCCTTCCTTTCAACTGAAGGGATTCACCTTCCCCCCAAGTTTCGTGGACCGCGAAGATTTCATCTTTGGCTGGCCCAATAATCTACCTGTACTCAACGGTCTCCGCGGGCAACAATTCTCGTACACACAGACGCTCCCCCACCTAGCTTTCTTCTGCCGCCTTGAGATCAATGAGTCGATGAATTACGTCATCCCCGCCAAGTTCCGCCTCGGCGGCCACTCCCACTGGCAGGATAACTTGTTGCGGGACCGGTAGCACCAAAGCACCATAAATTTCTTCGACGCAAGAAGCTATATAGAGAGCAATTGTCATTTTACCCCTCTTCTTTATCCTCTTTGCCGTCCTATACTTCTTTGCGAAACAGAGCCATAATAATTTCCTCAGGTGATTCAGCAGAAAAGTGAATAGCCGATCCCCACCGCACCTTTCTTCTTATCCCTCTTTATCTCCTTAAACTTCTTTGCGAAAACAAGTACACAAAGTACCAAGCCCTCCTCGCCATCCGTGAAAATCGCCTTCTCCCCAACCTACCGCTACCAGCTCCCCGAGAAGCACCGTTTCCCCATGGCAAAGTATTCCCTACTCCCGGAGCAATTGCTGTACGAGGGCACGATCACCCAAGCAAATTTCTTCGCCCCCGAACCCCTACCCGAGGACGCCATCCTCCGCACCCACACGGCAGAATACTGGCATAAACTGAAGACGAACACCCTCTCCAAAAAGGAGATCCGCGCCATCGGATTCCCCATGCGTCCGGACCTGATCGCCCGGGGTCGCGTCATCGCACAGGGAACATTAGACTGCGCCCGGTTTGCGTTTCAGGACGGCGTCGCCTTAAACATCGCTGGCGGCACCCACCACAGTTTTGCCGACCGCGGGGAAGGGTTCTGCGTCTATAACGATATCGCCATCGCGGCTAATGAGTTGCTCCATACTGGAGAGATCCAGCGAGCAATCGTCGTGGACCTGGACGTCCACCAGGGTAACGGGACGGCCAGCATCTTCGCGGGGGATGACCGAGTCTTTACCCTCAGCTTCCACGGCGCCAAAAACTACCCGACCCGCAAAATGACCTCCGACCTGGACGTGGGCTTCCCGGACGGCACGGAAGACAAAGCCTACCTGGATAAACTGGAAGAAATCTTGCCTTCCCTGCTCGACCGGGTGAGGCCGGACATAGTCTTCTACCTCAGCGGTGTCGACATCCTGGCCACCGACAAATTGGGGCGCTTAGCCTGTACCATCCAGGGCTGCAAACAGCGTGATCGTTTCGTTTTCGAACAGTGTCAAAAGCGGGGCCTCCCAGTAGCCGTCAGTATGGGCGGCGGCTATTCCGAACGCTTAGCTACCATCATTGAAGCCCACGCCAATACTTACCGGATGGCAGCGGAGGTATATTGAAAGTAAGCCAGGTAAATTCTTGGCTGGATCTCTGCCATCAGAGGAACCATTACGGTGGCTAAGTCAAGTCACCATTTAAAAATCAAGTCAGGTACAGCACCACGGCCGCAATCACCAACAGGGCAACCACTACGAGCCACCAGGGCATCGCATTATTCCGGTATTTCGTGACGAGTTTTGTCAGCGCCTCGTTGTACTTCAGCCGGGTACCAATGTGTTCCACGGCGTAGAAAATGTACTTATTATCGAAGTTGCGCTCGTTGCCGTGGCGGACGAGGATCAGGAAATCATTATCCATAAAGGCCAACTCAAACAGGAAGCTGTTGCGGTGGATGGCCTCCCCGATGATGATGCGGTTCGGATCGGTGATCTTAAAGCTCAAAGAATCCATTTCCCCGTCGTTGGAGACCATGATCTCTCCCGTCCGACTAAAGGTGTGCAACTTCACTACGGTATCTCCCGGGTTGTCGGTCATCCGAACCCAGTTGCGGGAAAAGAGAGGACTGTCCTCATCGTCGAGGTGAGGCTCACTGAAGGGGCGAATGGCGGGAAGAATCTCATCGATCATCTCCCGCATCGTTTCCCGCTCCTCCAACTCAATGTTGAAGGGCTGGGCAATCTTGTCTAGTAAACGATCATCCACGGAAATGGAAGATTTTGGAGGTTTGGCTATTCAGTAAGTCGGCTTCCAACTATGCAAGGTAGACGCCGTAGTAGCCCAAGGTAAGCATTACTGTCCCTAAACCACTTTGATTCAGGTATATAAGATCACTTGTCCCAGTCCTTGCGCTTGCCGTAGTATTTGTTATCAACCACTAGAAGACCAAAACTCTCGGCTCCGTCCTTTTCCGTTACGGCGTGGTGGTGCCCATGCGCCCGCAAAATGGCTCGGGAATACTTGTTATCGAGGTGCTTAAACCACTTGAAACGGCGGTGGATGTAGACGTCGTGAATCAGAAAGTAGATCAGGCCGTAAATACTGATGCCAATCCCCACAAAGGTCAGCCACATGTACCCTGGCCAACTCAGGCCGATCATGTAAGACAAAGCACTGGGCACCGCAAAAATGATGAAGAAGGAATCATTCTTCTCAAAGAATCCATCGTCCTCGTGGTCGTGCTTGTGGTGGTCTTCGTGCAGGAACCACAGCGCGCCGTGCATCAGGTACTTGTGCGCCGCCCAGGCCGTGAACTCCATCGCGGCGATAGTGAGGAGGGTAATGCCAACGTAAAGCAGTGCAATCATGGACACAAAAACGACGTAGTGATAGTAATGTTGAGAAAGCCGGCGGGTGATTGGTCAGCTGTCTGTCCGAATTATGGCTTAACGAGGAGTGAGCTAGGCAACCAGTACCATATTACGATTTGTGAGTATCCCCCCAACCCAGTAAAGGGGGGGGCTTGTGATTTTAAGGGTATTGGGACGAGCGCCCTTTTAAGCCCTCTTCTGTAAATAAGCTATTCCGTCGCCCGCCCGGAGATGGTGTGTCCGAACATGATTGCGTTCATGAACAGCCGGTTGGTACCGTACCAAAAGGCCCGGAAATTGGGGTTGTCCGCAAAACTAATGACGCGGCCGCCCCGGTAACCACTCACCACGATACCGGCCGTGCCAGCTAACTCTTCCTCAAAACCGCGCGGAGAGTAACCACTCAGCAAAGCATTATCCCCAAAGGTGAGGGGAGAGGCATAGTAGTTGTTGGGCAGATCAAATAACAAAGTACTACGCTTGAATACAGGTATATCTGCCCGCTGCATGCCGAATAATAAGGGGTGGCTCAGATCTCCTTCCGCTTCGAAAATGGCACCTCCCAGCACCTTGCCGCCGCCATCGCGGGCGTAGCGTGAGTAGGGTCGGCGACTTTCATCGTCCTTATCTGGATTGGGCGCGTTGCGCACCGCAGCTTTCGAGATGCCGGCGGATTTTGCCCAGTAGGCCGCCCGCTTCAGCGTGATCAGCACCCGGTCCGAACCCATCCACTCTTTAAGGGCGTCAGTGCCGGCGCTCCCAAGGTCACCGTAGTTGCCGTCCACCATGATGATGGTGTTGTAGCGGTCCAGGTCGGTTCGGCCAACGCGGTCCATCGGTAGTTTGGTGACGGGGATGTTGAAGCGTTGGTCCAACAAGTGCCAGGCGTCAGCCACCTCCAGGCTGGCCGTGCCGCCCTCCACGATGATGGCGACCTCCGGCTTCCTGAGGGTCTGGTAAGCGGAGCGGCTACCCAGCATCAGTCCCTTACTTACGCGTCCACCGGCTAGGGGGACGAAGGGGATGCCAACTTCCCTTTCCACGCGCTGAATGATTGCGTAAATCTCTTCCGGTGTCTGCTCCTGGTTGTTTTCTACCGGGACGATGATGGACCCAGGTCCGTAATCTTCCCCTTCCACGCTAAAGGATTTGTCGCTGACTTTGACGATCAATTCCTCATCTAAAAGCTGGTAGAGTGCCTTGGCGGAATAGTAGTCATCCCACGGCAGCAGGTAGGCGTATTTCGCCCTGACTGTCCCTTGCAATTCATTCGCAATCGTGGTGCCACCCGTCGGCATCCAATCGCCTCCACGCGGTAGGCCACCCGACACCTTTCGGTAGGGTAGGTTGAAGGCGTAGGGAAGCACGAAGGTCGATACGTCGTAAAAGAGGCTGTCCTCAAACTCCGTAATCGGTTCAAAGAAGGCGCGGGAGGCCGGCGTTTCGTAAACGAATATCTCCTTCACGTCACGTCCGTCCCCGTTTTGCTTGGCGGGAATATCGTGGATGCGGAGCAAGTCCATCAGCTCCCGGGCGCGGCCCTGGTCACCGTCGGTATCGACGAGGTAGCCGGTGCTGCCGGCGTAGGCTTCCTGTAGGAATTCCCGTTGGTAGGTCAGCAAATCATTGCGCAGTTCGCCGAAGGCCGTCAGGGTGCTCAGCGCAGTCGTGACCTGGTTTCGCACCGTGAAGGGAAAACTCAGCAAACCATTATCCGTCTCCTGCAGGTGGCCGCGGGAGCTGGCCTGCTCAAAGAGAATTCCCACACATCCATTGATGTCCGGGTAAGTTGATCCTTTACCGTAATAGAAGTCATCGTAACCTTCCCCGGAGTAGTAAAGAGAACCAATTTCATCCAGCGCGGCGGCGTGGAATTGGCCGATTTTGTAAGTCAGGTCCTGGTTCACTTTTGGCGTCATCGGGTGCACCCGCGTTGGTTCTCCGGGCATGAAGAAAAAAGTCGCATCCTTCCCCATCTCGTGGTGGTCAGTCAGTACGTTCGGCCGCCATTCGTGGAACTGTTTGATCCGGGCGCGGCTTTCGGGGTGTTGCACGGGCAACCAGTCGCGGTTGAGGTCGAACCAGTAGTGGTTAGTCCGCCCGCGGGGGTAGGCCTCGTTGTATTCTCGGTCGGCCCCGTCGGCGGTCATCGTCTTGTTTTTGTGGCTGTTCACCCAGCTGGCGAAGCGGTTAAAACCGTCCGGATTGTAGCAGGGGTCGAAGAGTACGATGTTGTCATCCAGCACCTTTGCTACGGCCGAATAAGGCGCGGCGGCCAGGTAGTAGGCTACCAACGGCGCGGCATTTCCCCCGCTCGGTTCGTTGCCGTGGATACTGAAGCCCTGGTACAGTACAGCGGGCACGTTATTGATGGCGCTCTCCTTCACGCCACTTCCCCGCGAGCTCCAGAAGTAGTGTTGCTCGCGCATATCCTCTAGCCGCCCCTGGTTTTCCGGGCTGGTTACGATGAGGTTCAGCAGGGGACGGTCTTCGTAGCTGCGGCCAATTTCTTCGAGCGTCATCCGGTCGCTCTGGCTGGCCAGCAAACGCATGTACGCCTGCTGCAGATCGTGGCTAATGTGCCAGTCCCCAATCTGCCATCCCAGAAATTCCTCCGGCGTGGTGATGTTTGGATTGTAGTCCAGATCCGGCAGGTAGTAGGTCAGTTCTTTCGGCGTCTCCGAGTTCGTCGTCTGCGCAAATAGTTGGGCGCTGACGCAGGTGCAAAGCAATAGGAAAAGCGAGGTAAGGGTGACAATTGGTCTCACGTGGGGGCTGAATTTTTGGGAAGATAACCCCAAAATAAAAATCCCCCGGCCACCATAAAGGCGCCGGGGGACGGGTTTTGCATCGGGTTCGGTCAGGGGCTCGATTATTCACCACCCTCCTCCTGCATGGGAGGTGGTGGTAATACGGTATCGATCAGGTAGATCGTCCCGTTCGTACAATCAATGGTGCGGGTGACGGAAGCGCCGGCCGCCTCGATTTTCTCGGAGGCCATTTCGCCACCGCCGTCCTCGGCACCGCTCAGAAGGTGGAACTGAAGGAGGGAACGTAGGGCATCCACGTTGTCCGGAGCCATCAAGCCCGCAACGGTGCTTTCGGGCAACTTCTCGAAGGCATCATTGGTCGGTGCTAGCAAGATGAAGGTGCCGTCCGTACTCAACGCATCGGTTAACTCGGCCGCGTTGAGGGCGGAAAGCAAGGTACTCGTACTGGCATCGGCGGCGAGCGCATCAGCCATGTTGGTGGGGGATTCTTCCTGGGCGTGCAAACCCGCGGAAGCAAAGCCGGTAAAGACCAGCAGTAAAACAAATAAGGAATTCATGTCGGTTGGTTTATGACGATGAAACCGGGGCGTAGTTCAAAAGGGGCAGGTCTCGCGAAGACCCTCGAAGTGCAATTCGAGGCTTAAACGTGGACCCCCACCGGGTGTTGCGCTTCGTATCAGTAGCGAGCGTTAAAATCCGGGATTTAACTTATGTGGGAAATACTCATGCGTTATTTCTGTCGCTTATCTCTGACTTAGGAATCACCTTTGATAATGTCTGCTCGATTAAGACCGGGCGCTTGGCGGTCAAGCCCGGGCGCTTGGCGGTCAGGACCGGGCGCTTGGATTGCTATGACGTTTGCAAGTTTTTGGCGAACTTTTCTACATAAAGTTCATCCTTTCTTAGACAAGCACAGGCAGTCTCTAAAATGATGTTTGATACAGCGTTAATCGCTGAGTTGTGATGCTTGCCTTCGGCGATCTTGCGGCGGTAATAGTGGCCGATACGGTTGTCGCTATTAACATGACGTAGCATGCCCATATACAGACTGGCTTTGCAAGCTTTGTCGACGTTTTTACGCGTTCGAGGCTTCTCGTTTAGTCGCTTTCCAGATTGCCTCTGATGAGGTGCAATGCCTAGATAGGAAGCTATCCTGCGGTGGTCAAAGCCACGAGCAAATAGGTTTGTCTTTAGCATTAGTTTGAGAGCCGTCACCGGACCGATGCCAGGCAGTGAAGTCAAAACTTCATTCATGCGTTTACAGCGGGCGTCCTGCCGGATGAGTTTAGCTACTTTAGCTTCAATAGCTTTTATAGCTTGAGTGATTCGGTTGAGCACATCCTCCGTATCGGCGTAGTAGTCATCCGTGGGGCGTAAGTCGGTCGGTACGTAGCGGCGTTCTTCACCGATAGCATTAGCCAGTTGGTTCTTAGCTTTAAGTAGTCGGCCGCGCTGTTGGTTGAGCGACTTGAGGTTGATGACGATTTTAGCGTCGGCGACAAAGGCTTGATAATCAGTATGGTTTCGAAGTCCATAACGAGCAATACGCATGGCGTCCAGGCGATCCGTTTTGCTGTTTACTCGCCCGCTACTCTGTTTGATTTGGAAGGCATCTTCTAGCCAAACGGCTACGCCCGCCAGGTGGAGTTCATAAGCCACGCCAATGCTGTATACGCCCGTGTTTTCGATGCACACTAACACGCCGTCGACGGGACAATCTACCGTCTGGCAGAGTTGGCTGAACCAAGCTTGTACATTGAGCCCGGCCAATTGAACTTCGTCAAAGCAAATCTCGGTTTCTTGACGATCCATGAGGTGGTAATCGAACTTGCCGGCGGCGGCGTCGATACCCATGATGAAAGAATACTTCATATCTTCGAACACTGTTTATCGCAGTTGATCTGAATACTGTCGATGTCCCTTCTCCTTTATTATGCTAGTAATATGGACTGCTATTTGGGCTTGTCGTCAGTAGAATTCACCGGGGGTGCTTAATCCAAGCTTAGCCTTCCAAGACGTAGGGTTGGAGAACCCAATAGCGTGCCCCCGGTGATTCAGATTCATCTACTGGATGAAACCACCCCAAGGGTGGCCGACTTAAGATAAGATAGCCTGACCGGACCGGGCCAAGGGTGGCGGTCCGGTCAGGCTAACTTATCAGCTTTGGGGTGAAAATTAAGTTCGTGCAAGTCTAAAGGAGAACCATTGACCTTACTTGCTGCGCTGCGTAAGACCAAAGGCTGCTCCAAGACTTTAACGATGACTTAAAATGATAACATTTAACCCAGTACGTCCACCTCTCGATAGGCCTGGATGACGCGGGCTTCCCCTTCCTTACCGTCCATACTATTCCCGTGCTCCATCCCGTAAATACCGGTGAAGCCCTTGGAGTGGATGTGAGCCAGGACGTTCCGGTAATTGATCTCCCCTGTGGTCGGTTCCTTCCGGCCGGGGTTATCCCCGATCTGGAAGTAGGCAATCTCATCCCAACTGGCATCGATGTTGGGGATAAGGTTGCCCTCGTGGATTTGCTGGTGGTAAATGTCAAAAAGGATCTTGCAGCTGGGGCTATCCACCGCTTTACAGAGGGCGTAGGCCTGCGCAGCTTTGGTCAGCATCAAACTGGGGTGGTCCCGATAATTGAGGGGTTCCAGGACCATCACGATGCCGTGGGGCTCCAAAATGCCCGCCGCCTGCTTGAGGGACTCCATTACGTTGGCAAATTGGTACATGGGTTCCTGACGGTGGTCCAGGACGCCGGGGACGACCGTGGCCCAGGTGGCGTTGCAACGCTTGGCGACCTCCACGGAATTGCGGATATCTACCAAAAATTTATCGCGGTGTTCACCCGCCCCCAGCGTCAGGGTGGGAGATTGCCAATCGATGGTATTGGCGACGAATACGCCCATCCGCATTCCCTTCTGCTCCAGGAGTTCCCCCATTTGCTGTTGCAGTGCGGGCGTTCTCCCTGGCATGCCGTTGTCTTCCCACGCGGTGAAACCCTGGTCCGCGGCGTAGCGGATCTGGTCCAGGACGTCCGTGCCGGCCGTGGCTTTGAAGGTGCCGGCGTGGGGCGCGAAGGCGAGGTTGAAAGGTGTTGCGCTCGGTCCCGTTCCCACTTCCCCGGCACCTGCGGCAGCGCCCTGGTTACTGGCAGTTGACTTCGCCGTGGCGCAGGAAGTAGCGGCGAAGGGGAGGGCAGCGGAGAGTTGGAGAGCTTTGCGTCGGTTCATACCCGGAAGGTAAGAACCCGCCCGATTACCTAGCGACCATGCGCCGGAAAAAGCCGTACCAGACTTCCTCGTAGTCCTCCCCTCCCTTGTGCCAGAGATCGGCGTGGTCTCCGTTGGCGACGAGGTAAAGGTCCTTATCCGCCGAGCCAAGGGCGCTGAACAGCAGGTGGGCGTGGCTGACGTTTATGTTCGAATCCGCATCCCCGTGGATGAGCTGAACCGGCTGGGTGATGTCGACGGCAGCGTCGACGGGGCGGATCGCGAAAGGTTTGAAGTCACCCACCCGACCGGCCCGCCGCAGCACCCGGTCAGTGAGCCAGCGCGGAAGCTCGTAGCCGCTCAGGCGAGTGCCGTAAGCCTGGGTGATTTCGGGCAGGTTCGTAAAGGTGCTCTCAATGAGTCCAAACTGGAGGCGCTTTTCGAAGGCCAGGCTCTGCAGCGCAACGGCCCCGCCCATGGAATTTCCGTAAATACCCGTCGGGAGATCCGGTGCCTTATTTTCTAACCAATCAATGCCCCGACAGACGTCCACCTTCTCCTTGGCACCGTAAGTGACGTAGGTGCCGCCGCTCTTACCGTGTGCGCGTTGGTCCCACAGAAGTACGTTGTAGCCTAGTTCGCAGAGCCGCGGCAGGGTGCCGAGGTAGACCTCCTTGCACGAACCGATACCGTGCAACATGATGAGATTGGCCCGGGCCGGAACGGTAGCCGGAACGAAGATGGCATCTAGCTCAATGGTATCGGAGGAGGACTGGAGCCGAAAGTGCTCAAAATCCAACCCAACGCTGTCCGGCAACGAATTATTGACGACCCGCCGTGGTTTCAGGATGGCGTAGGGGAGGACGTGATCGACCACGACGTAGGCGGCTACGCATCCGAGGACAAATAAGGATAGCAGGAAATAGAGCAAGGCGCGGAGCATGTGAATTTACCGCCGCTACTTGGGGCGGCTGAGAGTGTAACGGGCCGATCGCCTTTTTGCTTACTTGGCGTCTCCGATACCCTTCATTTCCTCCATCCGTTGCAACCCGTCGATGATTTGCTGCTGGGTATCCTGGTGGGGATTGCCGACGGCGTTGAGTTGCTCGAGGTAAGCGTCCCGCTGCTCGATAAAGCCGGGCATAAGGGTATCCGGCATCGTTTTGGCGGGGGGGAAGCGGAGCTTGGTGTGGTCCACCTGCCGGCCCTTTTCCCAGAACCGAAAGCAAACGTGGGGGCCAGTCGCCAAACCCGTGGAACCAACGTAACCGATGGTCTCCCCCTGGCGGACGCGGGTACCGACGCGCTGGCCGTCCTCAAACTTCTGCATGTGGAGGTACTGGGTCGTGTAGGTCTCGTTGTGCTTGATCTTGACGAAATTACCGTTGCCACCACGGCGGCCGCGTTCGATGATTACGCCATCGGCAACGCTCATGATGGGGGTGCCGCGGGGAGCGGCGTAGTCCGTACCCAGGTGGGGCTTCACCCGTTTGAGCACGGGGTGGAAACGCGTTCGATTAAATGCGCTGGACATCCGGCTGAAGCGGAGTGGCGACTTCAGGAAGGTGGACTTCATCGGTTCACCGTTCAGGCCGAAGTAGCCGGATTGGGTAGTGTCCGCGCTTTCGTACCAGAAAGCATAGATATCTTCTCCGTTGCTGCTGTAGCGGGCGGCTTTGACCATGCCGGGGGCGGCTTCTACCTCACCTTCCACGAGTTTCTTTTCGTAGACGAGCTGGAATGCATCGTCGGGTTGGACGTGGTAAAAGTCGACGGACCACTGCAGGGCATCCTCCATTCGGTCGGTCAGGGCGATGCTCATGCCGGCGCCGGTCATGGCGTTCCAGAGGTTGCTTTCGATGGTGCCGCCGGCGGAGACGATCTCCGTTTCGACGGGGAGTTTTACGCGCTCGTCGCCACCTTGGCCCTGGAGATCAAGCTTTACGAATTCGTAAATGCTCGGCTGGTAAATCAGGTAGTCGGGGCCTTCCGTTTTGGGATTGTTCAGCACGGTGTAGGCGCGGCCGGCGCGGAGGTTCCGGACGTCCAACAAACCATTAAAGGTATTGGCGTACTCGAAGCTTTGTTGGCCGGTGAGCCCCTGATCGGAAAGCAGGTCGGACAGGGTTTGCCCGTTCTGGATCGTGTCGATCCGGACGTCAAATGTATCCAGGGCCACGCCGTAGCGGAGGTTGGGCTTGACCATCGGGAAGGCCGCTTCGGTGAGGGCCGGTGCCGGTGGTGGGGTGGCCATCGCGGTAAGGCTGGCGACCACGATGCCCGCCACGAGGGCGAGGCAGAGGGCAGAAAGGGCGACCAATTTTGGCCAGCCGTGCTTTCCGATTATCGGTGATGAATTCACGTAGAGAGGTTGTTGATAAGGCGCGGCCGGGGCTGAACGAGTGGCAGGGTCATTACCACATTAATTCGCTAGCCGGATTCCGACGCTTCGCAAATATAATAAGGCGACGGGTCTCGCAGGCGGGGTAGCGCTTTCCTTAACACGGATGTGACGGAGTAGGCGCGATTCAAACCCAGCTAGAGGTAGGTCGCAATAGGTAGAGAGCTTACCTCTGAAAATTTCTGTTACTTTGTGTTTCTTATTTTATACACACTCCCAATAGGTTTACGTCCACCTTTACTTATCCCAAATCTAAAATCATGACACGTTTTCTCCTTGCTATTGCCGCAGTGCTGTGCGCTGTGGTGACGCTTTCCGCGGAAAGCATTTACATTTTCGCCGAGGATGGCTGCGCCGACCGAATCCGATACCAGGAGGCGAGTTCGGGGCAAATGAATAACGACTACTACGCTTACGCTTTTCACCTCCCCAACGGTTACGTACTGACGCTGGAGACGGGAATGGAAGGCCGGCAAACGCAAAGCACCATCCCCGCCAATTACCTTTCCTGCAACGACAGCCGCCTGACCTCCAATCTCAGTCTGGGCATCTGGACGCAGTCGGACCAGGTCTTCATCATCCGCCGGGCCTTTACGGGTGAGTTCCGGGTGACGCCCGTTGTGGGCGCCAGCGTGATGCAAAAGCAGGGCGACCAAATCATTTACACTTCCAAGTACACCCGCTTCAAACTCAACCAGCGGTACGCGGAGCTTAATACGGACATCAGCTTCCAACGCCCCAAAGCATCCGTCATTCTGGAAGGAGCGGAACCGGGTAACTGCTCTCCCGAACTGTTGATCCAACACAAGGAGCCGGGTAGCGCACACCCGCTCATTCAGTACCGGATCTCTCCGGAAATCGGACTGCTGGAGCGCCGCCTCGGTAGTAACGGGACGACTTCCATGGGCTCCGTCATCCAGGCCCGGTCGGTGAATGGTATCCCACTGGCGGAGTACCTCGTACAGAACTGTGCCCGCCTGAAGCAGGGTGCAGCCACTGCGGGGACGGGCGCCGTCGTCCGGTCCAATCCTTATAACAATGTCCCGGTTCCGTCCACGCAAGTGACACCTTCGGAGCCTTCAAGGGTCACGCCAGCGCCGCAGCCTTACGCGCAACCAACACCCTACGTTCAGCAGCCTTACCGGCAGCCCGCGCCGCAGCCCGAAAGCCGAGCCTACCGGGAAAGTACAGCACCTACGGTAACGACCCAGGACCACCGCGTCGTGAAAGGGGAAACCCTTTACGGTATCAGCCGGAAGTACGGTACGACGGCGGATGCCATCCAACGCATCAATGGAATGTCGGGTACGACGATCTACCCTGGGCAGGTCCTTAAGATTAGCTCAACTACTAGTGCTTCAGCTCCGGCTCCAACCCCTTACTCGGCACCTGCGGCAGCGCCCACTGCTCGTGCAGCCGCGCCCGTACCTAATGCGACCGTTTACCAGACGGATGGCAAGACCCGCATCGTTCGCGCCGGTGAGACGGTAGCCAGTGTGGCTTATCTGAGCGGATATACAGAAGAGCGTTTTCGCCAGATCAATAACCTGTCTCCGACGGATATCCTGTACGCGGGCCAACGCGTAATTACCGACCACTGTAACCATTCTCAGCCGGCCCCGACGACGACGGCGCAGCCACTCACCTTGCCGGATACGCCTCAGAACCAGCCCTACGCGCCACCCGCGCCACCTGAGTTTGAGCCGGCTCCCCGGACGGTACAGCCGCGTTACGGTGCTTCCGCGCCATCCTACACGCCCCCCGGCCCCTCGGCGTACAACAATGCCTGGCCGGCCTACCGTGACCCGACGCCCGCACCAGCCCCAGCACCGGCACCGCGTACCCTCAGCCAACTTGAAGGCCGTGGGGTAACGCCGGCGCCCCGCCAGAACCCTCAGCCCCAGCCCTACGCTAGGCCACAGCCGACCCCGCAACCCAGCGTGCAGGGAGATCCCTTCCGCGGTACGCCGCTGAACGCAACGCCACCGGCGATGCTAGCGCCGGCGCAACCACAACCGGAGGCAAATACGCCCCCCGCTTACCAGCCCAGCACCCGCGCCTACCACGTTGTACAGGAGGGGGAAACTATGTTCGCCATTGCGCAGCGCTACGGTATTTCTACGACGCGACTGCGCCAACTGAATCAAATGGGGAATGGTGACGTACCGGCGCCCTTTCAGAAACTCTACATTGAGTAGAACACCAAGCGCACGAACGCTTTATCTTAGTAACTGGATCGAACCATGATCCGTGTGCGCTCGTGTGGCGTGCTGAATATCCACAAAGCGACCCTGGTGGTCCGCACTTGCTTATGGGAACCCTCCTGTTTTTTGCAATCGTCTCCATTGCCTTTTCCTTCCTGTGTTCCATCTGGGAAGCCGTTTTACTCTCCGTTACCCCCAGTTACGTACAGATCAAGCAGCAGGAAGGTGGTAGCACCGGAGAGCTGCTGACGAAATTTAAGGAAGACGTCAACGCCCCGCTCACGGCCATTCTCTCGCTCAACACCGTAGCGCATACGGTCGGTGCCATCATGGTCGGTACCAGCACGGCGGGTGCCTTTGGGGTAGATGCGGTTGCTTTCACGATTCCATTCATTGATTACGCCGTCGGTTACGAACTCATCGTCTCCGTAGTGATGACGCTGGCCATCCTCATTCTTTCCGAGATCATCCCGAAAAACTTGGGGGCCACCTACTGGAAGCAACTCGCTCCCTTCACCGTGAAGTCCCTCAACATCATGGTGAAGATTTTTACCTGGACGGGCTTCATCTGGATTTCCGATAAGATCAAAAAGCTGTTGCTGCGCGGCGACGATCCCCATTCCAGCGCCCTCAGCCGTAGCGAATTTATGGCCATGGCCGACGCCCAGACCGAAAGCGGACAACTCGCCAAGGAGGAAGGCCGGATCCTGCAGAACCTCCTCATGTTCGACAGCCTGACGGTACACGACGTGATGACGCCCCGCACGGTGGTGGTCGGAGCTAAGTCCCACCTCACCATTCGTGAGTTTTACGAGAAGTACGACAACAGCCCCTTCAGCCGCTACCCGGTCTTCGGGGAGACGCGTGATCAGGTCGAAGGCTACGTACTGAAGGACCTGGTTTATAAGGCCATCATTAACAATCAGGATCAGGAGAACATCAAAACACTCATCCGCCCGCTGCTGATGATCCCGCAGACGACTTCCTTGCACGATCTGATCAATAACATGCTGGAACGCCGCGAACCGATCGCGATGGTCGTCGACGAATTCGGCGGCATGGAAGGCATCGTCACCATGGAAGACGCGATGGAAACCCTCCTCGGACTTGAGATCATGGACGAGATGGACACCAGCTCCGACATGCAAAAACTAGCCCGCGAGCGGTGGCGCAACCGGGCCAAATCCATGGGGATCGATCTTACCAACGTGATCAAGTAAGCGGCTCCGAAACCGTTTCGAAAGTCTCATCCCTGCGTACATTCGTGGAGATGAGACTTTTTAATTTACTCCCTTTCTTCTTCCTGCTTTTCATTCTGGGCGCTTGCGCGGGTGCCGTGGAAAGGGAAGGGGAATACCCAGACGAAAACCGACCGAACATCCTCTTCATCCTGACGGACGACCAGGGAATAGGCGACCTTTCCCTCCACGGAAATGACTCGATCCGGACGCCGAATATGGATGCACTGTTAAGTTCCGGCGCTAAGTTCAACAGATTCTACGTAAGCCCCGTTTGCGCACCAACGCGGGCGAGCTTCCTCTCTGGACAGTACCACCCCCGCACCGGGGCGGTTTTCGTCACCCGCCGCCGCGAGACGATGGCCGCCGAAGTAAAGACCATCCCCGAATACCTCCGCGAAGCGGGCTACCGGACCGGCCTCTTCGGTAAGTGGCACAACGGAGCCACCAAACCCTACGACCCGGCTGGGCAAGGCTTCGACGAATTCCTGGGTTTTACCCTCGGCCACTTCAATGATTACTTCGACGGTGAACTGGAGAACGAGCGCAACGAACTTGTTTCCTTCCACGGCGACCTCACGGGTATTCTAACAGACTCCGCCGCCGCCTTCATGCTGGCGGACGACGACCGCCCCTTCTTCAGTATGATCACCTATCAAGCCCCCCACACCCCGGTGCAGGTGGCGGATAAGTACTGGGACGACGTCAAACAGCGGGGACTCACCGATTACAATACCGGCATCTACGCCATGATTGAATCCATCGACGAACGGCTCGGCGGCCTACTGGAACGGCTCAACGCGGCCGGCGTCCTGAACAATACCGTCGTCATTTTCTCCACCGACAACGGACCGAACGGAGACCGATTCCGGATGGGACTGAAGGGGACGAAGGGGCAGGTGAACGAAGGCAGCGTGCGCGTGCCCTTCTCTATCACCTTTCCGGGCGACCACCCAGCCAACGGAACGGTAACGGACCGCCCGGCCGCCCACATTGACTTACTGCCCACGTTACTGGACTACATCGGCGAATCTATTCCCGCAGATGTAGATGGTATCAGCCTACTGCCCGGCCTAACGGCTACCGAAGCGCTGCCGGAAGACGGCCGGTACATCTATACCTTCAAACAGGGCTACGACTTTACTGGCTACCCGGGTAGCGTCCGTGATGGTCGTTACCTCCTCGTTGCCCGCGCGGCGGACCGCTTCGAAGCCTACGATCTGGAGCGGGATCCGGGACAACAGAAAGATTTGCTGCTCCCTAATTCCGGAGACTTGCTCGTAGGTCAATCGGACGTCTTCCTAAAGATGATGAAAGTTTACCAGCAAAAGATTGTGGAAGTAGCTCCACCGACCGGCATCATCGCGCCGCCAATTAGTTTGGATGCATCCTCCGGCCTCGTACGGTTCCTGGCGCACGAAGGGGAGCCTAATGGCAAGACCACCTTCAACGATGAGTACGGCTGGGCAAATGATTACTTCATCAACCTGGGACCGGAGGGCGCCGCCTGGCCGATCGCCACGTCTGAGGACCGCGCCTACACCGTCAACATCCGCTACCACCTGGATGACGAAGCCCCCCGCGAAATCGTCGTAGGAACGGATAAGGGAGAGGCCTATAGCATGGAGTTGCCACCCGCAATGACGCGGGAGATACCCGTCGCCGACCGTACCAAACGCAAGGAAGTCTACCCCCGCGAATGGGCTGAGGCTACGCTGAGGGGAGTAACGGTCCCCGCGGGGAGCACGTTGCTGAGTGTGTCCACGCCCGTGGCGCATCCGGGCTTCTGGGTGAAGGAGATCACTTTGGTGGAATGAAAAATCCCCCGAACCAAAGATTGGTGCGGGGGACTTTCAAGTCTAATCTGGCGTGGCCCTATCGACGTGAATCGTAGGTGCCAGCAACGGATTCGGAGATGAACTTACCCCAGGTAAGGTTGCTCTTGCCGGGTTCCTGCGCCTGCGCCCGCTCGATGGCGTACTTGGCGGCGTGCTCGATAACCCAGTTGAAGTTCTCTTCACCAACGCTGAACTTGTCAGCATCCGGAGCGGGGTTGCAGAAATCGATGGCGTAGGGAATGCCGTCGCGTACCGCGAATTCAACGGTATTGAAATCGTAGCCTAACCACTCGTTGATCTTGATGACGTAGTCGTGCATCTGCTGCATGAGTTCGTCACTGACGTCGTGGTGGCAGCGGTAGCGGTCGAGGAACTCGTTGCGGGGTTCGTAGTGCATGATCTTCACGTACTTCCGCCCGATGCAGTAGCAACGAAAGTAACTGGTGAAGGTGATGTTTTCCTGGAGCATCATGACCAATTGGCCAGTCTCCGCGTGGGCCTTCCACAGATCCTCAGGGTTGTTGCACTTGTAGACGGACTTCCATCCACCGCCATCGTGTGGTTTAGTCCAGGCCGGCCACCCGATGTAGTTGAACATGCTCTGCCAGTCCAGTGGGTGGGCGAGGTTCGTGAAGGACTCATCCGATGTATCGGTGGGCTTCTCGTAGCTGGGAAGCAATACCGTCTTGGGGACGGGCACATCTAGCCCGCCGACACTCAGTACGTTGTTGAAAAACTTCTCGTCGGCACTCCACCAGAAGGGGTTGTTGATGACGGCCGTACCGGTAGCGGCGGCGTTTTTTAGCATGGCCCGGTAAAAGGGTACGTCCTGGCTGATGCGGTCGATGATCACTGCGTAGCCCGGGTTGAGGCCCTGGCCGACTTTGTCAATTTTTACGGGTTCGGCCATGACGCCGTCGACGTTCATGTCGTTGATGCGTTGAATGACGGCGGGTGGGAAACTGCGTTCGCGGCCGTAGAGAATGCCAATCTTTTTCATAGTGTGGTTTGTGTTCTTAAAGTTATTTGCTGAGCGTATTAGGAGCGGGCAATGTTTGTTGGACATGCCGTCCCGTAGCTAATTCGTCCGATAAGCTAAGAAATTCCGGCAAAATCAGCGGATGCGCCTTTGAGTAACTCTAAAAATCATCGCCACCACCACCGCCACCGCCACGGCTGCCACCCCGGCGTTGGGGCTTCAATTTCTGCAAGCTGTACTGGAAACCAACGTAAGCAATCCTGCTTTCCCGCTGGAATTCGCTCGTGGTTTGCAGGGTAGTCAGCTCCGTATCAAAGCGGTAACGGCGGGTATTGAACACGTCGGTAACCCGAGCCGTGATTGCGCCGCGGCCCTCCAGGATATCCTTGCGGAAACCGAGGTCGAGGCTTTGGATGGTCCGGATCCTTCCCTGCGGGCGAACGCCGGGGCTCCGGTAGAAATAGGTGGCCTGCACGTTGATGTCCCACGGTAGTTTGTAACCGGCTTGTAGGTTGCCGGAGAATAGGTAACCATCCGCATCCAAACTGCTGTCGTCGCTGCGGCCGATGATCTCACTTTTGTAGCCATTCAGGCTAAGGGTGAGGTCCATATCCTTTACCGGGCGCATGGTGGAGATGATCTCGATGCCGTAATCCCGGCCCCGGTCTAGATTAGCGCGGGTGCTCTGGGTTACCCCGCCGGGCAATTCCTCACTCACCCGGCTGATCAGGTCCTTTAGCTGGCGGAAGTAAATACCGCCGGTGATCGTCCCGAGCTTATACCGTTGTTGGACGTTAAGTTCGAAACTGTTGATGATTTCCGGCAGTAGGAAAGGTTCGCCCTTCCGCAGGTTGAACGGGTCTCCCCGGTCCACGAAGGGGTTCAGGGCCCAGGCGCGTGGGCGGTTCACCCGGCGGCCGTAGCTACCCTGGAGTGTGGTGTTGTCGTCAAAGGCGTAGCCGACGAATACGCTGGGGTAGACCTTGAAGTAATCGTTATTAAATTCCTCAAACTTGGGTTCAGTCAGGGTACTCGTTGTGTAAGCCTGTTCCGCGCGTAAGCCCGCGCTGAAGGTGATCTTATCGATCGTTCCGCCGAAGGTGGCGTAGACGGCGTGGATGTCCTCCTTATAATTGAAGACGTTGCTCAGAGAATCGATCTTCAGAAATTCTCCGGTACCACTGACGTTGCCAAAAGCCGCGTCGGTCGTCAAATCGGTAAGGGTTGAACGCCAGCCGGTTTCAAACTTGAAGTCTCCCATTTGCTGGGAATAATCCAGCTGGCCCAGCAGCAGATTCTCCGTCTCCTCGCTGGGGGCACTCTGTAAAAAGCCTTCCAGAAAGTTTTCCAGATTATCGACGATCGTCTCGTCGTAATTCTCCGTTTCGTTTTCAATCTCCCCGCTGTACTGGATGCCTACGGATAACTGCCGACCCTCCTTCTTGAAGGTGGTATTGTAATCCGCGCGGACTTCATATTCATTCTCATCCGAAGGTTCCCGTTCGAGGCGGGTACTGGTGCGGGCGAGTTGGCTTTCGCTATCGAAGAACTGCGTCACCCGGTCGTTGCTGCTTTCGCCTTCCTGTAGCTGCAGGTTACCCTGTAGACCTAGGGTGGAGCGTTTGGTCAGCGCGTATTCCGTACCGAGGCGGTAGCTCGTCGACTTGCGCAAGCGATCCCCGTCGAAGGTGAAGAACCGGCTGAAAGTACTGTCGCCGCTGATACCGGTCTGGTCCCGAAAGCCCTGGAAAAAGCGTTCGTCGTAGCGGCCACTAATGCCAGCAAAAGTGTTGAATTTCCCCTTGCGCCAGTTCAGGTCAAGGGAACCATCGAATTTATTATTGGTGCCCACGTTGGCGTTCAACGTAGCGTTGAAACCATCGGCGCGCTTCTTTTTTAGCACGATGTTGATCAGCCCGGCCGTCCCGTCCGGATCAAAAGCGGCTCCCGGGTTAGTGATGACCTCGATGCGTTCGATGGCAGTACTGGAGAGGCTCTTCAGGTAGGTTACGGGGTCGGAACCGACCAATCCGCTGGGCCGGCCGTTGATCAGAAAGCGGACGTTGCCACTTCCGCGCAGGGAGACGTTACCTTCCACGTCCACATTGATGCTGGGTAGTTGGCGCAACAGGTCCTCGGCGGAACCACCCGCGGCGGCCACTGATTTTTCTACGTTGAATACCTTGCGGTCCAAGCCTAGTTCCATCACGGCCCGTTCGGCGGTGACGACGACTTCTTCCAGGTCCTGGCCACCCGTCCCCAGGCTCACTTTACCGGTTTTGAAAAAGCGCTCGGCTTCCGTCAGTTCCAGTTCGCGGTTTTCGGTGTCGTAGCCGATGAAGCTCATTTCAAGCCGGTAGTCGCCCAGCGGAATATTGTCGAGGGCAAACTTGCCGTCAAAGTCGGTCGTCGTTCCGCTCACCATACTATCGGTAGTCACGGTGTAGACGATCACGTTGGCAAAACCGATCGGTTCGGTCGTAGCTTCATCAATCAGCTGGCCGCTGATCTTACCCGATTTCGGAGCGTTAGGTCCACGTTGAGCGGAGCTCGTAATGTTGAAGCCCAACACGAACAAAAGCATGAGCAGTAGGCGCTGCCGCAGGTGCGGTGCAAGGATGAGGGGAAAAATCTTCATGGCTGGATGGGCGAGAAAGTGGAAAGACAAATCATTCTGGTTGGATTAGCAACCATGATGACTCCAACGCTTGTGCCCCAACAGTGTTCCCGGATTCAACCGGCTTCTTGCCCTTACCCTGTTAATATTATTTAAACCGCCACCAACTGAAACTCCCAGTTCATCTAAACGAGTCGGATAATTTAGAGTGGCACGTTGCCATGCTTCCGTCGGGGCCGATCCACCACCTTGTTTTCCAGCATAGCGAATGCCCTGATGAGCTTACGACGGGTATCCTTCGGGTAAATCACCTCATCCACGAATCCACGCTGCGCGGCGCGGTAGGGATTGGCGAAAGTGTCTGCGTATTCCCGTTCCTTTTCGGCCAGCTTCGCAGCGGGGTCTGCCGCCTTTTTGATCTCATTCCGGAAGATGATCTCACTCGCTCCCTTAGCACCCATGACGGCAATTTCGGCCCCGGGCCAGGCGAAGTTCATATCCGCACCGATGTGCTTAGAGTTCATCACGTCGTAGGCTCCACCGTAAGCCTTGCGAGTGATGACGGTCACGCGCGGGACGGTCGCTTCACTCAGGGCGTACAGTAATTTAGCGCCATTGGTAATGATGCCATTCCACTCCTGGTCCGTACCGGGCAGGAAGCCAGGGACGTCCACCAGTACCAGTAAGGGCACGTTGAAACAATCACAAGTCCGGGTAAAGCGCGCGGCTTTTTTGCTGGAATTTACGTCCAGCACCCCCGCTAAGCTCATCGGCTGATTGGCCACAATACCGATACTTCGCCCGGCAATCCTGGCAAACCCGACTACGATGTTATCCGCATAATCTGGTTGGATTTCCAGAAAGGAAGACTCGTCGATGACGCCGGCGATCACGTCACGCATATCGTAGGGCTGGTTGGCGCTGGCGGGGACGACCGACTCCAGCTGCTCCCTTACTTCCTCACCGAGTTGGTAGGGTAGGGCAGCCGGCGTTTCCTCACAGTTTTGCGGGAGGTAGGACAACAGCCGCTTCAGTTTTTGGATACAGATGACGTCATTCGCTGCCGTCAGGTGGGTTACGCCGGATTTGGTCGAGTGCGCACTCGCTCCCCCCAATTCCTCACTGGTGACGGTCTCGTTGGTTACCGTTTTAACGACGTTCGGGCCGGTGACGAACATGTAGCTCGTATCCTCCACCATAATGGTGAAGTCCGTCAGGGCGGGGGAGTACACCGCGCCACCCGCGCACGGGCCCATGATGGCCGATAGTTGGGGAATTACCCCACTCGCCTGTACGTTCCGGTAAAAAATGTCCGCGTAGCCACCGAGGGACCGCACGCCTTCTTGAATCCTCGCCCCACCACTGTCATTGAGGCCGATGAGGGGTGCTCCAACCTTGAGGGCCATGTCCATCACCTTACAGATCTTTTCGGCGTGGGTCTCCGAAAGGGAGCCACCGAAAACGGTAAAGTCCTGGGCGAAGACGTACACCAATCGGCCATCCACCGTACCGTAGCCGGTCACTACGCCGTCGCCCGGGAAGACCTGATCGGCCATCCCGAAGTCTGAAGTCCGGTGGGTTACGAGGGCACCGATCTCCTCAAAGCTACCGTCGTCCATAAGCAGGTGGACGCGTTCGTGGGCCGTCAATTTGCCCTTTTCGTGTTGGCGGTCGATCCGGGATTGGCCACCACCCAGGCGGGAGGCGTTCAGCTTTTCGTTGAGGATTTCCTGGTTGGTCATTGGTTGAGTACTTGTGGGTAGGGCGAAGGGAAAGTTGAATTAGGGTGACTACCGTTCGGGGAGCAGCAGCTCAAGGATGGAGGAAGCGGCGGTCGCAATCACCGTCCCAGGGCCAAAGATGGCGGCGACGCCCCGGTCGTAAAGAAAGAGATAGTCCTGCTCCGGAATGACGCCTCCGGTAACTACTAAAATGTCATCCGCCCCTTCTGCTTTGAGGGCAGCAATGGCTTGGGGGACGAGCGTCTTGTGCCCCGCTGCCAGCGAGGAGATTCCCAGAATGTGGACGTCGTTTTCTACGGCGTGGCGGGCCGCTTCCTCCGGCGTTTGGAAGAGAGGACCCACGTCCACGTCAAAGCCGATATCGGCGAAGCTGCTGGCGATCACCTTGGCGCCGCGATCGTGGCCATCCTGCCCCAACTTAGCGACGAGGATGCGCGGTCGGCGACCAAAGTGTTCGGCGAACTGGTTGGAGAGCTCCCGCGCCCGCAAGAATCCGGCGTTCTGTTTCATTTCGTTACGGTAGGTGCCACTGATGAGGCGCGGTTGAGCGCGGTAACGGGTAAATACGGTCTCGAGGGCATCACTGATCTCCCCGAGGGTACACCTCGCCCTGGCGGCTTCCACGGCGACGGCCAGGAGGTTGCCCTCCCCGCTTTCCGCGCAGTCCCGTACCCTTTGCAAAGCACCTGCGGCAGCGCCCGCATCCCGATTGTTTTTGACGGTACGCAGTCGCTCGATCTGCGCTTCGCGAACGGCGGCGTTATCGACCTCCAGCGTATCGATTTTTTCTTCTTCGTCTAGGTTAGGGAAGAGGTTGACGCCAATAATTTTTTCGTCACCGGAATCGATGCGTGCCTGCTTCCGAGCGGCGGCTTCCTCGATGCGCATTTTGGGCAAGCCTTGCTCGATGGCTTTCGCCATACCGCCGAGTTCTTCCACCTCGGCGATGAGTTCGCGGGCTTCCGTGAGCAGCTCCTGGGTGAGCTGCTCGACGTGGTAAGAGCCGCCCCAGGGGTCGACTACGTTGGTGACGCCAATAGCTTGCTGGAGATGCTTCTGCGTATCCCGCGCAATTTTAGCGGAGAAATCGGTGGGCAGCGCGATGGCCTCGTCCAACGAATTGGTGTGCAACGACTGGGTGCCGCCAAAAACGGCCGCGAGTGCTTCGATGGCCGTCCGGGCGATATTGTTGAACGGATCCTGCGCGGTCAGCGACCAGCCGGAGGTTTGGCAGTGGGTGCGCAGCGCCATGGATTTAGGATTGGTAGCGCCTAAACCCCGCACGATCTCCGCCCACAATAGGCGCGCGGCGCGCATTTTGGCGATCTCCCGGAAGTGGTCCATCCCGATACCCCAGAAAAAACTGAGCCGCGGTGCGAAATCGTCAATCGCCAGACCGGCCGCGATGCCGGTACGTAAATATTCCAGTCCGTCGGCCAGCGTGTAGGCTAGTTCAATGGCCGCCGAGGCACCGGCTTCGTGCATGTGGTAGCCGCTGATCGATATGGAATTAAATCGCGGCATGTGCTCCTTGGTGTACGCAAAAATATCCCCAATAATGCGCATGCTCGGCGCCGGGGGATAGATGTACGTATTGCGTACCATGAATTCTTTTAATATATCATTCTGGATGGTGCCGGCGAGTAAATTTTGATTACCGCCCTGCTCTTCCGCCGCAACGATGTAAAAAGCCATCACCGGTAATACGGCGCCGTTCATGGTCATGGATACCGACATCTTATCGAGGGGAATATCCTCAAAAAGAATTTTCATATCCTCCACGGTATCGATCGCGACGCCGGCCATGCCAACGTCTCCGGTAACGCGGGGGTGGTCCGAATCGTAACCCCGGTGGGTAGCCAGATCGAAGGCGACCGAAAGCCCCTTCTGCCCCTGGGCCAGGTTGCGGCGGTAGAAGGCATTGCTGGCCTCCGCGGTAGAAAACCCGGCGTACTGGCGGATCGTCCACGGGCGAATGGCGTACATGGCGGAGTAGGGGCCGCGCAGGTAGGGAGGGATTCCGGCGACGTAGCCTTCGTGTTCCTTTCGGTCCGGGCCTCTCCCAGCAGGCCGCTCCCAGGCTATTTTTTTGAATTCCGGATATTTCATTGAATACGATTTTTCCAGGATTCACCGGTCGTCACCGGAACGGTCAGGGTTCGCCGGCTATCTTCAAAAATGACTGCAGCGGCAAGGGCCGCAATTTTTTCCATATCCTGCTGTTTCTCCAGGATCGCCTCCGCCGTGTAGTGTTGTTTGACGAAGTGGGTATCAAAGTTGCCGGATATGAATGCTTCGTGGTCCACCACGAAACGCCCGAAGGGGAGGGTAGTGGCGATGCCTTCCACCCGGTAGGCATCGATCGCTTCCCGCATTTTTTGGAGGGCTTCGGCCCGGGTCGCGCCGTAGGTGATGAGCTTGGCAATCATCGGGTCGTAATAGATCGGAACTTCCATTCCCTCCTCAAAGCCGTCATCCACGCGGATGCCCTCGCCGGATGGCTTTTGGTAAGTCTCCAGCGTGCCGATGCTGGGGAGGAAACCATCAAGCGGATCCTCGGCGTAAACCCGTAGTTCGAGGGCGTGGCCGGTAATGGAAAGGTCTTCCTGAGTAAAGGCCAAGCGCTCGCCGCGGGCCACCTTGATCTGTTGTTCTACCAAGTCGACCCCGGTGATGAGCTCCGTAACCGGGTGTTCCACCTGCAGGCGGGTATTCATTTCGAGGAAGTAGAAGTTGTTTTGGTCGTCGAGCAAAAACTCTACCGTGCCGGCACCGCGGTAGTCGCAGGCTTTGGCGCAGCGTACGGCCGCCTCTCCCATTTGGGCGCGTAACGCAGGTGCCAGGCTGAGGGGGACGGAAGGGGCTTCCTCCACCACCTTCTGGTGCCTCCGTTGGACGGAACACTCCCGCTCAAATAAGTGGACGACGTTGCCGTGGTTATCCGCCAGCACCTGGATCTCGATGTGGCGGGGAGACGTGACGTACTTTTCGATGAAAACCGCCCCGTCACCAAAAGCGGACTGGGCTTCGCTGATGGCCCGTTCCATTCCTTCTTTAAGCTCCGCCGGGCCGTTGACGATCCGCATGCCCTTGCCACCACCACCGGCAGCCGCCTTGATGAGAATGGGGTAGCCGATCTGCTCTCCAATCTGGCCGGCCAACTCGACGTCCGTAATGGCCTCCTCAATGCCGGGCACCATCGGGATGTCGTAGGCCGAAACGGCATCCTTGGCCGCCAGTTTATTCCCCATAATGCGGATGGCGTGGGGTTTTGGGCCGATGAAAATTAATCCCGCGTCCTCCACGCGTTGGGAGAATTCCGCATTCTCGGAAAGAAAACCGTAGCCCGGGTGAATGCCCTCCGCCCCGGTATCGAGGGCCGCCTGGATTACCTTGTCCATATCCAGGTAGGACTGGCTGGAAGGTGCGGGGCCCAGTAAGATGGCTTCTTCGGCAAAGCGGACGTGGGGTGCTCCCCGGTCCGCTTCGGAGTAAACGGCGACGGTAGCGATGCCCATTTTGCGGGCGGTGCGCATGACCCGCAGCGCGATCTCTCCCCGGTTGGCGACTAATATTTTTTGCATGGTCTTAAATGTTGAAGCTGGAATCGGTGGTGAGGTGCTGAAATTTCTGCCAAAGCTTGGCGGCGATATCGTCCGTGAGTTGCTCCAGATAGTAGCTGCCGGCAGCTGGATCAGGTAGCCCGGCGAGGTGGCTCTCGTACTCGAGGATGTGTTGAAGGTTGAGGGCGACGCGGCGGCTGAAGTTGGTGCCAGCACCACCGTCGCTGGCCGCAACGATTAGCCCGTTGGCGCCTCCGATGATGAGGGACATGGCGCTAGTCGTGGCCACGATCTTATTCTGGTTCGCGTCACTTTCCGGCGGGTGGGCAACGTGACCAATCACGGTACAATTACTGCGACCACCACACGCTTCACTGATGCGGCTCCAGCAGAGTCGGAGGGCGCGCAATTCGGCGATGGTCCGGAGGTAATTTGGGCGGCTGCGGACGTGAAACGTTGGGTTCTTGACGCCATCTTCTACGTAGCTTTCCATGGCGGAATACAGTCCGGCGGCGATGTCTCCCGCTAGCGCATCGATGTGGTAATCTTGCCCTTGCTGAAGCAATAAGGGAGCGCCAGGATATTTGTAAAGTGGCTCCGCAAAGATGATGGTAACGATATCGGTCAGGATTCCTTTGAGCAGGATCTTCCGGTTGGCCTTCGTCAGCGTTTCGATGGACCTGATCCTGAAAAGCAGGAGGTCGGCTCCTTTAGCCAGTGCGTCGAGGGCGATAGCGTTGGCTCCTTTGTAGTCGTCTCCCACCGTGATCTCGATGCCAACCAAGCGGTGGCCGGAGGGCATCCCCGCAACGGGTGGGTGGGCGACCGGGGCGTCACTCAGGTGGTGGAAGGGACTGTAGGTGTTTCCGGCAACGGTAAAATTCAGGCTTTCAAGATCTTTGCCTTTCAGGTCCTTTTCGACCTTTGCGAGCCAGTCTGCTTTACTCGGTTTTTGAAATGGCGGGGTACTCATACGTTGCGCTTTAGTCGATGCTGATGAGCAGTTCTTTCTTCTCTACGGCGGCGCCCTTTTCGGCGTGGATCTTGCCGACCGTGCCGTCGCCTTCCGCCTTGAGGACGTTCTCCATCTTCATGGCCTCCAGGATGATGAGGGGCGTGCCGGCCGCTACTTCCTGTCCCTCCGCGACGAGGACGTCCAGCACCAGCCCGGGCATCGGGGCCATGACATCCTTACTCACGACCGTTTCGGTGGAGGAATAGCCAAGGGCATCAATTTGCTGATCGATCTCATCCCGTAAAGCGACCGTAAAGTTTTGTTGGTTCAGACTCAGCGTCACCGTTTTTTCTACCCGGTCGATGGAGAGCACTTCCACCGCAAAACTGCGCCCTTGGTGGAGAAGGTGTAGCTTGCCATCGGGGCTGGTGTGAAGGTCGGCGGCCGCTAATTCGGCATCGGGAACGGCGTAGGTACGGCCGTTGATTTGGGTGGTGTAAGTGGGCATGCTCGGGAAGGACAAAAATTGTGGTGGGTCGTAAGTTAGGCAAAAGTGGGGGGATGTAAACGGGCGAGAATACAAGCCAGAATCGTCACCCAGTCTCTACTACCGAAGAGACACAAAAAAGGGACCACCAGCACTGCTGCCGGTAGTCCCCAGAGGTAGGTTTGAGTGCTGTCTAATTACTGTTTCACAATAATCTGGTTGGTCACGGAAGCCTTTAGTTCAGTTCGTAACAAGTAGGAACCGCTCGGCAGTGCACCAAGGTCAATCCGCTGGGTACTGGCCGCGTTACCGGCGACCCGTTGGAGGACGCGACCATTCAGGTCGGAGATGATTAGTTGTTGAATGCCATCATCTTCCCCAGCGGCGGTGGTGACTGTAAGCTCAGTAGTAAATGGGCTGGGGTAGGCCCCGGCGGAAGGCGCACTTAGCTGTATTGTGGAAGCCATTGGCGACGTAGGTGCAACTCGTCGCAAGATCCATAATTCATCTACGCTACCCGTGCCATCCTCAAGACTGACGTCATCTGTGGAGAATAATACCTTTCCGCTCCACTCCTGGGTGATGCGGACGCCATTGGTTCGTTCCGCGTCGGGGGTGATGGCCCACCGTTGCCAGGGGCGATCGATGAAGCGATAGGTGGTCGCATCGTCCGTGGCATTGGGTCCACTGCGGCTGTAAGATTCCAGTGATTGATTGCTGCCATCCAGGTGAATGGCGTATAATCCATCTCCGGCCGCGGTTACTCGCCAGCGGGGGGCATTCTCTACGTCGAAGGTGAGGAGCACGTCGCTACGGTTGGTGGTGCCGTCAGTCGTGAGCCCCAGGTAGGGACGGGTAAAGGGAACGATCTCGTACAAACCCTCGACGCTCGCCGTTTCACAAGGGACCGTCCCAAAGAGGTTGAGCTCCCAGTTTTGGCGGACGGCCTCGAAGGTGCTGCGGTCCGTTACCAAAAGGGCACCGCCGATTTCGGAGAGCAGGCGCGGGTTCCAGCGGTTGACAAACTGGTAGGTGCCGTCATTTGACTGGGTGATTCGCCACTGCTGCCAGGGCTGCCCGTTACTGCGGTAGATGCTGGCGTTGACGCGGTCCACCGGCCCGCTGGAGGCCCAGCTTTCCAGGGAGCGGTTTCCATCCTGGTTGAGGGCGACGCGATGATAGCCGTTGCCCAGGTCCGTAATGTTCCAGGTGTCCGCAAAGGCGCCACACTGACGGAGAATGACGCCGGCCCGGTTCTCATTTGCTCGGGGGCTGGCCAGAAATTCCGGCGTTACGGAGGACCTGACCTCGAAGGTGCCATTCAGGCTCACCAGGGCGTCCCGGCCATCTTCGAGGATATTCAATGTGATGGTGGCGGAGCTTTCCGCCAGGCCATCCGTGATGGTGTAGGTGAACTGGATGATCCCCGAGAAATTGGGGGCAGTTGTGAAGAGGATACTCTCGTCGTCCGGTTGGTCGGCAATCGTGCCGGGGAAGTCCCCAAAGTCGAAGCCGGTGATGCGGAGGGCGTTGCCGTCCGGATCGAAGTCATTTCTCAGGAGGGTGGAGTACTCAATACCCGTCGGGCCGATGTCCTCGCGGATGCGGAACTGATCGTCGTCTACGGCGACGGGTGGTGAATTTTGAGCGTTGGTTGCGGTTACAAAGAAAGGCACGGCTAAGATGCACGTGCAAAGCATCAAAAAGCGTTTCATAGCGAAGCAAAAGGATTGCGGGGCTTCGTTCGGTTTTAAGGTACGGTCAGTACGCCAATATGTTCTAGTGTATGGCTACATTATTTCATACGTCGTCCGTTGGTCCACGTTGGCTGAGGTACTGATAATGGATTTAAGAGAGCTTGTCACCTTCCATAGTTAGGATCCCTTTTCCTGTGGACACCTATCTCTTTACGAGGTAAGTCTCGTGTTGAAGGGGCCCAATCCGTTATTGCTTAATCCAAATTACTTGCCCCTTAGTTGGTACCCGCGGCAGCGCCCACCGCCGGAGGCAGCACCGTAATGAAAAACTAGGGTGACGGACTTACTGCCCAGCCCGTTGTGCTTCCTTGCCGAGACCCGTGTCGCGACGGCGTGATTTGACCTTTTGGTTACCGAAATTGTAGGAGAGCGCGAGGGCGACGTTGCGGCTGTCCCACCGCCCGCGGCCGGTGCCGACCTGGCCGTTGAAGGAAGAACCGCCCTTGAAACCCTGGGTCCAAAAGATGTCGTTGGCGGAGAGTTTAACGTTGAGTTGGTCGTTGAGGAAGCGGCGCTGGAAGCCAAAATTGACCTGGTAAATGGGCTCGTATTCAAACACGCCACCCCACACGCCGGGGCCAGAGTAGAAGCCGCTGAGCTCCGCCGTGATCTTCGCGGGCAGCGTAAAGGTGTGCTGAGTAAAGCCGTTGTAGGTGAATACCTGGACGTCAACGCTGCCGTTTTCGCCGTAGTCCGCCTGGTTATTGATGTGGGCGGCGTTGATATTGAAAAAGGCGTTCCACCACTTGGTCACGGTAACGGGAATACTCGCGTTGAAACTGACGACGGTATTGCTCGCCAGGTTGTCCCAACTGATGAAGCCAGCGCGATCGTCTTCGGGGTCCGGCCCGATCAACCGGGTGATTTGATTAGAGGTCTCGCTGAAGGCCAGCTTGAAGTTGTAGCGGTAATTGAGGGTGTAGCCCAGTTCGATATTATCGACGATCTCCGGCTGCAAGTCAGGATTGCCCAACTCGAAACTGAGCTGGGAAATCTGGTTGCGGAAGGGATTGAGTACGTTGTAATCCGGCCGGTTGATGCGGCGGGAATAATTGAGCGCGAGGGTATTCCCCTTCTGCTGGTTCAGCGCGTAGGTCAGGCCGGCGGAGGGGAAGAAACTGAGGTAATTTAGTTGGACGGGGTCCGCTTCCTGGCTATTGAAGGTGGTCAAGTCTCCTTCCGCGTCCGTTTGCTCGGTACGCAGGCCGGCGCTGTAACTCCATTTTTCGTTGAATTTATTCTGATAACTGAGGTAGCCCGCGTAAACGTTCTCCGTGTAATCAAATAAATTTGATTTATCGTCATTTCGGATGGGGCTGCCCGTAGGGAGGTCGAAGAATAAAAAAGTGTTATTGGTACTCACCCGGCTGAGGCGAATGCCGGCCCCAAACTGACCACCGGCCAGCGGCTGTTCGTAGTCGGTTTGGAAGGTATAAATATCGATATCGCGCGGGGTGTCAAATTCGTTGACAATTTCCGTAAGCACTTCGCCGGATGGCGAAAAGTAAACGTTCGGCTGGGTGCGGACCGAAGTATTGCGAAAGCGGCCGTAGTCCAGGTCGACGTTCAGGCTTTTATCCTTATCGATATCGTAGCGGTAGTTGAGGTTGTAGGTGGTTTGGTCGCGCGTATCGTCCGCCACGGAGTTGGCGACCAACACGCTATCTACGGGTTGGCCAATGGCGGCGATGCTGACGTTGGAAACGTTTGCATTGACACCTTCCTGCGTCAGGCCGTTAATGAGGAACCCGACCGTATGTTTTTTACTGAGGAAAAAATCAGTACCGAAGCGGTAATTAACGTTATTCCAGGTATTGTTGAAACGCGTACGCTCGATGGTCTCCAACTCGTTTTGTTGGGTGACGAAATTAAATACATTGAAATTCTCTCCGTCCACGAATCCTACCGAGCCGAAGGTGTTTAATTTGCTGTTTCGGTAATTACCAGTTACGCTGCCGTTGATGCGGTTGTAAAATGCCTGGGTGGCGGTAAAATTAGCCGAGCCATTAGCGCCCTCGTTCTCATTTTTTACGAGTCGGATGTCGATAATTCCGGCATTCCCTTCGGCCTCGTACTTAGCGCCGGGGTTAGTTATGATATCGATGCGATCAATCTGCTCGGCGGTAAGGCTGCGCAGGTAGCCGGATAGTTCGTCGCCCGAAAGTGGGGAGCGTTTACCGTCGATGTACACCAATACCCCGCTGCGGCTCAGCACGTTGATATTGTCGTTATTATCGATCGTCACGCCCGGGGCCTTGCGCAGCAGGTCGAGTCCGTTATCGCCCACTGCATTGATTGTTCCCTGCACGTTGAAAACCGTCCGGTCGGGTTTCACCTCCACCATGGCGCGTTTGGCAACGACGGTGGCTTCGGCCAGTTCCACGGCGGCGGGTGCCATTTTGAGTACTTCAAGGTCGTTCATACCGGCGGTGACGGTCAGTTCCCGGTTCAGGTCCGGTGCCCCGAGGTAGCTGGCCGTGAGGACGTAGTCTCCGGGTTGTACGTTGACGATGCGAAAAAGCCCGGCGTCGTCGGTCGTCTCTACCTTTACGAGGTTAGAATCGGCGTACAAGGCCACGTTGGCGTAAATGACGGGTAGGTCGTCAGCATCAACGAGCAGCCCTTTAATTTCGCCGTTCTGGGCGCTGACGCTGGTGCAGAGGAAGAGGGCGAGGAACAATAAAAATGCGGTGGGTAGGCAACGGCGGTTGAGCATGGTTAAGGCTGGCTGGTGGGTAATGCGCCGTAAAGATGGGTGGAATTGGCCTGCCCGGCTAGCTTTGGTGGTGGTTTATGGACGTATGGGTGGGGATTTTCGATGAATGGGGTTTTGGGGGTCTAATTTAACCACACAATCCAATGGGACTTTAACAATTATTGAATTCCCAACCCCTCAAGCACTAAAATCAATCTCCGTATTATCCCCAATATTCAAGCTCTGCTGTAGCCCACCGATGCTGGCGTCATTACCCACCACGGAGTTGCGCAAAACGATATCGTGAATGGTCGCAAACTCCCCAATGATGGAATCGCTAACAATAGCGTGCTCCAATTTGGTATTCGCGCCCAGGGTCACGTAGGGGCCGACGATGGAGTTGCTCAACTGGCAACCCGGGCCAATGTGGACGGGGTGAATGATGATGGAATTATCAAAGGGTGGGGGATCTTCCGTGGCAAATCCCTCCCGGGCCAGGAAGTTGGCGTTGGTTTCGAGCAGGACTTCTCGCCGGCCGCAGTCGAACCAGTTGTCTACGGGGATGGGCTTCAGCGTCGTGCCCCATTCGTGCATCCGGGAGAGGGCATCCGTGAGGGGGTACTCACCAATACTGCGGATCTCGTTCTCCAGGTTGTGGGCGCAGGCCTCGATGAATTGCTCGACCTCCCTGATCTTGTAGCAACCCACCATCGCCAGGTTCGACTTGGGGATGGTCGGTTTCTCAATGAGCGCACGGATGTTACCGTCGATGTCTAAATCCACCACCCCAAACTTGCGGGGGTCACTGACGGTCTGCACGCCGATGCAGGAGGTTGGGCAGTCCTTAAAGGCCTTCAAATCCGCGTCGATGATGGCATCGCCAAAAAAGATCATGATCTCGTCGGCGTCGACGAAGTGGTCGCGGGCCAACCAAATGGCGTGGGCGGAGCCGATCCGTTCTTCCTGGTTGACGAACTTGGTATCAACGTTCGGGTAGGTGCGTTCAATGTACTCCCGGATCTTCTCACCCAGGTAACCGATGATGAAAATGAAATCCTCCACGCCCAACTCAATCAACTGGTCTACGATGTAGCTGATGATGGGCTTACCGGCCACGGGAATGAGCGGCTTCGGTTGCGTGTAAGTGAGGGGGCGCAGGCGCGTGCCCTTGCCGGCCACGGGGATGATGGCTTTCATGGCGGGAAGATAGGGACGGTCGGGGGAATGCACTCACTTCATCGGCCCCGAAGCCGACGGGTATTTGCTTAACTTGGGGCAGTCGCACAACCGTCTGTCTTACCGCCTTCCGATACCAAGCGATAATTGATGCCGCGATACCTAACCCCATACCTAAATCCCAAGTCACTTATCCATGCGAATCATTTTTTCCTTGCTGCTCGTAAGCTGCATTACTGCGGTGTATCCCCTTTGCGCACAATCCAACTGGCAGCCCGGATCCATTACCCTACTTAATGGCGAAACTTTAGCCGGAGACATTGACGACCGCGACTGGCTCACCGAAATCCGGAACGTCAGCTTTCGCACGACAGCATCGGATAATCAGGGCCAGAACTACGACGTCAAGGACTTGGACGGGTTTTCAGTGGGGACGGATCGCTACTTGGTGCGGCAAGTGACGTTTAACGATTCGCCCCGCACCATAGATAAATTAGTGGCGCAAGCCCAAAGGACTACCCGTACTACCACGCTTGCGCTGCAACAACTTACGTCGGGGGAGCCTGCGTTGTACCGTTACATTGCTAGGAACGGCGATTATCACTTCTTCATTAATAAAGACAATGCACCACTTGAGAACTTGACCTACGGAAAGTACCGGCGCTACACCGCTGACAATGATATGCAAGTCATCGAGGACAACAGTTTTCGAGGGTTGCTATTATCGGAGTTCACGGATTGCCAAACTACCGCTCAAGTCATTACGACTACCACGTATACAACTCAGTCATTAACTGAGCTCTTCAATGCCTACTACACTTGTACAAATCAAGAACTGGCGGAGGTCGAGCCAAAATTACCTCGTCACAGAATCCTGGGGTTGGCAGCAGGTGTTCGTTTTGTTGATGTAAGTGGAAGGAAATTTGTCCGGGACAATTTAATCGAGACCGACTTACAGCCCTACTTCGTTACCGGGGCGTATTTCCTCTATTACCCTAGGAGTAAGAATAGGGCTCTGGCTTTTAAAACTGGGCTACTGTACGGGCAATACACTATTGTTGAAGGCGTCAGAGAAACTCCCAATTCAAGGTTGACCTATACAAACGAAACCGGCAGGCTTGATGTGGCATTAGGAGCGCGCTTAAAGTTGAATAATGGCCGCATTCCATTGTTTATCGAGGCCAGTTTTCTTACTAGGCTGTATGTAACCAACATCGAAACGGCTACTCGCAGCTTTATGATCAGCAGCCGACCAGATGAAGTCTTCACAGAAGACCTGGACGTCACCGATGACAGAGAAGGTGCTGTGTTTCTGATTGGCGTTGGAGCTAATTTCCGCAGGTTCGAAATACAGATCAACCGAACGGCGGATAATATTATTGGTAGCTTTTTGCACCAAACTACAATTACGGTTGGCTATGATATCGCAAGGTCTAAGAATAAAAATTAGCCAGACCCTATCATGAAAAAAGCCGCCCTACTCCTAGCCTCCCTATTCCTAGGCTACCAGTCCTTCGCATTGGTGCACAGCTTATCGGACTTGACGTGGAACAGTTGGTGGCTGACCCTTCTCATGCCGGTTCTCCTCAACCTGTTCGTCACAGGTACTTTTGCCTTTGCGGGGTTTGCTCTGCCTACCCACCGATTATTGCCCGAAGCTTATTATCACGTACGGTCACCAAAGCAACTGCTACGATGGTGCCAACGGCTCGGTGTGGAGCAATTCCGCCAGTTTCTATTAGCTACCTTTTGGCGGGATCGGAAGCAGCAAGCTAAGTACTTCGACGGGACGATTGCCGGGGTAGGGCACTTGGATCAGGAAAGCAGGAAGTCAGAGTTTGGCCACTTACTGCCGCTCCTCATTATTTCCGGGGTAGTCGTCTATTTGTTTGTGCTTGGCGCAGTAGTCCCGGCGCTGGTTACGCTGGTAATCAACGTGATCTTCAACTTTTACCCCATTCTACTGCAGCGGCACCACCGGATGCGGATCCAGCGAATGATGGATATTCACCAGCGTAGAGCGCAACGTAAGCCTTGAAGTACAGACGAACTGCCGTGAACTATGCGTCTATAGTACTTAGGGTTCATTAGGCTAACGTCCGCCGCCGCCCTAAGCCTCGGTAGATGACGTATCCGAAAATCCCGCCCATGATGACCATTCCGAGCATGCTACCAAAAGGTACGCCTACGGGGCCCTGGTTAACGTAGAAAAGCCCGTGCTCGAAGCCTTCCTGCGTAATCTCGGCGGTTTGGAACCGGACGAATAGATAAGAAATCAAATTCAGGGCCATCAGACCAATGACGGCCGCACCGGCGGCTTTAAGTAGTAGAGATCCCATAATTACACGCTTTTATCTCAAAAGGTGAGGGCAAGGGCAAAAGTTCGGCGTACAAAAAATCCCGTCCGGCACGGGGCCGAACGGGATGGAAGATGTCTATTAATGAGATACGATACAGTAGTACTACCGCATGTTGCGGGCGCCCTGTACGAGTAGGTTCACGGTATTGTTCAGGACTTCCACGAAACCACCGTCAATAGTGAAGGACATGTTGTTGCCAACTTGCGTACCGTCGACTACGGCTTTAGCATCCTCGTCAAAGTAACGGTAACCCGCAGCGGAAGGCAGCAGCGTTACCTTACCACCCGTGAGGGCGGAGACGAGCGGCGCGTGGTTTTCCATCAATTGAAAAGAGCCTTCCACACCGGGTAGTGTCACGCGGCTAATAGTGCCGGTAAAAATGGTGCGGTCTGGGGTAAGGACGGAAATAGTCATGACTTAATTAGTATGGAGTTGCGAGAGGGCGAGTTGCGGGAATCAATTTGCAACTCATAACTGTCTTTATTCAGCCGAAGCCAATTCCTTCTCGCCTTTGGCAATCGCATCTTCGATGGTACCAACGAGGTTGAAGGCGTTCTCAGAGTACTTGTCCACCTCACCGTCAAGGATCATGTTGAAGCCTTTGATGGTATCCTTGATGTCTACGAAAACACCCTTGAGGCCAGTGAACTGCTCAGCAACGTGGAAAGGCTGAGAAAGGAAACGCTCCACGCGGCGGGCGCGGGAAACGACGAGTTTGTCCTCTTCGCTCAGTTCGTCAAGGCCAAGGATGGCGATGATGTCCTGCAGGTCTTTGTAACGGGCCAGGATGTTGATCACGCGCTGGGCCGTGTTGTAGTGCTCGTCACCAATGATGGCGGGGTCGAGGATCCGTGAGGTAGAATCCAGTGGGTCTACCGCGGGGTAGATACCCTTCTGGGCAATCTTACGGTTGAGTACCGTCGTCGCGTCAAGGTGAGCAAACGTGGTGGCGGGGGCGGGGTCCGTCAAGTCATCCGCGGGTACGTATACGGCCTGTACGGAGGTAATGGAACCACGCTTGGTGGAGGTAATCCGTTCCTGCATCAGACCCATCTCAGTCGCTAGCGTTGGCTGGTAACCTACGGCGGAAGGCATCCGGCCCAAAAGGGCAGATACTTCAGAACCGGCCTGGGTGAAGCGGAAGATGTTGTCTACGAAGAAGAGGATATCACGGCCACCGGTCGGGTCACTGAGGTCACCGTCACGGTAGTACTCGGCAATCGTCAGTCCGGAAAGGGCAACTCGGGCACGGGCGCCGGGAGGCTCGTTCATCTGTCCGAAAACGAAGGTCGCCTTGGACTCTTCGAGTTCTTTCATGTCTACTTTGGAAAGGTCCCAACCACCTTCTTCCATGTCGTGCATGAACTTCTCGCCGTAGCGGATGATGTTCGACTCGAGCATTTCGCGGAGGAGGTCATTACCCTCACGGGTACGCTCACCGACACCGGCGAATACGGAGATACCTTCGTAACCTACGGCGATGTTGTTGATCAATTCCTGAATCAGTACGGTCTTACCTACTCCGGCACCACCGAAAAGACCAATCTTTCCACCCTTGGTGTAGGGCTCGATCAGGTCGATCACCTTGATACCGGTGAAGAGGGGCTCCCGGTCCGTAGCCAACTGGTCGAAAGCAGGTGGCTGGTTGTGGATCGGGCGGGCGTTGTCACCCTTCGGTACGGCGGGCATACCGTCAATTGGCTCACCCACTACGTTGAACAGGCGGCCTTTGATGGCATCACCTACGGGCATCGCGATGGCGCGGCCGGTGTCGGTAGCTTCGGTGCCACGGGTCAGTCCGTCAGTCGCTTCCATGGCGATGGTGCGAACGGAATCCTCACCCAGGTGCTGCTGCACTTCGAGGATGATCTTTTCACCGCTCGGACGGGTGATTTCAAGGGCGTTGAGGATGGCGGGAAGTTCTGCGCCTTCGCCGGCGAAACTTACGTCAACGACGGGGCCGATGACCTGCTTTACTTTACCGATATTTGCCATAGGACGATTGTTGGTAATTCTGGAGTGCTAATTGAGCCGCAAAAGTACGATCTTTTAGGTTCTAAGCAAAGACTTTCGCCGCGTCTTTCTTTCCTTACAATAATTTCATTCCCGTCCCATTTCTTTGCACCTGCGGCAGCGCCCTATTTAGTCTGTAGTCTATAGTCTGTAGTCTTCAGTCTCCCAGCTACAGACTATAGACTACAGACTAATGACTTACAATACTTCCTACCGCGTCACCTACGCCGATACCGACCAAATGGGCTACCTCTACCACGGCAACTACGCGACGCTGTACGAGATCGGCCGGACGGAGATGCTGCGCGACCTGGGCCTGAGCTACGCGGGCATGGAGCGGGACCACGGCGTGGGGATGCCCGTGATGTCGCTCAATCAACGCTTCGTGCGGCCGGCACGTTACGATGAGGTCCTCACGATCATCACTACCTTGCGCCACCTGCCGGGCAGAACGATCACGTTCCACGTAGAGATCAAAAACGCGGCCGGCAAGCTGGTCAACGGTGGTTCCGTTAAATTGTGCTTCGTTGAGACCAGCGGCGGGCGCTCCGTCCCCTGCCCGGACTATCTGCTAAAAAAATTGCAGCCCCATTTTGAAGATCAACCTGCCTGACTTCGAGAGCATCAAGCTCTACTTCACCGAGCACCCCTTCGTGGTCGGGTTGCTGAAGTACAGTAAGGAGAACTCTTTCATCGGCTTCGACGGCGTGCCGATCTACGACGTGGTCGTTTTTACCTACAATGAGTTATTGCGGGACGACCTCTTCACCCGGGCCAATTCCGTCGCCTTTAGTTTCTTCCTTTCCCTCTTTCCCTCGCTGTTGACGCTCTTCACCCTGCTACCTTTTGCGCTGGACGTGATGGTGATCGTCTTCCCCGAACTGGGAGATTTCAATACGGCGATGTACGAGGAGATCAAACGCATCATGCCGGGCCAAGCGGGAGACATCGTGTTCGGCTTCGTGCAGGAGATCACCAACCAGCCCAAGTTAGGATTGCTGAGCTTCGGTTTTTTGCTGGCCATTTACTTTTCCTCGAACGGTATGATCGCCCTCATGCAGGCCTTCGAGAAGAGTTACGTGCGGGTCTTCAAGCGGCGGAACGTGCTGCGCAAGCGCCTCGTCGCTACGGCACTCACTTTCCTAATTGGTCTCTTCATTGTGGCCAGCACCGTGCTCGTCATTCTCGGCAATTCCATCATTGAGTGGATGACGGACGCGGCGGGAATCGGTGCTTTCACGACCTTCCTGGTGAACGTCCTGCGCTGGTTCATTATGCTCTTGTTGTACTACGCCATCATCGGTTCCCTCTACCGTTTTGGAGCATCGACGATCAAGCGTTTCAGTTACTTCAGCCCCGGGGTGACGCTGGCCACCGTGCTCTCCCTAGCCACCTCGGTCGCCTTCAGTTTCTACGTGGACGGCTTCAACCGCTACGACACCTACGCCAAGTTCTACGGCTCCATTGCCACCATCATTATCATCATGCTGTGGCTGCAGCTCAACGCGCTCATCCTCATCATCGGCTTCGAGTTGAACGCGGCGATTGCGGTGCGGCGAGATCTGACGCAGTTGCCGGAGGAGTTGGAGGAGGAGTGAGGAGTTGCGAGTATAAAGTAGCGAGTATAAAGTTGCGAGTATCGAGTACTCGACACTTGCAACTCGCAACTTGCAACTCGCAACTCGCTACTTGCAACTCGACACTCGCAACTAAAATACTCCCCCCACCAACCGCCGCAACACCTCCGCATAAACCTCGTACTTCGGCACCGCCGGGTTCCCATCCACCCCCTGCCGCACGATGACCAGGTTCCAGGCCGGGATGATCAGGCAAACATTATGGTTCAATCCGGACGTGAAAGCCGCGGCCACCGGCGCATCCTTTCCTTCGTTGATTACCCACCAGTTGTAGCCGTAGCGTCCGGTTCCATCGGTGCTTTTCCGGTCCGTGTCGGCTAGTTTGACCTCCGGGCCTACCTGGTTTTGCGTAGCCGTTGCCGCCCAGCCTGCAGGTAGGATTCTTTCGCCGTCCCAAACGCCGTCGTTGAGCATCAGCCAGCCGAAGCGGGCCTGTTCGCTGGCGGACATCCGCAGCCCGGTCCCGCCAAAATTTATGGGGACGCCGTCCACATCTTCCTCTCCCCACCACGGGCGCTTTTCGATGCCAATTTTGCGGAAGACACGCTCATCGAGGTAATCATTCAGGGAAGTATCGGCGGCGGCGGTGAGGGCGCGGCCGAGCATGATCATCGCTTCGTCCCAGTAGGTGTATTCCGTTCCCGGAGCGAATAGGGGAGGGGCGGGTAAGTAGGGGGTTGCGGACCAATCTTCACTCACGTCACCCGGCCAGCGGGTAGCACCTTTGGCGTTGTAGCCGCTCGTCATCGTCAGGAAGTGGCGATAGGTGGCATCGGGGTATTGCTCCTGAAGCAGGGGTTCGTGGTCGGCTACCGCTTGGTCCAGGCTCAGGATGCCTTCGGCTTCCATCAGCCCCACGGCGGTGCTGGTGAAGGATTTCGTGCAGGACCAGATATCGTGCACTTTATCGATCGAATCGCCCGCCCAGATGAGGTAGCCGTTACGGATGACCAGGGTTTCGGTGAGACTGTCGCCTTTGCAGTGGTTTTGCAAATAGGCAAGGGCATCACGCAGGGCGGCCGAGTTGACTCCTTGCTCCTCTGGGCTGCTTTCGGCCCAGCCTGCTCCGGGAAACACAGTCGCCGCCACGGTGTCAGATGAGGGGGCTGCGTCTTTGTCCGGCGAAGAACCACAACTGCTGATGACCAGTAATCCAAGGAAAAGTAGGGGGATAAGGAGCCAGCGCATCACAATAGTTTTTCGTGAAGATCACAAAAAAAGCCCCGACACTTTGCAGTATCGGGGCTTTCCTTTGGTGCGGTCCCGTTGGGACAGGGCTACAATTATAGCTGCCTTAGACGGCCGCGAGTTGGGCTTCGATCTTCTCCGCGAGGGCGGCCTTGGTGGCTACGCCTACGTGCTTGTCCACCACTTCGCCGTCCTTAATGATGAGGATGGTGGGGATGGAGCGTACGCCGTACTTGGCGCTGAGTTCGGAGTTTTCGTCGACGTCAACCTTACCGATGAGGGCTTTGCCTTCGTATTCGGTGGCGAGTTCTTCAACAACGGGGCCGATCATGCGGCAGGGGCCACACCATTCCGCCCAGAAGTCGACGAGCGCTACGCCGCCTTTATCGATTACGTTTTCCTGGTAGTTTGCGTCGGTTAGTTCAAAAGCCATTATAGAGGAGTTTTATGTTCGTTGCGCGATTTGCACGGGGATACAACACTCCGGCAATAATCATAGTTTAATGCCGTACCCGCCCCGCGTGCGGAGTGACGTTTCCCGACACCCAAAACCTTTCCGTGTGACCCTCCGCCGGTACGCCCCGTCCGCCCTCCTTCTCGTCTTGCTATTACTGCGTTGGCTCCTTCCCGCGGCTGCCATCGAGGCGGTTTATAGCCGCGGCTTTTTCGTCGCGTTTCGGTCGGTTTGGGATTACACTTTGCCCCTGTTACCCATCCCCCTCTTCTACGTTTTTTGGCTGGCCGTCATTCTTTTTTTGGCGCTGTCGCTGGTGCGATGGAAGAAGGCAAGAAAGGCCGGAAGACCCGCCTGGAAGCCACTGGGTGTCCGTCTGTGGAATGCGGTAGCCCTGTTGATCTGCGTATTCCTGTTGGCCTGGGGATTCAATTACGGTCGATTGCCGGCAGAGGAACAAATTGGTTTCGAACGGTACCAACCAACCTTGGAGGAGCTCCGCACCCGCGTCCACACGGAAGCCGCCGAACTCGCTCAACTGAGGTCCCGGATATCCAGCGACACTTCTGCGCTGGAGGCAACCACCTTACCCACTGACCTGGAATCCCGCGTCCGCGCCCTGATGCAAGACGCGTTTACACAACACGGCTACCCCGCACCGGGTAAACCCCGCGCCCGACAACTGAAACCGCAAGGCATTTTGCTCCGCTGGAGTACCGCCGGCGTCTACTGGCCCTGGGCCGGCGAGGCCAACATCGATGCCGGTCTTTACCACCTGCAAAAGCCCGCCGTGATGGCCCACGAATTCGCCCACGCCTACGGGATAGGTGGCGAAGGCGCCTGCACCTTCTGGGCCTGGCTGGGCGGCAAAGAAGCGCAGGACCCCTACCTCGCCTACGCCTTCAAATTGGCCTACTGGCGCCAGATCGCCGGCCGCCTCCGCCAGGCCGAACCCGACGCCTACACCACCTGGCGCGCCAAAAATCTGGACCCTGGCATCCGCAACGACCTCGCCGCGATCTACGCCAATGGCGCGAAGTACCAAGACATCGCCCCCGTCGTCCGCGACCTCACCTACGACGCTTACCTCCGCACCCAGGGCGTGCACGGCGGCATTGCGAATTACGGGACGGTGGTGCAGATGGTGGAGGGCTACCGGAGAAAGGAGTAGCGCTGTTTTCCGAGGGGCGAAAAGGGAGGATAATAGGGAAAAGGAGGACGCTGCAGCACGTTGTTTTCCTAGGGGCGACAAAGAAGGATAAGAGGGAAAAGGAGGACGCGACAGCGCGCTGTAACACGCTTCTCAATCCTCTCTTCCGCCTTAATCTCCTTTGCGAAACCACCAGCGAAGCTGATTCTGTGCCGCCCCCCTTATCCTCCTTTTCCTTCCTTGGCTTCTTGCAGAAAACAGTCAACCCTCCAAGTAATTTAACAAGTGTGAGTACACCACACTCTGCCGCAACACATCCGGGCACCCCACCATCACCAAATGCTCCTTCGCCCGCGTGATGGCCACGTTCAGCTTTCGGTCCACCCCCTCATCGCTGAGCTGGGAAAGCATGTTGATCTGATTATCCTCGTTCGTGCATAGGGAGATGAGGATGATGCGCTTAGCGCCCCCCTGGTACCGCTCCACCGTATCTACCTGGTAATGATCCGCGTTTAGATCTGCTTCGTGGAGGGCACGGCGGATGTGCGCAATCTGGGCCCGGTAGGGAGTGATGATGCCGATGTCGTCCGGCTGAATGGGTTGGTCGGTGCCGGCGTACAAAGCGGTGAACTGGCGGATGAGCGAGACCATCATTTTCGCCTCGTGGCTATTGACTTTCGGGTCCGGATTGTCCACATCCCGGTCCGTAGGGATGAACAGAAAACGGCTTTCGGTGAGCCGGCGCTGGATATCACCCACCGGTAGATCCGGCGCGCAGCTGAGGGCGAGCGGGAGTTGCTGAGTCAGCGAATGGCCAATATTATCCGGTAGGATCCGCAGCCCGCCCTGGTAGAAATGGGCGGCGGGGTAGGCCATGATGTCCTGGTGCATCCGCCCCTGGTGGCTGAGTTGGTCGTAGGCCCAATCCCAACCTTTTTCCTTGGCGGTGAGGTAGAGGCGTTCGAAGAGAGAATTACCCAGGCTCTTGAGCCCGATGCCGCGAAGTTTTTCGTCGCGAACGGCAGTGCCGAATTCTCCCTGTTGCACGACGGCCGGCAACTGTTTGTGGTCGCCGATGAGAAGCGCCTTTTTGGCGCGGGGGAGTAGGCCAGCGAGCAATGGCTCCAGGATCTGACTGGCTTCATCCACGATGATCCGGTCGAATTGCTTGAGTTGGAAGAGATCGTTTTTTCCGGCCACACTAGCCACAGTACTCACGAAAATGCGGGTGGATTCGATCATGCCCCGTAACTCGGAGCGCCGCGTTACGGCTGCTGACCGCGAACTCAATAAACGGTCGCGGAAAGCCTCGCCAGCCCCCAACGAACTGCCGATTCGGATATAGTTGGTGAAGGGCTCACCCTCCGGCGTAAGGATGCATTCGATGCTCTCGCAGATCTCGTCGACGGCCCGGTTGGTGTAGGCTACGAGGAGGAGACTTTCCTGGGTATTATCTAGCAGATACTTGACAAGGTGGTGGAGCATTTTGCTCGTCTTTCCCGTACCCGGAGGCCCCCACAGTAGGAAGTAGTCCTCGGCAGGAATGATCTTTTGCAGGATCTTATTTTGCTCGTCGGTCAGGCTATCCGCGATGGGATCGGGGAGGGGTTCGGAGGGGCGGGGGGCTTCCAACCCCAGCCACTGGTTACGGAGCTGTTGCCCCGCCGTCGCCCAGGTGAAGAGACCTTTATAGTGGTTGCGGAAACTGCTGTCGAGGATGTCCTTTTCGATACTCCAGTAGCCGTCTCCCCGGTAACTCCGGTCGTTGAGTTGCTGGCTGCGGAGGCGGAGCTCTACCGTGGTCGGCGAAACCGAGAGAATGGAACCCTTGTGGACCTGCGACCGCACGGCGTCCTCCCGACTCGCCGTTTGCTCGGCGGTGGCGTAGAGGGCGACGAGGTCACCTTTTCTGAACTTGACGAGGCGTTCATCCGCCTCCGGGCGCCGCAGCGTAAGGGTAGCGCCATCCGGATTATAATGGTCGAAGCGTAGTCCGTCCAGCAGTTCGAAACGCTCGATCTTTTCGTCGCGGGTATCGAGCCAGAGGGAGGCTAGGCCGTTGATGCCATCCAGCCCTTGCTCACCGGTTTTGGAAAGCTGTTGCTCCCGGGCGATGAAGCCGAGATAGGCACCGAAGTAGCGCTTCTCCAGGTCGGATAGGGTAGCAAAGATCTCCAGTACGTGGTTGTGGTCCCGCAGGGAGAAGCCACTCATGTTGGGAAAGAGGGCGGGCCGTAAGCGACCGATGAGTTTGGTGGTGGCCCGGGCGAGATCGTCGTCGGGGTCCGTACCGAGTTTGGCGACGAGCATCTCGACGCCGATGAGCTTGTTGCGGGCGGCGATGGCCTCCAGTTTTTGGAACTTTTCCGGTGGGGCGTACTTCAGGCCGTTGTCGTAATCAATACTGTAGAGGATGTAACTACTCACGTTGGCCCCCTTGCCCAGGGCCTTGTTCACCATCAGATCGTAGAGCAGCGTCTGGATGTAATTGGTGTGGTTGATCTTGTGCTTGTTCTGCTTCCAGGGCTTGCTGGTCTTCAGCTCGACAATGGTAGTTTGCCCGCCTTCTTCAGCAGCCGTCTGCAGGACGTCAAGTCGCCCCTGCACCCCGTACGTCGGGCTGAGGAAGGAAGGTTCCAGCAGGATATTCTCCCGTTGCACGTTGATACCGGCCAGACTTTCCTTCACGAACTTGCGGACGGAAAGATAGTGGTGCTTAAGGTCCTCCAGCAGCTTGCGGATGTCGTGGTCTTCGTACAGGCAGAGCCCGAGGGGCTGGATTTGGAAGATGGTCTCGATGAGCTGTTTAAAGGTCACGTCCGGATTTTCGACCAGTTTATCCAGGAAGTAGTTTACGAGGTTTCCCCGCATCAGGGGTAGCTTCTGCTCGTAGGGGAGGAACTTCTTGGCCATCGCCGTCCAGGGCTGGTAGGAGGACTGCCCGTCGAAGGACTCTGCGACGGAAGTGACGTCCACCAGGTAGTCCGGGTGGACGACAATTTGCTCCGGGTACAGCGCCGCACCGGCCCGCAGCTGGGTGTTGATGAGGTTCAGCGTGACCGGTACCCCACAGACTTTGCGGACAATGGCGAGGGCTTCCCCCACCATTTTATTGGTCACTTCTTCGCTGCCAAAGGGGATGACGTAGGTCCGTTCCGGCCGGGCTTCTTCCTTGACGGTCAGGGTCTCTTCCTCCTCATCAAAGTCAACGGCGACCACCCGGAGGAAGGGAAGGAAGGCCTTTACTTCCGGGCGTGCGTACTGGAAAGGGTAGGGGGTGTCGAGGTAATTCGTCCACTCCTCCGGTACCGACCCGCCGAAGAGCGCCCGCGTCAGTTCAATGGCGACGCGGAAACCGGTAAAAATATTCTTGCCCCGTTCGGCGGTCGGTAGGTCCTGCATCTTGCGGGTCCGGAACTTCCGCTCCTGAAAGATGTGCCGGGGATTGATGCCGTACTTATGCGCCGCGTAGGAGATCCGGGCGTAGGTCGTGGAGAAATTAAAGTTGTCGTCCTTCGTCGCTTGCTCAAACTGATCGAGGTGCAGCAACTTGAGCGCGCGGACGCGGTCTTCCGCATCGAACGCCGCGTTGTCCCGGATGGCCAGCAGGCGACGGTAGTAGTGTTTGCGGAGGGCATCATTCTTGGGGTCGGGGTTCATACGCGGTGCTGGGGAAGGTCGGGGAAGCGGGTAGGTCATGCCATCCACCTCGCGCCAAAGCCAGGGCTACAAATAACCAAAATTTATTGCGAAGTCCGGTACTTAATTGAAGGCTCTCGGGGACCACGAATAATCATTCGCCGGTATCAAGCCCTAACTACCGCCTACGCTTAACCTATTCATTATCTCACCCGTTCTTCCGGTACCTCAGCCAACCAACCTACCGACTTCTATCCCTTACGAATGAAAAGAATTATGATCTGCGGCGGCGGCGGCCAACTCGGCCAAAAACTCATCGGTGCCGCCCGCGCTTTTCCGGATGACGACCTCCGCATTTTCTCCTACAACCGCTCCACGCTCGACATCACCAAACCGGCCGACCTCCGTGCCGCCCTCGACGAAGCTAAACCCGATGTCTGTTTCAACGCCGCTGCCTACACGGCCGTCGACCGCGCCGAAGCGGAGGCCGCCAAGTGCCGCGCCGTCAACGTGGATGGCGCCGCCAGATTAGCCTCCGCCTGCTACGGTCGCAACATCGGCTTTGTCCACTTCAGTACGGATTACGTTTACGATGACGGTTACAACCGCCCCCTCCGCGAAGGCGACCGCACGTTGGGTACCAGCGTCTACGCCCGCACCAAACTGGAAGGGGAGAACGCCGTAATGAAGGAACACCCCGACGCCTACATCATCCGCACCAGTTGGGTCTACGCCGAATACGGCCACAATTTCGTCCGGACGATGCTCCGCCTCGGCAAGGAAAGAGAATCCCTCGGCATCGTGTCCGACCAGATCGGCAGCCCCACCTACGCGGCCGATCTCGCCGCGGCCGCCATCAAATTAGCGGAATCGAAAGCCGAACCCGGCGTCTACAACTTCTCCAACAGCGGCGTCGCGAGCTGGTACGATCTGGCCCACGCCGTCTTCGAAATATCCGGCACGGATTGCCACCTCAACCCCATCCGTACCGAACAGTACCCCACGCCGGCAAAACGCCCCAGCTACTCGGTACTCGATACCACGAAGATTGCGGAGATCACTGGTCCACCGAGAAATTGGCGGGAGGCTCTAAAAGAATGTTTGGTAAAGTTGGAAACGCTGTAGCCAGCAAGTAACTACCCGACTACCTAACTATAACCTTAACCGCCACCTCCCCCTCAATACTAAGGATATACATCCCCGCAGCAAGCCCCTCAGTAGAAAGCGTCCCCGCCGTACTCATTACCGAACTTCGCACTCGCTTACCCACCGCATTGAACAGGTCAACATTGACGTTCCGGGCGATAGACTCATCGCCAGCACGTAAACGAATAAAGTCTCCGCTCGTCACCGGATTAGGGTAAACGGTAAACGCCTCTTTCTCCTCAGTTGGCTCCCCGACGTTCGTAATCGGTTCCGCAAACAAGTCCCGCGCAAACTCAATCGCGTCGTCCGCTACGATTAGTCCAACGCGGCGGCCCGGCGCATCGTCGACCGGCGGGTGGATGCCACCCCAGATGCGGCTTAGGGAAGTCTCGTTCGCGGCGTCGCGGTAGGTCGCCCATTGCAACTTCACCGTCACGCTCGGTCCCTGCTCAAATACGAGGAAGGAATCTTTCTCCGCGATGAATTCACCCACGCCACCGGGGAAGTAAGCCGAACCAGTCACCTCCTCCAGTACGGAGGCCGCCGCTGCGCTGAAGGTTGAGTGGCCGGAAACGTAGCCCGCAAAACTGGGCGTCACGAAATTCGGCCGTTGGTAGGGGTACCAGAGGGTAGGGTTGATCCAAGCCACGCCGGCAACGTCGGTAGCCGGGTCGCTAATGGCATCCGGACCGATCCAGCCCCGCGCCTGCACCTGTGCCAACAGGCTGGAGTTTTGTAGCTCGCCGGGAGCTGTCAAAGGTTCCACCAACCCCTCCTGCAGGTTGAATCCAAAAATGCTGTAGTTGGCCCCGTCCGGGTCCGTACACTGCCCGTTGCTGGCCATCCATCGGATAGCGGAGATGGGCCGGATGTAATCGTAGGCGCCCTTAATGGACCATGCGCTGATGGCCGCATCGTGCATCGCGCCACCCAGTGTGAGGTAGGCTTTCACGTCGTATTCCAGGGCGGGTAATTCGGCGCCCTGGCCGTAGAGTTTGCGTTCGAAGAGCGGGTGGTCCATCACCCCGTTAAAGATGTCGAACCAGTGGCCGGGCGGGGTTTCGCTGTCGGGTCCATCCGCCCAAAATTCCGCCAGTACCCGGGCGTAATCGCCGCGCGGGACGACGTTCGGCGGGTAAGGCTGGCCCGTCACCGGATTTACGTCGTGACCGTTCGAGCCCGCCACGCCACCTTCCGGCAGGTAGAAAGCGCGGTACTCGGCAAAGGTCGTCGGGAAGTCCCTCTGGAGGTTGCCACGAGCGCCGGGGGAGATGTCCCACATCACGCCGTCAGTCGGGTCCAGGTGCGATGACCAGTGCAGTACTTTGGAGAAATTCCAGCGGTATTCTTCCAGCCCGTTCGTGTCCTGCCGCGTAAACAGCGCGGGTGGCCCGGGGTCGTGGTAGATGTATGAGGAACCAAATTGATTATCGGGGTTCACCCGCCGCCGATCGTCCGGGCCCATCGCGAAGGGCGTCACTTCGCCCCATTCCGCACTCAGAAAATCCAGTGGCCCGCCACTGATGACGTTGCCGGATTGGTCGACGACCGTCCCCGGAAACTGCAGCGATTGCCACCGCGTCGGGTCCATCAATTGAAAAATCGAGAACACATTCGTGAATTGTAGCGGCGGATTGAAAGGAGCGGGGTAGCGCAAATTCGCGTACTGGTTCGCCTCGTTGGCGCCGTCACTCAGGCCGAAAGAAATGATCTGTTCCGCCACGTAATTACCGAGCGCGGCGGGGTCGCCGGAACGATAATCCATACTCGTATTGCCCGGGTTATACCCCAAAAAGAGCATGAGGGCATTAGCGCTGTTCACCGTCTCCCGCCCACCAGGTGAGTCGATGTATCGGTGCCGCAGGATCCGGTATGCCGCAAAACTCACGGCCTCGTCCGCGGCAGCATCCACGTCCCCGTAGTCCGGCACCAACCAGTAATCGATCGGCAAAACATCGTTATTCAGCAGCGCCGGCGTGCCACTCTTGTGCACCAAACTCCAACAGTCATACATCGCCGCCGAGATGTGGTACAAATTCCGCGCGTGCACCGTCGGCCGCGCAAAATCATTCCGGATTGCCTCCAACACCTGCTCGTTCCACTGCCGCGCCACTGAATGATCAGTTTGCGCTGCCGCGGGTGCCAGGAAAAGGGCAAGCAGTATCGCCGTAAACGACAAACGAAGAGTAGAATTAAACATAAAGGATTGTATATAGGAGCGATCGCCGGACCAAAAAATGGGGACAAAAACATCTCAGCCCGTGCACTGGCGAAGTTACCGCCCAACCAACACCGATGTTGTCAAGCATCCGTTAAAAATGGGGATTGGCTACTAACGTAAGACAACCGATCCCGGTAGGGATCACCACGATAGCCCGGACCACGAAGTAGCCGCGCAGCGCATCAGACGAAACCGAAGGTTGAGGCAGATCCCGGGGGGGAGGATGAATATGATAAACCCGGGCAACCCCAAAAATCCATTTGGTCATTACCCACCCCCGAGTGACCTTTGCCCCCAAACCACTCCAACCCCATCATCCTTCCCCTTTTCAAAACCACCTTCCTCCACCCGCTCCCGTCGGACGCCACCCCAACCCCGCCACCCGCCCGGTTCACCTACCCCTTCCACTACGCCCCCCACGAACTGGCGAAGCAGGCCGCGGCCGATCTCCAGCGCCACCTCCTCACCCAAACGGATTGGGACTACAACTTCGGCCTCACCCCGGAAGATGAGCCAGAGGGCCAGGGGAAGATGTTCGGCGTACTCGTCGTGCAGAACCAGGCCGGAGAACTCCACTACCTCGCCGCCTACTCCGGTAAACTCGCCGAATCCAACCACCTCCCCGGTTTCGTACCCCCGGTGTATGACATACTCGACGCGGAGGGCTTCTACAAGGCCGGAGAAAAAGAAGTGAACGCCCTAACCGAAAGGATCGAAACGCTGGAGGCCGCCCCCGTACTCCAGCAAGCCAAAGCGGATTTGCAATTGGCGGAAGAACAATCCGTACGGGAGATCGCGGCGGAGAAATTGGCCCGCAAACAAGCTAAGGTAGAACGTGACCTGCGCCGCCAATCCGCCAGTCATCTGCCCCCCGACGCCCTGAAAGAATTGGAAGAACAATTGGCCCAGGAAAGCGTAACCCGCTCATTCGCTCTCAAGGACCTCACCCGCGCCTGGAAAGAGAAAGTAGCCCGCCTCCGGGAGGAATTACGTAGGCTGCAGGATATGATCACCCAACTCAAGTTGGAGCGGAAAAATATGTCCAACGACCTCCAGGCTCGCATCTTCCAGCAGTACCGATTTCTGGATGCGAACGGAGCCGTACGTGACCTGCTGGACATCTTCGGCGAAACGGTATTCAAAATCCCACCCGCCGGTGCCGGGGAATGCGCGGCACCCAAGCTTCTGCAGTACGCCTACCTTCACGGACTCCAACCCATCGTGATGGCCGAATTTTGGTGGGGTAAATCGCCAAAGTCCGCCGTCCGGAAGCACGGTCGTTACTATCCGGCCTGCCGGGGGAAGTGCCTGCCCATCCTCACTCACATGCTGGTTGGTCTCGATGTGGATCCCAATCCCATGGCCGAAAACCCCGCCGCTGGTAAGGACTTGCCCGTCGTTTACGAGGACGACGACTTGCTCATCGTCAACAAGCCCGCCGGCTTCCTGTCCGTGCCCGGTAAGTTGATTGAAGACTCCGTCCAGAGCCGGATGGAACAACGTTTCCCCGAAGCCCGCAACCACCTCATCGTCCACCGCCTGGACATGAGCACGAGTGGATTGTTGTTGCTCACCAAGAAAAAGGAGATCCACCTGAAACTCCAGCAGCAGTTCTTCAAACGCTCCATCAAAAAGCGTTACGTGGCCTTGCTGGAGTCCGTTCCGGCGCAAACAGAAGGCTTCATCGACTTGCCCCTCGCCGGGGATTTCGAAGACCGGCCCCGCCAGATTGTCGACTTCGAAAATGGTAAAACTAGCCGGACCCGCTTCGCCGTGACGGAAGTCCTCCACGACGGCCGGGCCCGCGTTAACCTCTGGCCCCTCACCGGTCGGACCCACCAGTTGCGCGTCCACTGCGCCCACTATAAAGGACTGAACGCTGCCATCGTCGGCGACGAACTTTACGGCGTAATTGGCGGCCGGCTCTGCCTCCACGCCGAGGAACTCTCCTTTGTCCACCCCGGCACCGGCGAAGAAATGACCTTCCTCGAACCGGCGGAGTTTTAGGGTCGGGGAGAGGAACAGTTTAGTGGTGTACTTGGGAGAGTGGTCGTTCCCAAGCTCAGTATCTTCCCCCAATGAAGAACCCCTGGACTACCCTAACCACCACCGTCCCCTACGACAACCCCTGGATCTCCGTCGAGCACAACGAAGTACTCAACCCCGCTGGTAACCCCGGCATCTACGGCGTAGTCCGCTTCAAGAACCAGGCCATCGGCATCGTCCCGATCGACGAGGATGGCTACACCTACCTCGTCGGCCAGTACCGCTTTGCGACGGGCCGCTACGAATGGGAGATCCCCGAAGGTGGCTGCCCCGTCGGTACGGACCCGCTCGCCACCGCCCAACGCGAACTAAAAGAAGAAACAGGCCTCGTCGCCGAGCATTGGACGCAACTGATGGACTTCTACCTCAGCAACAGCGTCACGGACGAATACGGCGTCGCCTACGTAGCCCGCGGCCTCCGCCAGGAAGCAGCCGAACCCGAGGACACGGAGGAATTAAAACTAAAGCGAGTACCCCTCCAAGAAGCCATCGACATGACCCTGGACGGGCGGATTAAGGATGCGTTGAGTGTGTTGGCTTTGCAAAGGGTGGGGTTGTTGGGTGCAAGGCCAATCTAAATTGATGGAAAATAATTACGACGTAGATCTTTGAGTTTTATCTCTTCGCATCAACCTGATTGTTTGGAAAATTACCGAAATCACTTAGATTGAGCAGCGATTGTAATTGGATGATTGCAGGATGTACTAGGAATTGTAATGAATTTTTCGTAGGTTATTGAGATTCACGGCAACAGCAAACGCATCAATAGATCCGGCCCTAACTATTGCGCGTCGCGTTTTTACACATTTAATTATCAGTCATAGACTACGCAGCTGCGCACGAATCTAAGCTCGTATTTTTTACTAAGCATCGCTACTCTAACAAGCCCGAACTCTCTCGAATGACCATTTCTACTCAATCAAAATTAATTGTTCTTTCAATCGCTTATCTCGCGTTCTTTATCCCTGGCTTATCAGCCCAAAATCAACATGATAATGTTTGGCTTTTTTCGTTACTTAAGAATTCTTCCGAAGTAAATTTCGAGAAAGGATATCCAATAGCTAAGTCAATAAGTTTGCCTACTGAAATTGAATATAGTTCAACCGTTATGTCTGATATCACGGGTGAATTATTATTCTACAGCACAGGATGTGCCTTATTTAATAAGAACCATGAGGTAATTTTGGGGGGAAGTCAGTTGAATGATGGTTCAATTGCGGAGAGTTGGTGTGATGATGATTTCATAAATGACTTTGGATATTTTCCAGGATTTCCTCGCAGCATAATTTCAATAGCTAAGCCACACAGCCATACCGAGTACTTTATCTTTCACCGTTCGACGGATCCAAATGATTCTAGTGCATATCCTCAATTTACTAGTAATAAGTCATATGTGTCAACTGTGGACATGAGCTTAAACCAAGGAAGTGGGGAGGTCACAGAATTGAGAAATCTATATAGTCAGCATTTCAGCGAAGGAGGCCTCAATTTTAACCAACACGCTAATGGTGTGGACTGGTGGATCGTAGATCCACTAGTCGATTCCAATGGGATCGCCGTATTTTTGGTGGACAGCTCCGGAGTCAGGTATAGCCATGATAACGTTATTGGCTTTAAAGATGATGGTCGTACCAATGGTTTTGAACAAAGCATATTTTCTCCGGACGGCAACCTATTTATCCGCCATAACGGTAACATTGGTACGCAATTATTTGATTTTGATCGAGAAACGGGCGCACTGTCTAATTTTCGTCATTTACCAATGCCCATGAATGACCAATTTACTGATAACGATCGTGGGTTCGGAGCGGTGGCGCTTAGCCCTAGTGGTCAGTATCTCTACGTAAGCAATCTAGCACGCCTGTATCAGTACGACCTAAATTCCATGGATATAATTAATAGCCGTATTTTAATCGCTGACTTAGAATACCGTTTAGATCCTACTCAACCGGACGCCAGTTCTACGGGCAGGATGCAATTAGGGCCGGATTGTAAGATATACGTCTTCAGTTTTGCTGGAGAGGATATTCACGTTATTCACGCTCCGAACGAAAAAGGGGCGGCTTGCGATTGGGAGGAAGACGGGTTGATTTTACCACATACATCATTCAGGGATCAGCCCTATTTTCCCGTTTTTCGAATCGGAAGCACTAAAGACCCCATTTCTCCCTGCGTGGACTATTCCGCTGTTTCTACCAGTGAATCGGATCATGCGCGCCAAGTTCAACCCATTGTGAGTGTTGCACCCAACCCAACGTCGGGGCCACTTACGATTACGCTTAGTAAAAGGACCTTGGATAGACACCTCCTCTGGACACTGTACGACGGCAACGGGCGTCAGGTTAAACAAGTGCGGTTCCAGTCCCGCAGCGATCTGACTATTCCTCGTGAAGGACTGGCTAATGGGATCTATTTCTGGCAGTTGTCTGGTCCATCCGGAATCTTGGATCGGGGTAAGGTGATTTATCAGTAGGGCTCACTCTCGTCGCCCACCCAACACCTGCACTGCCAACACCGTCAGCGTAATCATCAAACCCGGGAAGATGGCCAGCCACCAAGCCAGGGGCTGTTCCCGCGAGCGCCGCAGCAACGTACCCCAGGTCGCCACGTCGTTGGGTAGGCCAATCCCCAGAAAGGAAAGAAACCCTTCCGCTAGGATGGCCGAACCGGCGGTGAAGGCAACCACCACCAGGAGGGGACCAAACGCATTCGGTAACGCGTGGTGGGTCAGGACGCGCCAGGGAGAGATGCCATTCCCCAGCGCCGTGCGGATGTAGGGTAACGACCGGATGCGTAGCAGTTCCGCCCGCGTAAACCGCGCAATCGTGGGCCAGGAGAGGACGCCCGTTACGGCGGCGAGCAGACCGATACTCGGTTGGGGCGCGAGGGACAGCACGGCCAACAAAAAGATCAAACCTGGGATGTTGACGAATATCTCGATCAACTGCAGGACCACGCTATCCGTAGGCAAGGCAACCGGTTCTCTCAGGCGGCTAAATTGATTGAACAGCCAACTCAGCAAAATCCCCAGTAAGCCACTCACCGCCAGGGCGAACAGGCCGATGAACAACGGATTTTCCAACTGAACGTAAGGAGCCAGGGCCGTAATGCTGTACACGCTACCCACCAATAGTCCGCAGGCAAAACCGATCAATCGGCTCCACCGCAAACGCAGTCCCCGATTACCGAAGAAGCCACCAATGCTACCCAGGGAAATACCGAGTAGCAAGCCGATGAACACCGCTCCAACACCTACGAAAAGAGCAACCCGCGTCCCGTACACCAGGCCCGCCGCAACGTCGCGGCCGAGGCGGTCCGTGCCCAGCAAGTGGCGGGCGCGCTCCCCGGTATCCTGCGCGGCGAAAGGGGAGAGGAACCCACCGTTCGTAAGGTCCGAGCGCACACCATCGTAGGGGATGGGGGGCCACAGCGCCCAGTCCGTTTTGGCTTGGTACCAATCCGTTGTCAAGGTCAGAGAATTGCTGCCGAAACCTATTTGCCGCAGCACGTCCGCCGCTACGGGAAACCGTATTTCTCCCTCCACCGACGCCGCGATTGGTCGGTCATTAGCGATCCAGTCAGCACCCAGAGCGACGAGAACCAAGAGGATCAACCAACCCTTGGCCAGTCGGCGTGTCCACGATGTTCCGGCAGTCTTCACGGGGCGATGCTTGGCTGCTTCAGGGGGGCACGGTTCAGGTTCACCCGGGGATCGACGAGGGCGTAGAGTAAGTCCGCCACCAGGAGGCCGAGGGCGGTCAGGACGCCAATCAGCAGGACAAGCACGATCACCACTGGCCAATCCCCATCCACGGCGGAGACGTACAGCAGTTGGCCCATCCCCGGCAGATTAAAGATGCGTTCGATCACGACGCTGCCCGCCAGCAAGCGGGGAAACAGGCCACCGAAGATCGTGATCAGGGGGAAGCTGGCGTTCCGGAAAACGTGGCGCCACCGGATCTGCCGCTCCGTCAGCCCCTTCAGCCGGGCGGTGTTCACGTAGTCTTTCCCCAATTCCACCAGGGTCGATTGCCGCAGGTGGCGACTCACGTACGCCAGGGCGGGGTAGGCCAGGCAGACCACCGGTAGGAAAAGGTGGCTGCCCCGCACGGTCAGCGTCTCCCACCAACCGGCGTCGGCGGGTAAGTTTCCCAGGCCCATGCTCGGGAAGAAGTCCATCCCGTACGCCGGCGTGGTGAAGAAGTTGGCCAGTAAGGTAGCCGTCCAGAAGGCCGGGATGCCGAAGAGTAGGAACAGTAGGACCGTCGTGATCCGATCCACCGTAGATCCCGCGTTGCCCGCCAGGTACAGCCCGAGCGGAACGGAGATCACCAGCATCAGGAGTACGGCCAGGAAGTTGAGCAAGAGCGTCCATGGCAGAGCCCGGGCGATCTTCGCGCTGACGGGCTGGCGGTCTAAATAGGATACTCCGAGGTCACCCGTCAGCAAATCCGTTAGCCACTGGTGGTACTGGTTCTGGGTACCGTTCCAGGCCACTTTTATGCCCAGTAAGCGGGAGCGGCTTCCGGCGTTCATCGCTCGATTATGCGCGGCTATGAGTTCCGGTGCCTGCCCGTCCCGGTCCATTTGTTGGAGGGTGGCGGTGATTTGTTCCGGGTCGTCCATTTGCAGCAGGCGGAGGGCTACGAGACTTTCCGCCGGGGTGCGGTCCGTTGCGGTGGAGCTGGGGTAGGCGGTTTGCCGGAGCGTCCGGTAGTAGTCGCTTACCCCTTCCCAATTGCCCGCCACCAGCGTCAGCGCCCGCAGCATGTCTCGCTCGGCGGGGCGCACGATGCGGTGCAAAGTATCTGGTAAAGCGCCGTTGCGGACGGAAAAATAAAACGGCGGCAGCTGGCGATTGAGGCGCACCGCGGCGCGTTGGTACACCCGATCGTAGGCTGCGGGGGAGGTAGCCGCGAGGCGCGAATCGCCCGGCGGGAGGGCGCTGGCAACGGGGTCGCCGGGCGTTAATTCGCGGAGGCCAAAACAGAGGAGGCTGAGCAGTAAAAGGCTGAAGGGGAGCAGAAGTAACCGACGTAAAAAGTACATGGTTACTGCTTTATTCCGCGACTTCGATCAGGCGCGTGCGCGTCATGTATTCGGCCTGGATGCTCGTCCACAGCCGCGCCGTCGTGTCGCGTTTCAGCTGCTGCTTGATGAGGTAAACGTTGTACTTGCCCGGCTTCAGTTTGGCAAGCGCATCGCTGGGCAGCGTGGCCACGGGGCTGTTCGTCGGGCCCACCAACTTGATCTTTTCGGGGGCACTCCGGTCCTGCGGCCCGAAGTAAAAAACGAGGCTTTCGGAGCTCGTCAGTGCCTCCGGGCCGTACGCCACTTGCAGGTCTTTCTTAGGATCGATCACGTTGGGAAAAGAGTCCACAAAGACTGGCGCGAGCTTCACGTCGCGGTTACACAGCGCGTCTCCGCAGGGAATTTCCAGAGGAATTACGGAAGGGTAATTCAGGTTTTTGCGCAGCTGCCACGTCGTCACCCCCTGCCGCGTAAAACTATCCAGCGGCGAGCCGTAAACCGTAGGCACGCCAGTGATTGGCGCCTCTCCGGCCAATCCCAAATTCATGCGCGTCGTCAGTAATTGCTGGTCCTGCTCGTAGTTGAGGAACACCACGGCACCATCACGTTCGCCGTTAGATGGGGCGCTGTCGCAGGTGCAAAACAAAAGGAAAATGCAGGAAAGAATTACCAGGAATCGCATTAGGCGAAGGTAGGGAATGGATTCTCGATTCTCGATACTCGATACTCGATAAGTGAGGACTGATTGTACTACCGCACGAGAATGCTCACTGCTTTGGATTCTCGAATCTCGATACTCGATTAGTGAGGACTGATTGTGCTACTGCATGGGGATGCTCACTGCGTTCGTCCTGCGTGATAGCGCGGCCCGCCACTAGAAACTATCCACTAGAAACTATCCACTAGAAACTTCCCACTCGCAACTTGATACTTCCAACTCACAACTCGCAACTCGCCACTCGCTACTTGCAACTAGAAACTCTCTACTCCACCCCCCAATCAATCGCTTCCTGCCCAGTCTTAACCAAGTACTCATTCGCCAGTTTAAAGTGATCATTGCCGAAGAAGCCCTTGTCCGCGCTGAAGGGGGAGGGGTGGGCGCTGCTCAGCACGAGGTGTTTGTCGGCGTTGATGAGTGCGGCTTTCTTTTTGGCGAAGGCGCCCCAGAGCATGAAGACAACGTTCTCCCGGTGGTCCGAAATGGCTTTGATGGAGGCATCGGTGAAGAATTGCCAACCCGACCGCTGGTGGCTGCCAGGCCGGTTTCGCTCCACCGTTAGCATGGAGTTGAGGAGGAAGACGCCCTGCTCCGCCCACTTGGTAAGGTCACCGCTCGTGCTGATGGGGATGTCGAGACTGGTATTCAGTTCTTTGTAGATGTTCCGCAAGCTCGGCGGCCGCGTCACCCCCTTGGGTACGCTAAAGCTCAGTCCCATCGCCTGGCCCGGGTTGTGGTAGGGATCCTGCCCCAGGATGACCACTTTAACCTGGCTAAGCGGCGTCGTGTCGTAAGCGTTGAAGATGAGCGAGCCCGCGGGGTAGATCTCCTTGCCGTCCGCCTTCTCCTGCTTGATGAAGGAAATAAGGTTGCGGAAGTAAGGCTTTTCGAATTCATCAGCGAGCGCTGCCTTCCATTCGGCGTTGATCTTTACGTTGGACACGGGTGTAGTTTTTTAGTATCGTAGTCGGGTAGTCGGGTAGTGCTTAGTCGTCACACTAATGACCGCTCTACTATTATCGTTTCTTGCCTTAACTAGCCAAATTCCGGTGGGAAAGTTCACGCGACCGCAGTGTTATTGCTGAACGGCCCACTGCAGACTATAGACTACAGACTATAGACTAAAAAACCCGGCCGCTCCAGGAACCTCAGATGGTCGCTGCGCTCGGATCTAAGGCCGGCTGGAGAACCTGATGGCTACAGACTATAGACTATAGACTACAGACTACTGTACCCCCTCCTTCAACTTACTAGCATTCTCCGCTACCTGCAACCCTTCAATCACCGGCTCTAATCCTCCGGCTACGATCTTGTCCAGACTGTGCAGGGTGAGGTTGATGCGGTGGTCCGTCACCCGGTTTTGGGGATAGTTGTAGGTGCGGATCTTTTCGGAACGGTCGCCACTACCGACGAGTGATTTTCGGTTGGCGCTGAGTTCGGCCTGGGCGGCGGAATCCTGCGCGTCCTTGATGCGGCGGTAGAGCTGGGCCATGGCGATCTCCTTGTTCTTGTGCTGGCTCCGGCCGTCCTGGCTCTCGGAGACGATTCCCGTCGGCAAGTGGGTGATGCGGATGGCGGATTCCGTCTTATTAACGTGCTGGCCACCGGCACCGGAAGCGCGGAAGGTATCGATCTTCAGGTCCGCCTTGTTGATGTTGATGTCCTCGGCCTCCATCTTCGCCAGTACGGCGACGGTCGCGGCGGAGGTATGGACGCGGCCCTGGCTCTCCGTCTTTGGGACGCGCTGTACGCGGTGGGCACCGGATTCGAATTTGAGGTGGGAGTAAACGTCGTCGCCGTGCACTTCTAGGACGAGTTTGGAGTAACCACCAGCGGTGCCCTCGTTCTCGTCGATCACCTCGATCTTCCAGCCCTGGTTTTCGCAGTAGCGGCGGTACATATCGTAGAGGTCACCGGCGAAGATGGCGGCTTCGTCACCGCCCGCGCCGGAGCGGATCTCCATAATGATGTCCCGTTCGTCCTCGGGGTCTTTGGGGATGAGCATGATCTTGATCTCCTCGTCCATGCTCTCCTTCTTCTCCCGCAGTTCGTCGTATTCCAGCTGGGCCATTTCCCGCATTTCGGGATCGGGGTCCTTGCGCATTTCTTCGGACATCTCCAGGTTATCCAGCAGGTCCTTGTATTCGAGGTAGGTATCGGCGATGGGTTTCAGCTTCCCGTATTCCTTGTTCACTTTGGTGAAGCGCGCCGGGTCGGTGATCACCTCGGGGTTGCCGAGTTGCTCCTCGAGGTTCTTGAAGCGAATGAAGATGGCGGAGAGTTGGTCGATCACGGGTCAGGGTGGAATTTGGGCGGCGAAGTTACGCAATTACCCCGTGGGCTGGTCCTGCTTACTTGCCCTTCGGCTGGCACCTGCGACAGCGCCTCATTTAATAAAGAACTTTGAATTGCAAAGTAAATGCTGTAGCTTTGTCTTATCAAGTCCTGACTAATGGTACTACTGTTGTTGATCCCGCTATTTATAGCCGTTGTGAGCCCGCCCATTCGGTTGATTGGCCTGATTGCCAACCCGCCCGACGCAGGGGTAAAACCAGTCAAGTACAGCAACTGGATAGGGCAAGTTTGTGATATCTCAACGGTGGTGGTCATTCCCTTCTTTGGAGGCGCCTTTCTTAATGTCTGGCGCGAAAACCTGGCGATTAGTTACGTCTGGTGCGCGATGGTGCTCTTTGCCATGGTTGGGTATTTCGTGGCCGTAAAGCGAAATGAGGTGCGGTCCGTTGAGGAAGAATTTCTGATTAACGGCCTACTTGCGGCCGGCGTGATCATCAATTTAACCATGCCCTTCGTCTGGGACCATGCTGATGAAATCTGGGTCGTCAACGTACCCATTGCCGCCCAATTTCTCTACGCGATGGGTAAGCGTAATCAGTACCTAGCTTATCAACTGCAGTCCAGCGATGGCGTCCACGAATTCGCCCACGAGGAGATTCTGGACTACATAAAGGAGCGCAACCCCAATCAGCGCGAGATCGTGGAATCCACCTTTCTTGGTCAGGCACTTGCGCCCACCCTCCGCTACGCCTGGCCCCTGCGCTGGCTGTTCTATTTTCTGGTGGGCGGTTTGCTATTCGTTGCGTTCATGGCGATTGGCAGCCTGGTGTCGTCTCCGCAGGATGCCTTCAACTTCTTCCTGTACGGCCCCCGCTCGGTTTGATAGGGTGGAGGACTGTAGACTACAGACTACAGACTACAGACTACAGACTGTATTCCTTCCCCAAAACGTAATTCCGAACCCCAACACTTCAAGCGAATAATTGGGCAGTAAATTTCACTCCTACACAACGAAACGATTACCAATGCCGAAGGCTCGCAATCTCTACCAAAGTGGTTAGTCTCGGCAACTTTAGAATGGCTCAAACTCAATACTAAAAAGACTTAGTGTAGTTAGTATAATAAGTAGGAAGGCCGTACTTTTGCGGCTGAATTGGGGAAGCCCCATAACGCCATCCTTTATGAATTTGACTGCGCGCTTTTTCTTTCTGCTGGTTTTTTGTCTCTCTTTCGGTACCCTCGCCGCTCAAAACGACGTGGATTCAGCCGAAGAACACACTGAGGAACACGCGGACGACCACGGTGGTAAGTACGATCCCGTCGAGACGATCATGCATCACATTGCCGATGGTAATGAGTTTGAGGTCTTTCACGGTTTCGCCATTCCGCTGCCCGTCATTCTCTTCGCCCCCGGGCACGGTTGGACGGTCGGCATGAGCTCCATGTTCGACCACGGCCACCACGCCGTTGACGGTTACGTGATGAATCACGGCCGCATCAACCGCATTGCGGATGAATCCTTCCCGCAGGGCCACGTTGAGATCAAGGACCCACACGCCATCCACACCTACAAGTTCAAGGCGGACGGCGGACCCATCGTTGGTGAGGAAACCGACGAGATCAGCACGGAAGAGCTCAATGAAGCTGACTTCCTGCTCTACGACGGCAAGCAGTACAAACTAGACCGCGCTTCCGCCGCGGACGCCGGCCTTTTTGGCGGTGGCATCACCAGTTTCTACGACTTCAGCATTACCAAGAACGTATTCGGTATGATGTTGGCGGCTCTGCTGCTGATCATCACCTTCACCGTTGTGGCCCGCGGCTACAAGGACCGGGAAGGGCAAGCACCGAGTGGTTTTCAGGGTTTTATGGAGCCCGTCTTTCTCTTCATACGTGATGAGGTGGCTATCCCCATGATTGGTAAAGAGCACTACGCGCGCTTTCTGCCCTTTATCATGTCCATCTTCTTCTTCATCCTGTTCTGTAACCTGCTGGGATTGATTCCGATCTTCCCCGGTAGCGCCAACATCACGGGTAACCTGGCGGTGACGATGGGCCTGGCCATTCTGGTCTTCATCATCACGAATATCAACGGTAAGAAGGATTACTGGCAGCACGTTTTTTGGATGCCCGGCGTGCCAATCTTCGTAAAGCCTATCCTGGCGGTGGTTGAGATCCTTGGTCTCTTCATTAAGCCCTTCTCACTGATGATTCGTCTTTTCGCCAACATCACGGCGGGGCACATCATCATCCTTTCCCTCATCGGTCTCGTATTCGTCTTTGGTAACAGCGGCGAAAGCATCGGCGGTGCCACGGTTGGTGCCATTGTTGGTGGAGCCTTTACGGCCTTCATGAACCTGATCGAATTGCTCGTTGCCTTCCTCCAGGCCTTCATCTTTGCGATGCTGGGCGCCAGCTACATCGGCGCGGCGGTAGAAGAGCACGACCACCACGATGAGGACCACGCAGTAGAACACAATCATGGCGGTGCTTACGCAGAGTCGGTAGCCCACCACTAAGAATTTCTTTTCACCTTTTAAATTCCATCAACATGGGAGCTTTAGGAGCAGGTATTGCAGCACTCGGTGCAGGTATTGGTGTAGGTTTGATCGGTAGCAAGGCTACTGAGTCCATCGCACGCCAGCCAGAAGCATCCGGCGACATCCGTACGGCAATGATCATCACAGCCGCACTGGTTGAGGGCGCCGCCCTCTTCGCCATCGTAGTAGGATTCCTGGCTAACTAAGCCAGAACCGACTGCACTGCAATCGAAAACAGCCGGGTGCCGAACCGCGATTGGCGGCGGCCCCGGCTAATTTTCAAGCAAATCTTATTCATCTAGGTGAATTGTTTACGTTACAATCATTTCCAATGATCAATCTCTTTCTCGTCGACTTCAGCCCCATCCGGCCAGACTTCGGTCTGCTTTTCTGGACGCTGCTCATCTTCCTCCTCGTTTGGGGTATCCTGGGTAAGACGGCCTTTAAGCCCATCCAGAAGGCACTGACCAAGCGCGAAACCGACATCCAGAACTCCATCGACGAAGCCAAGCGCGTGCAAGCACAAATGGCCCAGTTGAAGGACGACAACCAACGCCTCCTCGCCGAAGCCCGCGAAGAAAGCACCCGCATCGTCGCCGAAGCGGAAGCCTTCGCCAAGAAGCGCCGCGACGAAGCCGTCACCGAAGCCAAGGAAGCCGCCCAGAAGGTGAGCGCCGACGCCCAGCGCCAGATCGCCATCATGCGCGACCAGGCCATGGCCGACCTCAAGAAGGAAGTGGGTAACATGGCCATCGACGTTGCTGAGAAGGTACTTCGTAAGGACCTCAAGAGCGACATCAACCAGACCACCCTCGTTAACGAACTGGTGAAGAACCTCAACTAAACCCCGAATGACCAATCAAAGAGTAGCCGACCGTTACGCCAAATCCCTACTGGATATGGCCGTGGAGCGCAAGCAACTCGACGTCATCAAGGGTGACGTTGATGCGCTCGTCGCCATGGCCGGCAACCGCGATCTCGCATTGTTGCTGTCCAGCCCCGTCGTTAACCCCAGTAAGAAGAAAGCCATCTTCGCCGAACTGCTGGAAAAGTCCGGCGCCAACGAACTGACGAAAACCTTCGTCGACGTACTGATTACCAAAGGCCGTGAAGGAGACCTACTGGGCATCCTTGGTGCGTTTGACAAGCAGTACAAATCCCTCAACAAGATCAGCACCGTCAAGGTAACGAGCGCGGTTGCGCTTTCCGCGGCGGAACTGGATGCCATTAAGCAGCAACTCGTTGCGGGTGGTAAGACGGAAGCTTCCGTCGACATCGAAACCAAGATCGACCCCTCCATCATTGGTGGGTTCATCCTGGAATTCGACGGAAAGGTGTACGACGCCAGCGTCGCCTACAAACTGAGTGAACTTCGCAAGGAGATCGCCTAAGCTTAGCCTTCCCCCTCATTTAATAATCGCAAGCAACTTCTAAAGTATACTACCATGGCTGGAATCAAGCCCGACGAAATTAGCGGTATCATCAAAGCACAACTCAGTGGCGCCAACACGGCGGCCGAGTTGGAAGAGTACGGTACCGTCCTTCAAGTAGGTGACGGTATCGCCCGCGTCTACGGTCTCGAGAATGCCCAGGCGGGTGAACTCGTCACTTTTGCTAACGGTACGGAAGCGATCGTACTGAACCTTGAGGAAGATAACGTCGGTGTCGTACTGATGGGCTCCTCCACCGGTATTCAGGAAGGTAGCCGCGTAAGCCGCACCGGCCGTATTGCCAGCATCAACGTTGGTGAAGGTATGGTCGGCCGCGTAGTCGATCCCCTCGGTCAGCCCCTCGACGGTAAGGGCCCGATCGCAGGTCAGACCTACGAGATGCCCCTCGAGCGCAAAGCTCCCGGTGTAATCTACCGCCAGCCGGTAACCGAGCCCCTGCAGACGGGTATCAAGGCCATCGACGCGATGATCCCCATCGGCCGTGGCCAGCGGGAACTCATCATCGGTGACCGGCAGACGGGTAAGTCCGCCATTGCCATCGATACGATCCTGAACCAAAAGGAATTCTACGACCGCGGTGAGCCGGTATTCTGTATCTACGTTGCTTGTGGCCAGAAGGCTTCTACCGTAGCGCAGATTGCCAAGACGCTCGAAGAGAACGGCGCCATGGCGTACTCTACCATCGTTGCCTCTTCCGCAGCCGACCCCGCTCCACTCCAGTTCTACGCACCGTTCGCTGGTGCCGCCATTGGTGAGTACTTCCGGGATACGGGCCGCCCCGCACTGATCATTTACGATGATCTCTCCAAGCAGGCCGTTGCTTACCGTGAGGTATCCCTCCTGCTTCGCCGCCCACCGGGACGTGAAGCTTACCCCGGTGACGTATTCTACCTCCACAGCCGCCTCCTCGAGCGCGCCGCCAAGGTTATTAACGATGACGCGATCGCCCAGGACATGAACGACCTTCCCGACAGCCTCAAAAACGCAGGTATCGTGAAGGGTGGTGGTTCCCTGACGGCCCTGCCGATCATCGAAACACAAGCTGGTGACGTATCCGCGTACATCCCGACGAACGTGATCTCCATCACCGATGGTCAGATCTTCCTCACGTCCAACCTCTTCAACTCCGGTATCCGCCCCGCCATCGACGTAGGTATCTCCGTATCCCGCGTAGGTGGTTCGGCCCAGATCAAGCCGATGAAGAAGGTTTCCGGTACGCTGAAGCTCGACCAGGCCTCTTACCGCGAACTGGAAGCATTTGCCAAGTTCGGTTCCGACCTCGATGCGTCTACCCAGAACATTCTCGAGAAGGGTAAGCGTAACGTGGAAATGTTGAAGCAGCCTCAGTACTCTCCCGTAGCGGTAGAGAAGCAGGTAGCCATCATCCACCTCGGTACCAACAACCGGATGAAGGACGTCCCCGTCAACAAGATCAAGGAGTTCGAAGCCCTCTTCCTCAGTGAAGTGGAGCGTCAGCTTCCCGAAGTCCTCGAAAACTTCCGCAACAAGAAGTACGACAAAGCTGACCTGGCTAAGCTCGACGAAGTTGCCGCGCAGCTCGTACCACAATTCTCATAGTCTATAGTTAGTAGTCTGTAGTCTGAAGCATACTGCTAAAGACTACAGACTATAGACTTCAGACTATAGACTAAAGACTAACTAATGGCTAACTTAAAGGAAGTACGGGAAAGAATCGGTTCGGTCAAGAACACGCAGCAGATCACTTCAGCGATGAAGATGGTTTCCGCTGCGAAGATGAACCGTGCCGCCCAACGCATTACCGAGATGCGGCCCTACGCCGAGAAGCTGAACGAGATGTTGACGAACATCCTTTCCAACCTGGAAGGAGACGCATCCACCAGTTTCAACGTAGTACGGCCCATCACCAAAGCTTGCGTAGTAGTGGTTACCTCCAGCCGCGGTCTCGCTGGTGCCTTTAACACCAATATCATCAAGGCGGCCGTCAGCGTCATCGAAAATGAACTGCAGGGGGTAGGCAACGTCGACGTTATCTGCATTGGCAAGAAGGGCGCTGAATTTTTTGCCCGCAACTACGCAGGCAAGGCTGGTTTCACGATCAACCGTGAATACCAGGAACTCTTTAGCGACCTGTCTTTCGATAATACCCGTCAGGTTCCCGAACTGATCATGAACCGCTTCGCCGGTGAAGCTTACGATAGCGTCCACGTGGCCTACGCTCGGTTCAAGAACGCCGCCGTCCAGTTCTCGGAAGCCGTCCAATTCCTACCAGTTGTGGACAACAACGTTGCGGAAGGCGGCAAAACGACCAACGCCGATTACATCTTCGAACCCAGTAAGGAAACACTGCTCGAAGAACTCGTCCCCACCATTCTGAAGACACGCTTCCAGTCCTTCCTCCTCGACACAAATGCTTCCGAGCACGGTGCCCGGATGACGGCCATGGATAAGGCGACGGAGAATGCATCTGAGCTCTTGAAAGACCTCAAGATTACCTACAACAAAGCACGCCAGGAGGCGATTACCAAGGAGATCCTCGAGATCGTTGGTGGTGCCGCTGCGCTGGAGGATGCCTAAAATGGTCATCTACTACCATAACGAAAAGCCCTCAGATCAACGGACCTGAGGGCTTTTTTCATAGGCTTAGCTAACCAGGCGCGGCGACGCTCCCCCGGGAGGTTCGCCTTTAGGCGATCCAATACCAAGCTGAACAGACCAGTAAACCTTTAGACAAATTCCTATCCCAAGAATTAAGAATACGGTTAAGACAAATCACTCCGAGTGATAAGCTCAAACCCGGCGCCCTTTATATCCACTAATAAGTAAAGTACTGATCCAGATCCGTAACCAGGAAGCCAGTGAAGACTACTCTGACTCCGCCGACGCTGGTGGATGCGGACTCATTGCGCAGCGTCAATTGTTCGCCCGCATCTACGACGAGCAGGGGAGCTCGCCCGTTACCGAGTATGGCGGGGCCACCTTTTATACTTCCAGATACGTAGATTAACGGTTCATCTCTACGGCTAGACCTTTCAGTAGCATTAGTGGCATCACCGTCAGTAGCAGCAATATGAACCAAAAACTGTTCGTCGTTCGAGGTGGACATACCTACTACGTGGATGTAATCTACCACCATCATATAGCCTGCTGGAATAACCGTACGTGTAAAGAAGCTAGGGTCGCCTTGATTTTCAAAGAAGAAAGCGCTTTGCCCGTAGGCCGTTTGAAATTCCATGGGGATGAATTCTTCGCTTTGAAACGTGGTGTAAACGGAGGCAAAGAAGGGAGTGGGTTGGTCCGGGGTGGCCCCCTGCGCGTCTAACGATTTCCATTCTCCCTGGGAAAAACCCTCGAAAGTGCCTTCCGTACTATTGTAGCGCATGGTGCCATCCGAGGGGTTAGTGCCATCGTTGCCAAGTTTTACCTTGCCATTTACGTCCAGTGCTTGCTCGGGGTTGGAGTTGTTCACGCCGACTTGCGCGAAACAGCCGATGGATAAGAGGGTGAGAAGTAAAAAGAGTAACGTACGGTAAGTCATGTGGTGCGTGTTTGCACCTTTATAACCACAACTCATTATTTGTTACGTGCGGAATTATCTCGTCAAATTTAAATAGTGATTGGTAGGCCGCTTCCTTAAGAAATCAGCTGCTCTTCTACAATCGGAACGGCCTGTTCATCCTCTTCCCGGTACTTCGAAAAGACCTTTTCCAAGATGGCCATCTTAATACCCCGGGGTACGATGGAGGCAAAGGCCAGGATCGCCCGGTTCAGGAACTTGGGCCGGATCACATCCTTATTGTTCAGGAAGTTCCCAATGGCCATAGGTGCAATGTCCGCGGGCATGGTGACGAGCACTTTGGCTAGACTTCCCATCGCCGCTACGCGTTTTAGGCCGTCTTCATTGGTAATCACCGGGCCGGGGCACAGGACGGAAACCCCAATCCCGTAGTGCTTCAATTCTTGTCGCAGCGCCAGGGAGTAATTGTAGACGAAAGCCTTCGTCCCCGTATACACCGTTTTGTAGGGTAGGGGAAGGGTAGCTTCCATGCTACTCATGTTCAGAATGCTGCCGCGGGTTTTCTTCAGTTGGGGTAGCAGCGCCAGCGTCAGCCCAACCATCGCCTGATTGTTGAGTTGCATCATCGTGAGGTACTCACTCCAATCTGTGTGCTCGATGAGGCCACCGCGGCCGAAACCGGCGTTATTAATGAGGTAGGTCAGGGTGATGCCCAGGGTAGCTAAATGTCGCTCAACTTCGGGGATGGCATCCGGTGCGGTGAGGTCTACCGGGATGAGGTGATAGCGGCCCGGTGCGTGCTCCTTTAGTTCACGGTTGATCGTATCCAGGTGCACATCCGGTAGGGCTACGATGACCACATTGAGGCCACGCTTCAGGCATTCTTCGGCGAGCGCCTTACCAATTCCGTGGCTACCGCCGGTGATCAGCGCCCATTTGGTCTTCGTGGTGTTTTCGGGGGTCATAGCGTACAAATCTACTATAAAGGTAAGCTATACACGTGCAGTCCTTACAACAGAGGAAACTGGGCCTAGCCCAATTCCCGCACGATCTCGCCGGCGTCCTTTCCAACGCCACCCAACAGGGAGGAACCGGGGCGGCGCAGGTTCTCCAAGCCGACGAAAGCTACCGTTTCGTCCACCGTGCTCAGTCCGCTTTTTTGGAGGGGTTGGCCGGCATCATTGAGTAGCTCTTCCGGTAGGAAGGGGTACCGATTCCGGTAACCGGTACACCAAATGATCACGCCCTTTTTGTTATTACCCGGCCACCGCAGCGGAGCCTGCTCAGCTTTTGCTGTACGAAATTTAAGCTGGCCTTCCGCGTAACCGTTAACGTGGGTGCTTATCCTCTGTACCCCAGGTGGCATTGGTCCATCCCCGACGGTGATGATGCCTTTCTTTTCGTTCGTGAGCATCTTCCCGATTTTAGAGTCCGTCCGCACGGACATCATCCCGCTGTTGTGGAGCCACCAGTAGATATCCTTACCCAAAAAGTTTCGGGGGAGGTTCGCCACCTTGGGGCCGACCAACGTCACTTTGGCACCCGCGGCAGCGCCCAAACGAGCTAACTGCTGGCCACTCGCGCCGGCGCCGACAATGAGCAGTGAGGTAGCTGAACCAACAAGATCTTTAAGGTCGCGGACCTCGGATGAGTGCAGTTGCGCAATGGAAGCTGGAAACTGTTTAGCAACTGCGGGCACGACGGGGTCCTTATAAGCGCCGGTAGCCACAATGAGGCGTTCTGCTTGGTAGGTTTCTGCGTTGGTCCTGATCTCCCAAGCGTCCGTTTTTTGGGCGCTGACGCAGGTGCGGTGCAATTGGACGGGCAACGAAAAAGTCTCTACGTACCGTTCCAAATAATTGGCGACTTCCAACCGGTCGATCAACTCCCAATCGGAACCGGTAGGCGCCAGACCGGGAAGGCCGTTGTAACGCTGCGGAGTGAAAAGTTGCAAACTTTCCCAGCGCTTCCGCCAGTTGTCGCCGATACGCGCATTGCTTTCCAGTACCAGGATTTTCTTCCCCGCTCGCTTCAAATAATAGGCCGCCGCTAACCCCGCCTGGCCGGCTCCGAGAATGATGGTGTGGTACAATGGTTTCTGGCCTGAGGGGTGAGGAAAGGGAGTTAGTACGATGGGGGCTACCAAAAAGTTGAGGCGAGCGAACCGCGAGGGGCCACGAAGGTATTATTTACGTTACCTTCGCCCTCCCTTTTCATCCTCAAAGTCAACACATGCCTTACAGTACGATCACCGGAATCGGACACTACGTGCCAGAGAACGTCGTCACCAACCATGACCTCACCAAAGTGATGGAAACCAGCGACGAGTGGATCCGCGAACGCTCCGGTATCGAGGAACGCCGCTACATCACCCGCGGCAAGGAAACCACCACCAGCCTGGCCGTCGAGGCCAGCCTCAAGGCCATCGCCGACGCCGGTATCGACAAGGATGACATCGACTTCATCATCTTCGCGACCCTTAGCCCGGATTACTACTTCCCCGGCGCCGGCGTCCTGCTGCAACGAGAACTCGGCATCGCCGGAACGGAAATTGCCGCGCTGGATATTCGCGCCCAGTGCTCCGGTTTCGTCTACGGACTGGCTACGGCGGATAACTTCATCAAGGCCGGAACCTACAAGAAAATCCTCCTCGTCGGGGCCGAAGTGCACTCCGTTGGTTTAGACTTCACCACCCGCGGCCGCGGCGTATCCGTCCTGTTTGGTGACGGTGCCGGAGCCGTCATCGTAGAAGCGACGGAAGACAAAGACAAAGCTGTACTGGCCACCAGCATGCACTCCGACGGAACCTACGCCGAGAAACTGGCCTACATGTACCCCGGCGCCCACGGTGGATACTTCCTGGAGAAGTACGGCATCGAAGATTTTGACGTCGACTACGACCTGGAGAACAACGAATACGGCGGCGTATTCTGGAACCAGGACATGCTCGATAAGGCCCGCGTCTTCCCCCACATGGAAGGGCAGACCGTGTTCAAAATGGCGGTGAAGAAGTTCCCTGAAGTCATCATGGAAACCCTCGCCAAGGCCGGCATGGGCATCGAGGATCTCGACATGCTCATTCCCCACCAGGCTAACCTGCGGATCAACCAGTTCGTCCAGAAACTACTGCGTTTGCCCGACGAGAAGGTGCACAACAACATCCAGAAGTACGGTAATACGACTGCCGCCACCATTCCAATTTGCCTCAATGAAGCCTGGCAGGAGGGTAAGGTAAAGAAGGGCGATACCGTCGTACTCGCCGCCTTTGGCGCTGGGTTTACCTGGGCCGCGGCCGTGATTAAGTGGGGTAAGGACTAAGGATTAGCCTGTCTGCCTAAGACTAGAAAAAAGAAGCCTCCTTATATCATTGATGGTATAAGGGGGCTTCTTTTTTCTGTCCGTCGTTAAAAAGCAGTTTGCTCAGGTCAATTAAAGCACCTCTGCCACCGTAAAAATGCTTCCCCCCACGAAGACGACGGCCTTATCCCGGTGGTCATTCCATGCGTCCGACTGGGCGGCGGCGTAGGCTGCTTGGACGGAAGGGTAGACGTCTCCTTGCAGTCCGTGCTTATCCCCCTTTTTCGCAAGTTCTTCCGCCGGCAATCCGCGGGGGATATCCGCTTTGGCGAAGTAATAACGAGCCTCCCTTGGGAAATAGGCCAGGGCCTTATCGTGGTCCTTATCGCTTACCATCCCCAGCACGATGTAGAGCGGTGCTTCGTAGCTGGCCAGCCAGTTCATAGTGACGCGGAGGCCATCTTCGTTGTGGGCGCTATCCGCCAGGCAGGTGGGGCCTTTGCTGCGACCGATAACTTGGTAGCGACCTACGTAATAAGTCAGTTCGTGGAGCCGGGACCAGGCGGCGGAACAGCCACTCAGGTCCGGGATACGGTAGTCCATTAAGCCCAGTAAACGCAGGGCGGCGAGGGCGGTCCGGTTGTTCTCGTACCCTGCTTCCGTGCGGGCGTAGATCGGGTACTCATAGCCGAAAAGGTGTAAAGTGCGCTCATTCACCATATTGAGGTACATTGGTGGCCCCCCTTCACGGTCCATGATGTAATCGGGTACGGAACCCAAAAAATCGTCCGCGTAATAAAGTGGAGAATGAGCTTTTTTAGCCAGCCTTTTGAAAACCTTGGTGGTTTCTTCCTGCCGGCGGCCGATCAGGGTAGGGGCCCACCGTTTCATGATCCCGGCCTTCTCCGCCGCAATTTTTGCCAAGGTGTCGCCCAGAAATTGGGTGTGGTCCAAGCCAATGTTGGTGATGACCGATAGGATGGGGTTGATGATGTTGGTGCTGTCCAAACGGCCACCGAGGCCTACTTCGATGACGCAAAAGTCGGGTTGCTCGGCGGCGAAATATTCAAAAGCCATCGCTACGGTGATCTCGAAGAAGCTGGGTTCAATGTCCAGCTCTGCCGCACGCAAGCGTGCCGAGAAGTCAATGACCCACTGCTCCGGAATGAACTCCCCATTGATTTTGATCCGCTCCCGGAAGTCCTTGTAATGCGGACTAGTGTACATTCCTACGCGGTGCCCCGCCTGCTGTAATGCGGCGGCAATCAGGTGGCAGACGGTCCCTTTTCCATTCGTCCCGGCCACGTGGATGCACCGAACTCGTTTGTGGGGGTTGCCCAGCCAGTCCATCAGGGCGGTGATGTTGCTGAGGTCCTTTTTCATGGCCGCCGCCCCCTGCCGCTGGTACATGGGGAGTTGGGTAAAGAGGTAGTCGAGGGTCTCTTGGTAGGTCAATCCTTAGTGCTTTAGTACTTTGGGGCTTTGGTTGCCCGTTTCCGGGCGGTATTACCAAAGCACCAAAGTACTAAAGCACCCACCACGTGAGTCGTAAAGATCAAATAATTTCCCTGCTCAAAGAAAGCCCCAACGATTCTTTCCTCCTCTTCGCCCTGGCCAAAGAGCACGAAAAAGAGGGCGCTGACGCAGGTGCCAGGGAAGTGTACGAGCGGCTGGTCCGGGACTTCCCCAAAGATCCGGGGACCTACTACCACCTCGGCAAGCTCCTCGAGAAAATGGGCGACCCCGCCGCAGCCAACAAGGTGTACAACCAGGGAATCGAACTCACCCGCACTATCGGGGAACAGCACGCCATGCGGGAGCTGATGGGGGCCCGGATGGAATTAGGTTTTGACGAGGAAGAATAGGGAACATGTGCCCCAAAGGCTGGTTCTAATGTCGATACAAGTAACCAGCATGCAACCAACATCCAACTTCCGTATTCCTTACCTCTTTTTTCTTCTCTTTCTCTTTCTGGCCCTCTTCGCATCGTGCGATAAAGCCGATCCGGAAACCGTAGGTGAACGCCAATCCGACGAAACAGTGGACGAGATTACGGCCACGCCCGGAAACCCTAATGCCGGGAACGCCCAGGTAGCTCCCGTAGAATTGGAACCCATCTACCACGGTAGCGTCGCCATGCGCTACGCAGGCCTCAACATTCTGGTGGACCCGCACGGAGGCATCGAACGCTACACCAACCGGATGGAGCCCGACGTCGTCCTCATCACCCATACCCATCCGGACCATATGGATAAGGAGGTGCTCGGCGGCCTTGAGCTGAGTAAAGCTACCCTCATCGCCCCCGCGGCCGTTGCCAGCCAGATCGGCAATATGGGTTGGGCGGATCAGCAGGTACTGGCCAACGGGGACACCGCCAACTATAAAGGCAATAACATCATTGCCGTCCCCGCTTACAATTACCCACCCGCCAAATTTCACCCCAAAGGGGAATTCAATGGCTACGTAGTAGAATTGGGTGGAGAACGCATCTACTTTTCCGGTGATACTGGCCCCGCCCCGGAGCTTGAAGAACTTACGGATATCGACGTGGCCTTCGTCTGCATGAACCAACCTTACACCATGACGGTGGATCAGGCTGCCGAGTTGGTCTCCAAGATGAAGCCCGGCCTCGTGCGCCCCTACCACTACCGCAATCAGGATAAGAGCCTTAGCGACTTGGAAAAATTCCGCTCGGCCCTCAAGGAAAAAGCACCCGGCGTGAACGTCCTCATTGAGGATTGGTACGAAGCAAAATAATTCTGAAGCGCATTCTTACTAAACGACACTACTGAACAATCGGGGAGGGTGAGCATAATGCTCGGCCCTCCCTTTTTACTTTTGCCCCCCATGAAGGTAAATTATGCGGGTCGAGATTATCACTTCCCGGCGGAGGCACTCGGCGGGACGCGGCAGGCGCCACTGTTGAAGCCGGCTGATGAGTTGCTACTTAAATGGTACGCTGAAGAGAGTAAATTGGCGGATGGGCCACCGGCGATTTACCACGATCACTATGGGGTCCTTACCACGGTCCTGCACCACGCCGAACCAATTTTCGTTTCTGACAGCATTGTGCATCACCAGCGGCGTGCGGATGCCCTTCAATCTAACGACCTGTCGGTGGCTAGTTCGCCGGTCAACCTACCGTACCTCGCACCTGCGGCAGCGCCCACAATTGTGTTGATGCACCTGCCGAAATACCTGGATCTTTTTGAGTTCTACCTACATGGATTGGCCCAACGGGTGGGGAAAGATTTCAAGTTGGCGGCCGCCTTCCAAACCCGCCACTTTACGCCCCGCATCCTGGAGATCGCGGAGCGTTATGCGGCCACCGTCACCCAGTCCCGTGCGTACAAGAAGGCGCGGACGCTGGTGCTGAGCGATTGGCGAGACGCACCGAAGACCGAACTGCCACTGAAAGAAATAGCCTACCGCGAACGGACCTATCGCCAACACTACGGCGTGTTCTCCTCCAGCCACGTGGATTACGCCACGCAATTTCTCTTGGATACCTGGCGCACGGATGACCAGCTACGGCTGATGCCAGCCCCGGGCAGCATACTGGATATTGGCACGGGTAACGGGGTGATCCTGGATCAACTCCTGCGGGACTTTTACCCCGAAGCCAATCTATACGGGACGGATATCTCACATGTAGCGGTGAGCTCCGCTAAACTGAATTTGCCTCCGTCTGCGGACATCCGGTGGCAATCTGATCTCACGGGATTTGCGACGGATAGTATGGACCTGATCGTCACGAATCCACCCTTCCACGAAGGCCACCGCAACACCATCGGCCCCACCTTAAATCTGTTTCGGGAAGCGCAACGCACGCTCGCACCCGCCGGTTATTTCGTCGTCGTCGCTAACCGCCACTTGAACTACGTGACGCACCTGGAAAAGCTTTTCGGCGACGTGCGGGAAGTGGCGACCAACGACAAATTCGTGGTTTACCGCTCTTCGGTTCCGTTATAAGTGGGTACAATGGAGACCTCGTCAATCAAGTCGTGAAGGTAGCTTTTGAGTAAGTCGGGCGTCCGGTGAATCAGATCGTGTTGCCCGCCCGCCACCATGTGGTGCACGACACGGGGAGCGTTGACCAGCTTACGGCAGGCGTAGTAGGCGTTGCGGGGGTAAATCAGCCAATCGTCAGTACCGTGGACGATCACGGTGGAAGCGGTGATGTTGTGCCACTCGTCCGCCATGTCCTCCAGTTGTGCAAGGTGGTTGAGTTTCTCGCGGTTGGCCGTGCGGATACTCCGCGGTAACATCCACCGGATGGACCAGTGGCTCGTCGGGTAACTCAACCAGTAGATGTATTCTTCCCGTGGGGCCATGCTGGCGGATTGCAACAGCAATCCCTGGATGGTTTCGGGATAATCCATGGCCAGGCGGGCACTGACCGTCCCACCATAGCTACTGCCGTGTAGGATGACCGGCTGGTCGGGTGAACTCATCCGGTCTTTGATGACGCCGATCACGTTTTCGGCCTGCTCCCGCACGGAGACCATCGCTTTGCCGAGGCCGCTGCCACCGTAGCCCGGTCGGTCGATGGCTAGTAGGTTGGCCCGTGCGCGCAGGGCGGTGTCCTTCATCATCTTAATCCAAAAAGCACTGCTGGAGGGCGATCCATGCACGAAGGTGAGTAACGGCTTACTCGGGTCGTCGCCCACCTGGAGGTAACGTAGGCGCCGGCTGGTGCCTTCCACAAAACCGAGATCGATGTCTCCCCGCTCCCGGACGTCGAAGGCAGCGATCAGTTCCCGATCTGATTTCTGGTTCTTGAAGTAGGGGTAAACGCGGTAGCCCGCGTACGCCAGGAATAGGACGAACAGCGTTAGGGCTAGGTAAGCGAAGTGGCGTTTCTTGGTGAACATCTTAAGCGGGTAACGCTTGCGGTCGGGCATCTGTTCCTACCTTGCGCTGCGCCGCGCGTACGGTACTTATTTTTTTAGGACGACCTATTTCGATTACCAAAGACCTCACCATGCGTTTTCTTTTATCCTGTTGCCTTTCTTTGGTGTTGACCACTACACTCTTCGCTCAAACTCAGGATGAAAAGCCTTGGTACGAGGACTGGACGGTTAAACCCATCTTCGCGGTACAGACCTGGGGCACCTACACAATCGGCCACGAGGATTACGACCCCGCGTCGGATACCTACGTAGAAGCGGATAACCGCCTCAATTTTATGCTCCGCCGACTACGTTTTGGGACGACGGCACAAGTAGGTGACCGACTCTTCATCAAATTCCTCGGTGCGGCGGACTTCGTCGGGTCGGATCAACGATCCGGCACCGTCGGTGGCGTCAATAACGGTGGCTTCCCTAACGCGCAGGTTTGGGATATTTACAGCCAGTACAAGATCAGCCGCAATAGTGAAGCACTCTACGTAATTGGTGGATACATGCGGCCGCCGATCGGTCGGGAAAGTATGTCCGGAGCCATGGGTGTCAGTAGCTTTGAAAAAAGTTGGACGCAGTGGTACGTCCGCCAACACTTGGTGGGGACGGGCCCCGGCGGTGCCGGTGGGGCTTACCTGGGTGGTTTGGTTCCGATTACGAGTAAGCTGCACCTTGACTACCGGGCGGGTGTATTCAACGCGCAGAACAATGGCATCACGGCGGGCCGCCTCTACTCCAGCCTTTACGTTAGCCGCTTGAACTTCATGTTCGGCGACCCCGAAAAGAGTACCTGGTCCTACGGGCTCCCGGCAGCCAATAGCTTTGGCCGAAGAAATACCGCTGCAATTGCCCTCAACCTGGCGTCGGAAGGGCCAACGGGTGCGGCGGAAGAAGGCATCAGCCTCGTTGGGGTGGATGCCCTGGTGAACTTTGGCCACTTCCACCTCGAAGGAGAGTACCACTCCATGCGCCGCAGTTCCCTGGAGGATGATTACACCAGCGCGACTTACGCCGTACGGGCGGGCTACAACATCGTGCTGGACGGAGATGACCCGAGCCGCCCCCGCTACCTCGAGCCCTCCGTGATGGTTTACGGTTTCGACGGGACGACGAGTCTCGAGGACTACCCGACGGTCGTCGCTACTAGTTTCTTCGGTGGGACGGAGACGGTGTACGACGTTGGCATCAACTACCACCTCAAACCGGGGAAGGTGCGGCTCGGGTTACACTACGTTGGCCGATCCGGAGAAATAGGCAACCTGCCAGCCGATGGCCGCCTCAGCTGGAACAATATGCAGAGTGGTTTGCCCGGCATCCGCCGTGGTGACTACGTAGGTTTTGAGGTGATCCTGGCCTACTGAAAACAGCGTACGGACGAACATCCACCCGGAGGAGGGATTAGGTAGGTACAACTGTAGGACTACCCCAGGATGACGATACGTACGCTTTGCTTAATACTCCTTCTCGTTCCCGCTGCAACGTTTGGTCAGGTAAGGCTTTTGGTCGCTGGAAATACTGCCGAAGCATCTCCCCAATTTTATCGGACGCTGGACCAGCGCATCAACGCGCCGGGTGACCCCGCCACCGTACTATTGTTGGGTGACTACATCGACGAATGCTCCGATAAGATCCTTGCATACAAAAAGGGATCTGGCAACGATGCTGGTTTTGCTGGGCTCGAACCGCTTTTGCAACTCATTCGAACAAACCCCGAAACCAAGTTTTACCTCTTGCCTGGTGACCGCGATTGGGATAAGTCAGGAAGGGAAGGCCTGACCTGCGTCAAGGCCATTGAGGACTACTTCAAAGATCAGGATTTTGACAATCTACGTTGGCCCTTAGCGAATGGCTGCCCCGGCCCAGAATTCGTGGACCTGGCACCCACCACGCGCTTGATGCTCATCAACACGCAGTGGTGGAACCACCCCCACGATAAGCCCGTGCCGGCGGATGCCAATTGTGACTTTTCCGACCCCTCCATTTCCCTGGCGGAGATACTTAGCGGTATTGATGAAAATCAGGACTTGAATACCATCATTGCGGGCCACTACCCCCCAAAGTCTCAGGGCCGTTACGGGGGTGAGTATCCCGCGCGCGATCATTTTGCCCCACCCATCATTGGCAGCTTCCGCTTATCCTTTCGCCAAAATATTGGCACTCCGGAAGAGTTGACCAACCGGCGTTTTGACAAGCTCGGTAGTGCGTTACGGGACTACAACAGTCAGTACCTCGGCTTGATGTGGTTAGGCGCGCAGGACCTTAGCCAACAGTTCATCAAATTTGGGAATAATCACATCGTCAACGCCGGGGCCGCCGGTGAAGGGAAGTGGGCGGCCAAACACAAACCGGCCATTCACGTCAGCCGTGTGCCCGGGTTTACGGAACTGCATTACGCGGCGGATGGTACCGTGAACTATCGATACGTCCTAGCTGAGGACGGCACCGTCGCTCGCCAGGAACTCATCTACCACGCGCCCTGCGACCGTAGCCAGGATACGTTACCCACCAACCCGGCCTTCCCACCCTGTAATTTGGATTCAGCTCGGATGCGCACTTTTCTGGAGCCGTTGGTCCGTGACACCATCGTCCGCCCGGCCGGGCCGCAGTACGGTCGGTCCAAATTTGGTAAGTACTTTCTGGGCAAGCACTACCGGGATATTTGGACGACGCCGGTTGCCTTCCCCATCCTCAATTTGGATGACGACCCGCGCAATTTTACTCCCATTCGGGAGGGTGGGGGGCGGCAGACGACGTCGCTCCGCCTCCAGGCTGCGGATGGTAAACATTACACCTTCCGCTCCGTAGATAAGGATCCCGCTGGCACCTTTAATTACCAGGTCCGGGAAACACTGATCGGGGATGCCGTGCGCGACCAGACAACGACCGGCCATCCCTTTGGAGGGCTAATCATTGACCCGTTGCTCAACGAGCTAGATATTCTGCACGCTGCGCCGGAATTGTTTGTCCTGTCTTCCGGGGAGACGTTGGGTAGTTACAATCCCACCTTCGGGGGCATGTTGGGTACGCTAGAGATTAGTCCGCGGGGGGATAAGAAGAAGGCCAATATCCCGGGGACCTTTGGCGCTGATAAAGTCCTGAAAAGCTTCGAACTTTTCCGGGAGCGTTACGACGATCAGGAGGTACTCATCAACCACGAAGAATTTCTCCGCGCACGCATTTTCGATCTACTCGTAGGGGATTGGTCGCGCCACGAGGATAACTGGAAGTGGGCCCTCTTCAAGCAAGACGACGTCGAAAATATCCGCCCCATCCCCCGCGACCGGGATAACGCCTTCTCACAAATGGATGGCTTCTTCCCCTGGTTGGCGGACCGCCGGTGGGCCATCCCCAACCTCGAAGATTTTGACTACGACCAACCCGACATCCGTAGTCTCACCTTCCAGGCGCGGCACATGGATCGCCTTCTCCTATCACCGTTGAGCCGGCCCGAATTTTTACGGCAGGCACAATCCATTCAAGCTGCCCTTACGGATGAGGTGCTGGCGCAGGCCGTCCAACAAAACCCCGCACCCGCGGCAGCGCAAGAGGAAGAAAATGAGCGGTATCGGAAATTGCAGGAAGGCATCCTAAGCAAACTCAAGACCCGCCGCGACGATCTGGAAGAATACGCCGATGCCTACTACGAGCTCCACGCCAAAACGGTCGATATTGTCGGGACGAACGACGAGGAGCACTACCTCTTGGCGGCCACCGAAGACGGAAGGCTTACCGTAACCACCACCGACGTGAAGGGCAAGAGCGCCGGCAAGATCCTTTACCAGCGTACTTTCTTGCCACGCGAAACCAAAGAAGTCCGCATCTACGGACTGGCCGACGACGACGTCTTCGAGACCTCCGGGCCGGTAGGTAAAGCCATCCGCGTCCGGATCATTGGTGGGGAAGGAGACGATGAGTACCAGGCTAGCGATGATGAGCCGCGCGCGCCAAAAGTGTTGATCTACGATAAGACAATTGCCGCCCCCGCTGAGCTGGAGCGTGGCTTTCGCTCGGTCCGTAACTGGCGGCCGGAGCTGTACTACTACGACCGGACGGCATTTGCCTATAACGAAACGACGCCGATTGGATCGATTGGTTTTAACTCTCGAAATGGCGCGAGTTTGGGCGCCGGTTTCAAACACACGCGCCGAAATTTTACCCACCGAAAATTTAGTTCCCGGTACAAAGCTTACGTTGAGGGCAGTACACTAGGAAATGCTACTCTTGAGGCCAGCGCCGAGTTTGGGCAGTTTATACAGTACATCGATCTGGTTTTCGCCACGCGGGTGGGCCGGCCTGATTTTTACAACTTCTTCTTCGGCATCGGGAACGATACGCGGATTGATCCGGAAGTGGAGCGCAATGAATTTAGCCTCATCGCGCTCGACCATTTTTCCTTTGAAGGTGGGTTACGCCGTGGCTTTGCCGATAACAGCACCTTCAACCTGATGTTGGGCTACCAAAATAACAAGACGACGGACCGTGACGGGACCATCCTCGACCGACCCGAGCGCTTCTACGGCGACGGCGATTTCGTGTTTGGCTACCTCCAACCTTCCTTCGTATTTGATTTGCGGGACCACCCCGTTTTTCCCTCCAAAGGCGTGTACCTGGAGGCTAGCCATAAACAGGCTTTCGGGCGCAAGAACGCCGTCGACTTTGGCGTGACGCGCGTGGCGGGGGAAATCCACTTTTCTGCCCGTCGCTTTCCAATTAGCCTGAGTTTGCGCGGCGGCTACGCGCGGAGCAGTGGGCGTGCACCCTTCTACGAACTGCCTTCCCTGGGCCAAAACAATGGCCTCCGTGGATTCCAGCGCAACCGCTTTGTGGGGGACGGTTACCTCTACCACGAGACGGAGTTTCGGATGCCGGTAGCGCTTATTCGCAGTCGGGTCATTCCTTTCGCCGTGGGCATTCGTGCCTTTTATGACCGAGGGCAGCTGCTCATGGATGATGAGAAAAACGAGCCGTGGCGTACCGCATACGGAGGCGGTTTCTACGTGATCCCATTGTCTAAATCCTTTACCTTTAGCGTGCTGGCGGGCTTCTCAGAAGAAGAATCGGGCCTGATCCAATTTGGAGTGGGGACGAACTTTTAGCCAGCGTTTTTTACCGACCCGTTTAACGCTTTACCCTATTCACCGATGAAATACCTGTTGGCGCTGCTGCCCATTTTTGGCTGCTTTACGGCTTGCCGGGAGGATGAAAAAGTTGATGCTTTAGTCGGCACCCAGTGGATATTCGCAACCCAGAATCCAGTGGAGGAGGCTGCTGGGCCAAAGAGTGAGCTATTTACTCCGGGCACCATCATCACCGTAACGGACTCCACGCTGGAACTGGAACGTCTATCGTATCCGGAAGAACTTACGATCAGCCGCTACGACTCCCTGGCGGGTGGCGATACCCTGGAGGTAGCCGTTAAGTTATCCAACCCTACGCCAGAGATTTTGAATATAGATCTGTACCGGAAAGGAATTTTCTATCGCAACCGTTACTTCTCCAAACTGGACACCAGTCTGCACCGGATCTCAGGAAAAGAACTGGCCGGCCGAACCTACCGCTACCAGGCGGCGGAAGGCGCTTCGGAATTGATTTATTTTGGTTTTCGGGAGACGGGCAATGACGATGAATCATTGGGGCCCTATTACGTCGAGCGGCCAAATGATTGGGAGATGTCCAACACTTTAGTAATTGAGCCCGGCCAGCTAATTTCCAGGTTCGGTCCTTTCGCACCAGTTCAGCTGGATGGCGTATTTCAACGCATCGCCCAGACTTACGCCTCCGGTGAGTTTGGGAAACAGCGCCGTCGCCTTTACCGGGATGGCGACGGGAACTTCCTCGTTGAGGTTTTCGACCAGCACCGGAAGAAACACCGGCTGCAGTACGTTACGCTGGAGCCCGTTGCGGGTAAGTTGCCCACTGGCTTGTCTATTGCAGATCTGGGTAGGAAACTGACGGAAGCGACCATCACGGTGGACCGGAGCTACCCGGACGTCGATTCGGCGTCCGTACAGTATACCCAGCCCGATCGTTTGGCAGGCCGGGTGGTGCCGTACGCTGCGTTGGACCGTCTGGAATTCAGTTTCAACGAAGACGGCACATTCTTTCTAATTGCCGCTGGCGACGTTTTGCGGACGGGCAACTGGCACCCATCGCCCGACGGCAACTGGCTCATCGTTGAAGGTGGCAAGCCAGATAATACCTTGCATTTACCCATCCTTAAATACTCCAATGACGGAATGGCTTTTCGCTACCCACTCAATGTCACTACGCGCGAACCCCGAGGGGTGAGTCTGCCGTCCTACGCAAGTCTTAATCTTCTGTTGGAAGCAAAATTTCGGTGATCGCAACTTCTACAACTGGCCCGCTATTAAATGACTAAACCGCGTCCGGCTACGTCGGATTATCCATATTACGCGTACCTTCGCGGCTGCTCCGGGCCCATAGCTTAGTGGATAGAGCACCTGACTTCTAATCTGGCGGTCGCAGGTTCGAATCCTGCTGGGCTCACACGCACCGAACGACCCCTTGCTATCCAATAGCGAGGGGTTTTTCTGTTAATGGCGAGAATCCTCCAAGCTAGTAGTCATTTGGGCGCTGCCGCGGGTGCCAAGCAATGGATCAAGTAATACGGAACCGGGCACCTGAACCTGTACGACCTTCATTCCGTATCCGCTTCGTATCATTGACGGGATGAACCCCGTAAACTGCGCAAGCCCAACTCCATGAAAGTCTTCCACTTCATTACCGCTGCTATCCTACTCATTACCTGTGCCGCCTGTGGGGGAGACGCCGCCGGCCCACCCGAAGAAGGCGCTGGCTTCGACACGGAAATGACTCCCGAAATCGATAGCCCAAACGAGGACAATACCGATATCTACGACGTTGACCCGGAAGATCCTTACCTCATTAGCAATGGAACCTTCCTGGGGTTGAAGCCCGGGGAGCCACTCGGCGCTTACGCGGAAGTCCTCCGCAAGGGGCGCCTCAAAGATGGGGAGGGCAGCTTTGACGTCTACTACATCGACGGCGCCGAAGGCAGCAAACTGGGCTACCTGATGCCCGACCCCCTGGACAAAAATATCGTCGGTGATATTTACGTGACTTCCCCCGCCGTCGTCACCGAAAAGGGCATTCGGGTGGGGACGACCTACGAAGAATTGGTGGAGCGTATCGGCGCCATTTCCTTCCACGGTTCCGAAATCGAAAGCCGGGTCTACGGCAATAAGGAGGGCATCAGCTACCGGCTGGACATGACCAGCGCGGACTACGATTTGGATAATTCCCGGATTAGCCCGGAGACGGCCATCACGGAAATCGTCATCTCCCGCAAACAAAATATGTGATGGCGGATGCCTTCACCGCTCGGATAATCCTCGCCGCAGGCGCTTCTCGGAGAATGGGGCAACCCAAACAACTACTGGAACTCAGTGGGCAGACGCTGCTGGAACGTATCGTCCGGGCCAGCCTTTCCCTACCGGGGCCAACGGTGATCGTGACTGGGCATTACCACGACGAAATTGTATCTGAGTTATCCTCTTTTGTTGGTCGGCTAGCGATCGTTCGCAACCCGGACCCGGACCGGGGGATGAGTAGCAGTATCGCTACTGGCATGCGCAGTATTGATTTAGAAGTAGTGGATGGTTATTTCATTTTACTGACTGACCAACCGGAGATTAATTCGCTCGTTTTACAACGGATGGCGCAAACCTATCAGGACCGCACCGAACCCCGACATATTCTCGCTACGGCTTACCCGGAAGGCCCCGGCGTTCCCGCAATCTTCCCCGTCGCTTACCGGGAGGCCTTACTGAACGAAACGGGACAGGGCGGTGCCCGCAAGTTGTTACGCAATCAAGAGACTGACTTGGTAATGTTTGACTTAGGTTTCGTTCCAATAGACCTGGACACCTACGCCGAATTCGAGCAGTTTCGGGACCAACTGAAAGACGATCAATGAAAGAAATCCGCCGCATCATCCGCTTTTACGACGAGTTGAAAGCGGAGAATACCCCCTGCGCCCTGGCGGTGGTCGTCGACGTAAAACAGTCGAGCTACCGGCGGATAGGAGCCCGGCTTCTGGTGGCAGAGGACGGTCGTTTCGTCGGCGGCATCAGCGGTGGTTGCCTGGAGGGGGATGCGTTGCAACGGGCAAAGTCGGCCATCCAACTCGGCCGGCCGGTGGCCCGGACCTACGACACGACGGAGGGGGAAGATGCCACCATCGGGATCGGTCTGGGCTGTGAGGGCAGGATCGAAGTGGCCTTCATCCCAATGGACTTCACCGAGCAGTGGAATGAGATTGAATTGCTTCGTTCCGTCGTAGACACCCGAATTCCCCGGGTCATGCTTCGCCATCTTGACACGGTGTTAATGTCCGGAGAGCCCCAGTTTGAAGTAAGCCTCTTTCAGCCAGAAGCGGATCGCTTTACGCTATACCTACCCTTCGAACCGGCCATTCCCCACCAGTTTCACGGAGAGTCCCTTAATGCGCTGGCTAAGGGTAGAAGTTCTGTTAAGACTATTAGAGGGGAACGGGGCTTTCCGCACCGGGTACTCTTCGAGGTGCTCCACCCGCGCCCCCGGTTGATCCTGACTGGCTACAATTACGATATCCCCGCAGCGCTACGGGCCGCCAAGTTGCTGGATTGGGAAGTCTGGGTAGTCGCGCCCCTCCGAAAAATGACGAAGGAAATTACCTCGTTAGCGGACCGCGTTTTGGACTATGGCCAAGTGAAAGAAGTCCCCGTCGATGAAGCAACCGCCGTGGTCCTGATGTCCCACGATTACGAATGGGATCGGAAAATGGTACAGCACTTTCTGCCCCTGAAGCCCATCTACCTGGGGATGCTCGGCCCCCGCAAGCGGATGCTGAAAATGGATGAAAGTTTGCCCGATCTGGAATTGGCCGCGTACCCCAACCTCTATGCTCCGGTCGGCCTCGACGTCGGTGCGGAAACGCCGGAAGAAATCGCCGCCGCCCTGATTAGTGAGATCATCATGGTGCTACGGGGCCGCAGTGGCGGTGCACTACGGGAGCGCGGTGGCCCCATCCACGAGAATGCTTAACGGCGTTGCTTTGGTGGTATTACCCCAAGGTCCCCTGCGTTTCCCGCATGGGTAGCGGGACGTACTTGACCTGGATCCGATAATCCGGCCCCAGGCGGCGGACGAGGGGTAAGAACATCGTCTCCATCAGGTTTTCGGCCTGGCCCTTGGCGCGGGTCATCACGTCACTCTCCAGCGCCTCGGCCCGGAAGGTTTCCCGCAAGCTGTTGACGGAAGCATTGATGTTTGCGCCCTCTAACTCCCTTAACCAACCAATGTCCAGTTTCTCCACCTTGGGCAGCACTTCGTGGCTGAGGATAGTCGGTTCCGGGAGGGTGATGGTGACGGTCTTGCGGGCTTCATCCAGCTGTAGATCGAAGAGTTGATTCAAGCGGAAACCCACTTTCAGGATGGAGATCGCCGTGATCTCAATGTCGGACTCCGACACGTTGAAGCCGGCGACGGTAGAGTTGATCTTTTTTTCGATGCCTTTTTTATCCCGTACCTCGATTGTGGCGAGCTCTCCGATCACATTCTCCACCTTTTCCTGAAAGATGCCGCGGGACTTGCTAAAGTCATCAATTGCCGCCCGTTCGGCCATGCGGGCCATCATGGGCCGGAGGGCTTCGCCGGTGGCAATCTTGCAGGGGTTCTCCACCTCGCGCCCGCTGGCGATGATGTTGCCGTTGCGCATCCGGACGACGGCGGCCAAAATTTTATTGACCATGAAACAGGTGTAGTTGGAGGCCACCTCCTCAAAGATCTCCGTCAGCTTACCTCCGCCTTCTTCGTACCAGGCTTCGTACACGGCAGCGGAGGTATCGCGCATCCGCATGAAATCCTGGTAGTAGAGATCAGCAAACTGCTGGTGCTGCAGGTCGTATTCCCGAACAACCTCCGTACGGAGGCTATCGTTTAGCCCCATCCGGTTGCCTACGTGGCGGAGAATGTCCGTATTGATTTCGTAGACCAATTGGTCGAATTCCCGCCGGTAGCGCTTGGGATGCTGCAGAATGCGGAGGGCGGTCTCCGGATCGATGTCCACCCGGAAATCAGCCGGCCGGTACTGCAACTGGTATTCGGCGGGTTGAGCCAGGAAGCTACCGGGAGCGCCCTGGTAATACCGGTAAGCCAGCGTACCGAGAATGCCAAGAATTGCCAGGATGATCACCGTCCGCGCGCTGCCACCGCTGGCTGGTGGAGGTCCCGGATTTCCATAGTTGGCCATTGCCTAGATGTTTAAAGTGCCTCATCGTAACGGTTCCGCTACGGGGAAGTTGGTCCTTAGATACGGGGTGCTTGCGTGAGTAGTTCGTGGAGCTGAATTGCCTGAGCGGCTTCCCGAACGTCGTGCACCCTGAGAACGTCAGCACCCCGTTGCAAAGCGTAGAGATGGAGCGCCGTGTTCGCCGGCAAGCTTTCCTCGGCGGTAATGCCAAGTGGCCGCCAGATGGAAGACTTTCGGCTGATGCCTAGCAGAATCGGTACCCCGAGCGTTTTGAACACGGAAAGGTTGGCAAGCAATTCGTAGTTCTGCGCGACGGTCTTTCCGAAGCCCCAACCTACGTCCACCAGTACGTCGAAGACACCTAGCTCGCGTAGTTCACCCAGCTTGGCGGCCAGGAAATCCCAGACGTGGGTCACCACCTGGTCTCCGTAGACGTCCGTCCGCTTTTGCATGTCCGCGGGGTTGCCGGGCATGTGCATCAGTACGTAGGGCACCTTCAGAGCGGGGAGGGTAGGGAAGAGCTCCGCGTCGAGGTTGCCGGCGCTAATGTCGTTGATCATCGCCGCCCCTGCCCCCACGGCGGCCCGTGCGGTGGCTCCGTAAATGGTATCGCAACTCACGTAAGCATCCGGCAGCGCGGCCGTGATGCCTTCGATGATGGGGAGCACTCTGTCCATTTCGGCTGCGGCGGATATCAATTCCGCACCGGGTCGGCTGCTCATTCCGCCGACGTCGATGAAGGTGGCGCCATCGGCCAGCATTTGCCCGGCGGTGTCCACGGCTTGCTGGACGCTATTCACCCGGCTTTCGGCGAAGAAACTATCCGGCGTCGCGTTGAGGATGCCCATGATCAGGGGGCGGTCCAGGACGAGGAGGCGGCCGTTGCAATTTAGCGTAGTCATTGGCCCAAGGTAAGTTTTGTTTCGGGGAAGCGTCACCACCTGGCCGCTTGCACTCCGGATCGAAATACTACCTTTAACCCATCCCGTACACCGAGCAAAATATCCGCGGGCTGGCCATCAATTTCCTGCGCCAGCACTACAAACTCCGGCCCCGGTCCGGCAGTAGTGGGACGCGGGTGGTGCCCAAAGTCCACTACTATCAGGGCGTGACGATTGATGCGCGGCTGGCCTTTCAGCAGCCCGACCTCAACTGGTTCACGGCTACCGTCGAGGCAACCAGCCACGCTACCGCGGAGGAGATTCTTTATCGTACCAATTGGTTTCGGATCACCATGCTTGGCTTGGTAGTTGCTTTCGTTACGACGGCCGTTACTTTGGCGCTGTCGCAGGTGCTGGGTTTTAACGCCTGGCGTTGGTTTGCGACCGCTCCCGGAGGTGACGGGGACGCTAACACCGCGTACGGTGCCCTGATCCTGGTAATGGTGATGACATGGGCGGTAACCAGCCTGGTATTGTCGACGCGCAAATCCTTCCGCTACATCTACGCGGTGGAACAATTCAAGCGCTTCTACGCCACGGCCCAATGGATGGCTTACGATGCTTCCATCTTTGAGGATCGGCCGCCACGTCAGTTTGAGGAGTTACGGCGGCAGTGTATCCTGTTTGGATTCGGTATGCTGGAGGTTCTACCCGACAACCGTTTACGCGTGGTCATCGAACCGAGTAAGGTGGACCAATTTGCCGGCACCCGATCCCGATTACCGCTTTGGGTGGCTGCCATTCAGGCTCCCCCGAAACTGAAGAGCATGTTCCAGCGGTTACCGGTGGCCAAACTTCCCTTTGGGAAACGTCCCCTCCAACTCAACCCGGCACCTGCGGCAGCGCCCGCGTTACCAACGGACGGAACCACCGACCCACTGGATGTCGGACAGTACTTCCCGACGGTGGCTACGGGGCAAGAATACCTCGCTACGGCCATCCGGGCAAAACGCGGCAAACCCGCCTGGTACAAACGCCCGGGCCGTCAATTGAAGGGCGTAAAGTGGCGGCTACGGCAGTCGTGGCGGAAGTTATCGCCGAACGAGATTCGCCGCCTGCCCGGATTTTTTCAATTACCGACCTGGTACTACCCAACCCTAATCGTAGCCGCCCTGACGACCGTGGGATTTGCCTACGGCCAGTCGCAGTGGAGCCCCCTAGCGAAGCCCGGTAGTCGCTTTGCCGCCCCGGACGTTGCCGGCCTTGAACCCGCCGCCAACCCGGACCAAAGCAGAGCCGAGCCAGAATTGCTCCCCGGAGAATACGACCACAACTTCAGCGCGGACAAACCACGCCCGGAATACGTCGAGGATACTCCCGACTACGTAGTGGAGCGAAAACGAAAGAAGGCCGTGCGCTACCGCATCAGCAAGGCGGGGGAGGAGCGGACGGATTACGACTGCATTGGGCTGCAACACCTGCCTTCCACCTATTACCTGCTGACGACGAGCGTGCACCCCAACTTCGCCCTGGCCCGCCGCGCCGCCGACGACTTCCACGGCGTGTACGGCTTAGCGATGACCGTCCTCGCCGAAGAGTGCTTCCGCCTTGGGGGAGAGAGATACTTCGTCATCCTCGATGCTCCTATCCTCGAAGAAAGCCAGGCCAACTTCATGGTCCGAGAATACCTCCGCCGCTACGAAATTCCCGTAGAAGTAATGGTAGCGGAATAGTTGAAACTGACCAACTATCACCTTCCGCAGCGGTTAACTACAGACTATAGACTACAGACTAAACATGGACGTAAAGAATAACATCCTCGAGACCATCGGAAACACCCCAATGGTGCAATTGCACAAAGTCGTGAAGGGCTTACCCTGTCGCGTCCTTATGAAGGTAGAGACCTTCAACCCTGGCCACAGCATCAAGGACCGGATGGCCCTCAAGATGGTACAGGACGCCGAAGCGGAAGGCCGCCTCAAGCCTGGTGGGACGATCATCGAATGTACCTCCGGCAACACCGGGATGGGCCTCGCTTTGGCCGCCTGCGTGAAGGGCTACCGCGCCATCTTTACGACTTCCGATAAGCAGAGTAAGGAGAAGTTCGACATCCTGCGCGCCATGGGTGCCGAGGTGATTGTCTGCCCCACCAACGTGACGCCGGGCGACCCACGGAGCTACTATTCAGTTGCGGAACGACTTTCAAAGGAGATCCCTAACTCCTACTGGTTCAACCAGTACGATAACCTGAGCAACCGTAAAGCACACTACGAATCTACTGGCCCGGAGATCTGGAAACAGACCGACGGTAAGATCACTCACATGGTGGTGGGCGTAGGTACCGGCGGTACCATCTCCGGTACCGGCAAGTACCTGAAGGAGCAGAATCCGGAGGTGAAAGTGTGGGGAATTGATACCTACGGATCGGTCTTTAAGAAGTATAAGGAGACGGGCGAATTCGATGAGAAGGAGATCTACCCCTACATCACCGAAGGCATCGGGGAGGACATTCTACCTAAGAACGTAGACTTTGACGTGATCGACCACTTCGAAAAGGTGACGGATAAGGACGGCGCCGTCATGGCCCGTCGCCTCGCCCGCGAGGAAGGGCTGTTGCTGGGCTACTCCGCCGGCAGTGCCGTAGCCGGCCTCCTGCAGATGAAGGACCAGTTGAAGGCGGATGACCTCGTCGTAGTGGTCATCCACGACCATGGCAGCCGCTACGTGGGTAAGATCTACAACGACGAATGGATGCGCGAGCGCGGCTTCCTCGATGCGGAGTTGAAGGTGCGCGACCTCGTCGCCGGAAAAAAGGATGCGGCTTTCGCCAGCATTAGTTCCGGCGCTACGGTGCGGGAAGCGCTGAAGATGATGAAGACCCACGAATTCAGCCAAATGCCCGTCGTCGACGGCGAAAAAATGGTTGGATCAATCGTAGAGACGGACGTCCTCAACTACCTGCTGGCCAACCCGATGGATAACGCCGAACACGAGGTGGCCTCCATCATGCGCGAACCCTTCCCCGAAGTGGGAACGGATATGACGCTTTCCGATTTGAGCAAGCACATCACCAAGGAAAACCCCGCCGTGGTGACGACGGATCGTTCTGGGCGGATGTTCCTGGTGGCGCAATACGATATTTTGCAGGCGATTTAGGGCGATGTTATTGCCCATCCGTAAAGTTTACTCCAGCGTAGATGGTGGATACGGGAAGCTGCAGGCCCATGGTTTTAATCGGTAAAGTTTGGTCCATTCGATAGTAACTGCCGATAGTCCACTTGTTGCCTTCTTCCCGGTAGAAGGTTTCAATCTGACATTTACGGCTGTCGATGAGGATGTATTCCTGAAAGCTGTCCATCCGTGCGTAGGCGTGTAATTTCTCCACCCGGTCCTTTTCGGCGGTGCTCTGGGAGAGGACTTCAATAATGAGTTGCCCGTTGAATAGCCGTTGGATTCCACCTTCGTCGGAGGTATCTACCTCACCGCAGATCACGCTGATGTCAGGGAAGTAGTATCGATTAAGCGACTGAACGTTTACGGCTACGTCACTATCGAAAACCGTACAGGTGCTGTCGGATTTGATGAGCGTATCGTAAACGTTCTTCTTCGTCCGGTTGTGGGCAATTTTGCCCCCCGCCATGCTGTAGATGGTTCCGTCGTGGAACTCATACTTCCATTCGGAAGCTAGGCAAAGCTTGAAGTATTCTTCTAAAGAATATTTACGGTCCTCAATTTTCTCGGCTCCCATTGTTGACGTTTGTCTTTGCAAAGTAGGCCTAATCCGCCATCTTCACGAACTCCACCGCCTGCGTATCCAGGTTGAAGATGGCAAGCCAGCCCATATCGTTTGCTTGCTGGGAACAGCCGCCGTCAATATCCAGGTATTGATTTTCAGCAAGGTTGGCGAGGTACTTGGTCATCTCTAGCCGCCGCGTTGGGGTATGCCCGTGCAGAATGGTCCGGTTGCCCAGCCAGTTGTAATCGACGTAATCGTACCAGTACCGTTCCCACAGCATGGCGTTCGTATCCTTGAAGGGGTAGGTCGCCCGAGTGTTGAGGCCAGCGTGTACGAGGATGTAGCCTTCCGTTTCGTGGTAGTAGGGTAGGGCGTTCATCCAGTCCATCGTTTTGCTGGTTAGTTCCGGTGGTGGAGACCACCCGTATAGGGGGCGGTCTCCGGCTACGTATTCGATGAGCATTTGCTCGTGGTTGCCGCGCAGGCAGGTGACTAGGTAACCTTCTTCCTCCAGCCGCCAGATGATCTCAAGGACGCCGAGGGAGTCTGGGCCCCGGTCGATGTAATCACCCAGCAGGAAGAGCTCATCGGTCTTTTGCAGGTTGATGCGATCGAGCGCCAGCTGAAAGGTTTTGGCGCAGCCGTGGATATCGGAAATGGCGTAGCGGGGCATGAGTGAATTGCTTTACTGCTTAAAATGGCCAGCGTCCAGGAAGTTGCTTCGTCAATGATTAATTTGTCGGAATAATCACGGCTAGATCACCATTTGGCCGCTGGCTCGACGAGCATCCCGCCGAACTCGACGAACGGCGCTAAAGCCCTTCAACTAAGCTGCCCTGGCTCACCGTTATAGTATTGTTAATTTCAACGACATGATCGAGCTACTTACCATAATCTCTCTCGCTTCCGGCGCGCTCCTTTTTATTCTGCTACTGGCCTCCATCATTGGAGGTTTGGACCTGGATTTTGACTTGGACGTAGACCTGGACGGCGGCCTCGGTATCCTTAAATCCACACTCACCTTTCTGAGTGTTGGCGCTTGGGTCGTCCGGCTGATGCTCCACACCTACGAGAACCCCACGATTGCTTTCGTAGCCGGTACGGCGGCGGGCATCATCGGCGTGTTTATCGTAAGCCGGATGTTCAAGTTTATGCTGAGCCAGGAGATCAACGTCAACTACCAGCCGCAGGACGCGCTGCTGAAGCAGGGGAAGGTCTACGTGCCCATCCCCTCCGGTGGCGAAGGCGTTATCAACGTCGCCGTAAAGGGGACCAACCGGGAACTCAAGGCTAAATCGATTAACGGGGAAGCCCTTACGACCGGCACGCTCGTTGAAGTAGTTGACCTGGACCCTGATGGCATCATGGTCGTCCAACCCATTTCCGCTTAAAATTCACCTTACTCTTTTCACCTATTAAATTATCGCACTATGGTCTTTTCAGAATGGCTGATACCCGCAGCAATATTACTCGGGATACTCTTCATGATCGGCGCCTTTTTGGTGAGCCGGTACAAACGTTGCCCGTCGGATAAGATCCTCGTCGTTTACGGTAAGACGAGTGGAGGAACGTCCGCTAAGTGTTACGCCGGTGGCGCCGCTTTCGTCTGGCCCGTCATCCAGGATTACAAATACCTGGACCTGACGCCACTCTCCATCGACGTGAACTTGAAGGATGCGCTTTCCAAGCAGAACATCCGGGTCAATGTCCCCTCTCAGTTTACCGTCGGTATTGGGGAAGACGAGCACCTCATGCTCGCTGCCGCCAACCGCCTCCTGAGCTTGGACCGTGACCAGATCGCCCGTCTTAGCCAGGACATCATCATGGGCCAAATGCGCCTCGTGATCGCCAACATGGACATCGAGGAGCTGAATACCGACCGGGACAAGTTCGTTTCCAGTGTATACTCCAATGTCGGGGAAGAGCTCCACAAAGTGGGCCTGCGCCTCATCAACGTGAACGTAACGGACATTCAGGATGAATCTGGCTACATCGCTGCCCTTGGACAGGAAGCCGCCGCCCGCGCCATCAACGAGGCCGAGGTGAAAGTGGCCCAGGAGAAGCGTACCGGTAGCATCGGCCGCGCCGAAGCCGTCCAGGAGCAGCGCACGAAAGTCGCCGCCCTCACCGCCCAGGCGGAGATCGGAGAAGCCGAAGCCCAGCAGGAGCAACGCATCAAGATCGCCGACGCTAATAGCCGCGCCCTCGTCGGTGAAGCCGAAGCGACCCAGGCTCAGCGGATTAAGGTGGCCGACGCTAACTCGCGCGCAGAGATCGGTGAATCTAAATTCCAGGCCGAAGCCCAGGAGGGAAAGAACGAAGCCGCCATCAAGATCGCCGAATCCAACGCCGCCCGCGACGTAGCCCTCGCCGAAGCCAATCGCCAGGCCGAAGCCGCCCGCAAGGTCGCCAAGGCCAAAGCCGAGCAGGAAGCCTACCAGGCCCAGACCGCCGCGGAACAGGCCCGCGCCGCCACCGAAAAGGCCCGCATGGAAGCCGAGCAAGTAGTCGTCGCCGACATCGAAAAGCAAAAAGCCATCATCGCCGCCCAGGCCGAAGCCGAGCGTCGCCGGGAAATCGCCCGCGGTGAAGCCGATGCAGCTCTCGCCCGCTATCAGGCTGAAGCCCAGGGTGTAGAGGAGGTCCTGCGCAAACAAGCCGAAGGTTTTCAGCGATTAGTTGATGCCGCCGGCGGTGACCCACAGAGCGCCATTAACTACCTGATGCTGGACAAGTTAGAGGCCCTGACCAAAATTCAGACCGAAGCGATCAAGGACATCGAGATCGACAAAGTTGTGGTCTACGATAGCGGAAATGGCCAGGGAGTTGGTAACTTTGTCAAAGGATTGTACGGAATGGTACCGCAGCTCAACGATTTTTTAAATCAGAGCGGCATGCAATTACCGGCGGGATTAGTTGACAAATCCCCAACAAACACCGTACCTTCCGCTAAGCCTACGACAACGAACGGCAAATCTCACGGCCCCGCCGAAGATGCCCAAGTCGTCAAAGGCACTTAAGTATTATTAGCTTTAAAGGTGTACCGGCCCGTTCCTCTCTTAGGGGGACGGGTCTTTTTTTGCTCTCTTTGCTAAGGACGATTCAGATTGGCTGAGTATCAAAAAGAAACCTCTCTAACGTCTCTCTCGCCTTAATCTCCTTTGCGAACCAAAAAAGATCGCGCAGCGGTCTCTCCCTCCTCAGCTCCCTTTCCCTCTTTTCCTTCTTGTCGAAAACACACCACACCAGCTAGGTAGCTGAGAAACGAAGAGGCACCTCTCTAACGTCTCTCTCGCCTTAATCTCCTTTGCGGACCAAAAAAGATCGCGCAGCGGTCTCTCCCTCCTTAGCTCCCTTTCCCTCTTTTCCTTCTTGTCGAAAACACACCACACAAGCTACGTAGCTGAGAAACGAAGAGGCACCTCTCTTCCGTCTCTCTCGCCCTAATCTCCTTTGCGCAACAATAAAATCGCGCAGCGGTCTCTCCCTCCTTAGCTCCCTTTCCCTCTTTTCCTTCTTGTCGAAAACGGTTTACACTCGCCATTAAACCACCCGCGTCACTTCAGTAGCTGGCCCAATACGATAACTCGCTGGCCCATCTCCCTCAAGCCCCCCGAGACACACCAAGCCTGGCATTTTACCCACCTCAAGGCTGCCAAGCTCCTCGTCAAACTGCAGCGCCTCAGCACCATTGATCGTCGCCCACTGTAGCAGCGTCTCCAACCCAATAAAGCTCTGGTATTTACTGATCGTCTTCAGTTCCTCCAGCACCGAAAGTTGCCAGTTGGAAGTCAGGCTATCCGTGCCGACCGTCACCTTGACGCCAGCGTTGAGGAAGCGCTCGTAGCGGGGCAGCCGGTTCTCGATGTAGAGATTAGCGTTGGGGCAGGTTGCCCAGAATACGCCGTTTTGTCCCCAAGCTTCAGCGGCGGCGATGTCCTCTTCCTGCGTCAGGGTGTTGTGCACGAAGATGGTCCGTTTGCTCGGGTCCATCCGCTGGATGGCGTGGCGGAGGGAAGTCGTTTTTGGAGCGGTGAAGTGGTCCAGGCTTGCCCCGAATCCTTTGAAGAAGTCGACGAAGCCACCGCCGCCGGTCAGGAATAGTTCGTCCTCCGCCGGTGTTTCCTGGTTGTGGATACTCACGGTTTCGGAGCCGGTATTTACGGAATTGATCAGGTCGTACAGCGGGTCACTCACCGTGTAGGGGGCGTGGGGCACGGCACTTTTCGCGTTGCCACTCGCCACACCGGCCTGCTCTTCGTAGGCTACTTTGTAGGTCGCGAAATTGCTTTCCGCGGTTGCCGGTTGCAAGAAGTCAAACATCTCCACGAAGCTGTAGTAGCGGATCGGACTTGCTCTTTTCGTGGCAGCGGTATCGGCCTTATTGCAAATATCCCCGACGGCCTGGATGCCGGCTTCCCACATCAATTTGTCCTGCTCGGCGATTGCGGCGTCAATCACTTCCTGCTCACTGGCGCGCATCGTGACTACGTCCACCAGGAAGGGGAGCAAGGTCTTCCCCGTCGCGCTCTTCCCCGCCAAATGGCTCAGCTCCAGGTGGCAGTGGGTGTTGATGAAACCAGGGATCAAAATGCCCGCGTGATAATTCGGCGCTGCCGCGGGTGCCGCGTAAGTAGGGCTGGCCGGGTTGAGGATCTCCACGATCGTTCCGGACTCATCCACCCCGACAATACCCTTCTTAATTGGAGGAGAGGTAATGGGATAAACGTAGTCGGCGGTGTGGTAAGTGATCATCCCGCGAAGGTAGGGAACGGGGCTTGAGGGAATGGTCATTCGGATGAAGCCCGATCCTTTTTACCCCCAATTTTATTGCACCTGCGGCAGCGCCTGTTCTGGTGCTTTGGGGACTGGAATACTAGATAAGGGCTTTACGTTGGACCCAGAGGAAGGCGACACCAGCTACCGCTACCAGGCTGGAAATGAGAGTGGCCGAAAGGTTGCCGTAAAGGTAAAAGCCGGTGGCAAAAAGGACCGAGTATACGGCGACGGAACCAATAAAGACGGCGGCGATGCGGAGGGTGAGGTTTTGATCTGGCTTGGCTGCAGCACCCGCAGGTAAGCGTTTTTCAACGGGCGCCCAACCAGGGCCACCGGGATGAATCTTCGTATAAAACTTCTCCAGCGTCGCCTCGTCAGTGGGGCTCGTTAGGAATGTTACCACAAGCCAGCCCACCGTAGTGATGGCAATGCCAAGAATCAACTTTTCGTGGCCGGCGAGGCCGCCCAGGCCAAGTGACTCCCCACCAAACTCGAGAATAAGAGCAACGGCGAACGAGATGAACATCCCCGCCACCTCCGTCCAGGCATTAATGCGCCACCAGAACCAACGCAGAATGAAGATCAACCCCGTGCCCGCGCCAATCTGCAACAGGATATTGAAGGCCTGTAAAGCGTTGGAAAGGGCCAGCGCGAGGAAAGCCGCCAGCACCATCAGCACCACCGTAGAAATACGACCTACCCCCACCAGTTCCTTCTCCGAAGCTTCGGGCTTAATGAATCGCTGGTACCAGTCGTTGACGATGTAACTCGAACCCCAGTTCAGGTGCGTGGAAAGGGTGGACATGAGCGCCGCAATGAGCGAAGCAATGATCAGACCGAGCAGTCCGGACGGGAGAAACGAGAGCATCGCGGGGTATGCCAAATCATCCTTCACCTTCGTTGGGTCCATCTCCGGAAAGGCGGATTGCAAGCTGGCGATGTCCGGAAAAATGATAATGGAACCCAGCGCAATCAGGATCCACGGCCAGGGCCGTAGTGCGTAGTGGAATACGTTGAACAGCAAAGTGGCACCCACGGCGTGGCGCTCATTCTTGGCCGCCAACATCCGTTGGGCAACGTAGCCACCACCACCCGGCTCGGCCCCGGGGTACCAGACGCTCCACCACTGAACGGCGAGGGGAACGATGAGCAGCGGGACGTACACTGCCGGGTCGTCAAAAGAAGGAATGATGTCCAATTTCGTACTCACCACGGGGTGGGTAAACAAGGCGTCGAGGCCACCGATCTCGGGTAGGCCAACGAGATAGATTGCCGCCCAGACCGCTCCAATCATGGCGAAGGAGAATTGTACGAAGTCGGTAATGACGACCCCTTTAAAACCGCCCAGCGCAGAGTAAGCAACGGTCACTACGGATACCATCAGCACGGTGGTAACGGCGTCTAAACCGAGGAGCACGCCCGCAATCTTGATGCCCGCCAAACACACCGTTGCCATGATCATCACGTTGAAGAAAACGCCCAGGTAAATGGCGCGAAACTGCCGGAGGAAGCGGGCCGGTGCGCCCGAGTAGCGCAGCTCGTAAAACTCCAAATCGGTGAGGACGCCCGAGCGCCGCCACAGCCGGGCGTAAACGAAAACGGTCAGCATCCCCGTCAGTAAAAAGGCCCACCAGGCCCAGTTGCCGGCCACCCCGTTTTGCCGGACTATGTCCGTCACCAAGTTGGGCGTATCGGCGGAAAAAGTGGTCGCCACCATGGAGACGCCAAGCAACCACCAGGGCATGTTGCGGCCACTGAGGAAGAACTCTTTGGTGGAGTCACCGGACGTTCGGCTGGCGTAGAGGCCAATCCCCAGGGATACGACGAAAAATGCGGCGATGATGGTCCAGTCGAGGGTGTTGAGCTGCATGGAGTGTAGTGCGGTTAAACCTTAGCGAAAATCCTGCCCCGACCACCCACCAGGGGCGACGGAGACTTCAAATCAAAGGCATAAGGTAAGCACGACACGTGGTTCCTCGGCAACATTAGTGCCGGCGGACCTATAACATTCCGGCCAGCTTAGCGACGACGGTATCGATCTCTTCCTTGGTGTTCGTATGGCACAGCGAAAAGCGCACGGTGTGGCGCAGGCTATCCGGGTGGAGATGACCGATCACGTGGCTACCCACGTCAATCCCACTACTACAGGCGGAACCTCCGCTGGCGGAAATACCGGCCATGTCCAGGTTCATCAGCAGCATATCTCCCTTATCACTCTGGGGGAAGCTCGCGCTGAGCACTTTGAAGTGGCCCCGGTCCGGATCTCCGTTGAAGGTGACGGAAGGGTAGTTACGCTGTAACTCCGAACGGAGGTAGTCCCGCAATTCTTGAATTTTAGCAGCCCGCTCTTCCATCGTAGCTGTCGCCTTCTCAAGTGCGGTAGCGAGGCCAACAATGCCGTAGAGGTTTTCCGTACCACCGCGCATATTGCGTTCCTGTGCCCCGCCGTCGAGGTAGGGTTTGATAATATTGTCGGAATTGATGTAAACGAAGCCAACCCCCTTCGGCCCGTGAAACTTGTGGGCGGAGCCACTCATGAAGTTGACGGTGGTCTGTTCCAGATCGATAGGATAGTAACCCAGCGTTTGCACCGTGTCGCAGTGGAACAAGGCACCGTTTGCCTGACACAGTTCACTCACGGCCTGGACCGGCAGTAGATTACCAATTTCATTATTTGCGTGCATGAGGCTGACGAGGGTTTTCTCGTCCGTCCGCTGCAGGCGTGCCTCCAGGTCCTGTAAGTCGACGTGACCTAGTTCGTCAATGCGGACCATCTCCACGGTAGCTTTACCGGATTCTTGGATAGCGTCCAAACTGTGCAGTACGCAGTGGTGCTCCAGGGGAGAAGAGATGATGCGGGTGACGCCGAGGTCGCGGACCGAATTTTTCAGCGCCATGTTATTGGCCTCAGTGCCGCCGGAGGTAAAGAAGATCTCTCCAATACTACAGTTGAGGGTGTTGGCGACGGTTTTCCGCGCGGCTTCAATCAAGGACCTCGCTTTCCGCCCTTCAGCGTGGATGCTGGAGGGATTACCAAAATTGTTGGCCATCACGTCGGTCATCGCCGCGAGGACGTCGGGGTCGAGGGCGGTGGTAGCGGAGTTGTCGAGAAAGATGCGTTGCATGGTGGTGGGGCTAATGTTCCAATGGTCAGTCGGATGGGCTAATTACTGCTCGGTGAGGTTAGTTCCGGCATTTCAATGGCTAAGCTAAGCACGATGGGGCAATGGTCGGAATGCAGCGCGTCCTTCAGGTGCTCAACGTCCTGGAGCCGGGAGGCGTAGCCCGGACTAAGGCTGTGGTAATCGATGCGCCACCCCTTATCATTATTGCGGGCGTTGGCACGGTAGGACCACCAGGTGTACGCCGCCCGTTCGGGGTAGAGGTGGCGGAAAGTATCCAGAAAGCCCGTCTGGGTAAACCACTTGGTCATCCACTTCCGCTCGTCGGGCAGGAAGCCGGTATTCTTGTGGTTGGTCTTAGGGGAATGGAGGTCGATCTCCTCGTGGGCAATGTTATAATCGCCGAGAACGACGATGCCCGGACGGCTCTTTTGCACCTCCAGAATGTACTCCAAAAAATCGTCGAGGAACTCGTACTTGAATTGCTGCCGTTCGTCGCCTTGGCCACCATTGGGGAAATAGCAATTGAAGATTGTCAGGTCACCAAAGTCGGTACGGACGACGCGGCCTTCCCGGTCATACTTGTCGTTACCCATACCCAGTTCAACGTGGTCCGGTGCCACTTTACTGAGGGTGAGGACGCCACTGTAGCCCTTCCGCGAAGTCGCGCTGTGCCACTGCTGGTGGACGTAACCCAGCGCTTCCAATTCGGACATATCCACCTGCTCCGGGTGCGCCTTGGTTTCCTGAATACACAGGACGTCGGGAGCGACTTCGGCCGTCCATTCCGCCAATCCCTTGCGAAGGGCGGCACGGATACCATTTACGTTGTAGGAAACAATTTTCATGGGGAATACTTTCGTGGGTGCTGCCCTAAAGGCTTCGGTGCACAAAGGTAAACCGGGGTAGGGGGCCGGGCGAGTGAGGGGCGGATAAATCTTGTTGGCCCATCCCGATATTGGAGGGGAATGACACCAAGCTGAAGGATACGACAAAAGGACACCCTCCAAGGGGCACGCAACTGATCTTTACTCAAAGATCTTCCGCAAGTTCGTCGCCGCCTTAGGCTCCATCCGCCCGGCCATCACGAGGCGGAGTTCTCGGCGGCGGAGCGCACCCGAGAAGCGTTGTTCCTCAATTTCGGAAAGGGGAACCACTTCGGGAATCGTAACCGGTGAGCCGTTGTCCTTGTCCAAAGCCACAAAGGTGAAGTAAGCGTGGTGCGTCCGCCGTGGATTCCCGCCCTGCATGGTGGCGGCGGTGGCCTGCACGTAAACTTCGAGGCTCGTATTGAACGCGCGGGTGACGGTGGCTTCGAGAGTGACAACTTCCCCGTTGCGAATGGGGGAACCGAAGGCCACGTTATCCACGGAAGCCGTCACGACCGGCCGGTTGGTATGCTTGCCCGCGCAGATGGCGCAGGCGATGTCCATCCACCGCAGCATGTTGCCACCCATCAGGTTGTTCTGGGGGTTCGTGTCGTTGGGCATGACGAGCTCAGACATGATTGTGCGGGACTCCTCAACTTTCTTGGGGGCGGGGCGGTCTTGGGCCATGGATGGATTGCGGGGTTGGTAGCGAGGAAGCCAGAGCTGGTCACGAAGACCAGAAACAGGGAAGAACAGCGAGAAGGATGAAAACCGGGTTACAATGCACTTAGCTGAGCGCTTACCGCACCATAATGCCCCGCTGCTTAATGACGGGAACTTCGACCAACTGATCTTCGGAAATGGTACCCGCTTTAAAGATGAACTTCTTGTCGAGCATTACCTCCCCATTGTTGAAACTGATCCAGTACTCATTGTTGAGGCCGAAGAGAGCCGTCTGAATGGGCTCGATCTTCAGGGCCTCTCCCGTGGCCAGATTCTGGTGGAAATGGCGAAGCGTGGTGGTGGCCATGTCCTGCCCGTCCACGCTACCGTAACCCTGGCTGGTGATGAGGATGTTGTCCATCGGCTCTCCCCGCTGGTTGATGATGTAAACGTCCCATAACTCTTCGGCGGCAGCTTCGGGACGGGGGACGACGGCGATGATGACGTCAGTGACAGTGGGCACGAGGATATCTGATTTCATTTGAGATGTGTTTCAGTAATTCGCTGGGGGATAATTCACTAAAAACTACGTGAGCGGACTCAAATCAGGGGTAAATCCCTAGCGTTCTCGTAACGAACGACTTAAGCCTTGCTCATTTGGCCGCGAAGATAAGGTCTAAGCGAGTGCATATAAAGGTTTGTTGCATTTGTTATTACTTTTTTCACGTTTAGTTGGTAGTAGCTATTTTGTTAGAATGAGGACTGTACCTTGTGCCGGTACGCCAAGCCGTAAGCCCCCAATGACCGAAGCCTCCCTGTTTGAATTGCTCTCCGAAGTCTACAACGTGCGCGCCATCGTGGCCAGCAGTATGGTGGGCCTGATGTGCGGCGTGTTGGGGTGCTTCATCGTACTACGGAATATGTCGCTGGTGGGAGATGCCCTGGCCCACGCCATCCTCCCCGGCGTCGTGGTGGGGTACATGATTGCCGGGTACAGCACCCTGGCCTTCTTCACCGGAGCCGTCGGCGCTGGTCTGCTAACGGCTTTTGGTATCACCTGGATTCAGCAGCGCGTCCGGACGAAGAATGACGCCGCCGTCGGTATCGTTTTCACCTCCATGTTTTCGCTGGGCGTCATTCTCATCAGCCGGATCAGCCGGCGGGACGGGGTGCACCTGGATTTGAAGGACTTCCTCTTCGGCAATGCCCTCGGCGTTAGCGATAGCGACCTTTTGCTGACGGGATTGGTGATGGCCTACGTCCTGATCTCCGTTGCCGTCTTTTACCGCTACTTGTTTGCGACGACCTTCCAGTCGGTGGTAGCGCAGACGATGGGGATATCGGTGAAGACCCTTCACTACTTCTTAATGCTGCTCCTCAGTTTTGCGGTGGTAGCGAGCCTGCAAACGGTCGGGGTGATTCTGGTCGTGGCGATGCTCATCACACCGGCGGCGACCGCTTTGCTACTATCTCAACGTTTAAATAAAGTGCTCCCCATCGCTGGTGGTCTGGGCATGATCTCGGCCATCGTAGGGATGGTCGTGGCCATTAAGTTCAACTTTCCTCCCGGCCCGGCCATGGCCCTCGTCGCTACGGGACTCTACTTACTCACCGTCACCTTTGCGCCCAAACGGGGTCTGGTATCCCAAGCTTGGTACCGGCGGCAGCGCCGTCAATTGACGATTCGTGAGGATATCCTGAAACGCATCTTTCGCCAGAACCAGAAGCACGGTGTGGCAGACCCCGCTTCGATCCGCGAGCAACTGGACCTCGGCTTAGGTGGATGGAAGCGACAACTAAAATCCCTTCGCTCCAAAGGCCTGCTTAACAGAGGAGAATTGGTGTTGACCGACGCCGGCAAACTCCTGGCATTGCGGATGGTACGCGCCCACCGCCTCTGGGAGACCTACCTGAATCAGGAAGTTGGCCTTACGCCGGAACAGATTCACGACGAAGCCGAACGCCTCGAACACCTCCTCACCGACGAGATGCTCGACCGGGTAGACGAGGAACTGGGTTACCCCGGTGAAGACCCCCACGGCAGCGCCATTCCCGGCCGCGGTGCATTGGGAATTTGATTGGGCGTCCGCTAATTACATTTCCACCGTTCCGCCTGTATTTAGTTTGTTCGTCTGTCCAGCTTCGGATAGCTTTACGGCCACCAACCACTGCCAATGGGCACCACGCAAAATCGGATCAATCTCTGGTCCTCCCCCCGCAACGTCAGCACCGCACTAATGTACGCCTTCGCCCAGCGGCCGGATACTGCCGTGGTGGACGAGCCACTCTACGCCCACTACTTGACCCACCAACCCACGGAGGCGGACCACCCCGGGCGCGAGGAAATTCTCGCCAGCATGGAGAACGATGGGGAGAAGGTCGTTCAGACGATGTTGCACCACGACTACGGCCACCCCGTAGTCGTCTTAAAACAAATGACCCACCACCTAATCCAGCTAAATGATGCCTTCCTGGCTGAGTGCAAGAACGTCCTGCTGATCCGCTCACCCCGCGAGATTATTCGCTCCTTCGGCGAAGTAGTGGACCAAGTAACCGCGGCCGACGTAGGTATCCCCCAGCAACACGCCCTCTTTCAGCAGTTGATAACCAGCGATCAATTGGCGGCGGTCGTCGACGCCAGGTGCCTGCTGGAAAACCCGGAAGGCGTATTGCGGCAACTCTGTGAACGACTGGAGCTACCTTTTACTGATCAGATGCTCAGTTGGCCGGCTGGCCCCCGGCCCGAAGATGGCGTCTGGGCGCAGTACTGGTATAAAGGAACCCACGCTAGCACGGGCTTCAAACCTTACCAATCCAGGAAATTTACTTTGCCTCCGGCACTACGAACTGTCGCCGAGAAATGCCAGCCCTTCTACGAGGAAATGCTCGCCGCCGCACTCCGGTAGGCCCGCGATAACCCAAATACTTATCTCTTCATCTATTTGATTGCTACCCAAATTCTACCCTTATGCTCCAACAATTCAATCCCGCCAATAAAGACCTGCTCGTATACATCGACGGTGAAATGGTCCATCGCGACGAAGCCAAGGTCAGCGTTTTTGATAGCGTAGTGCAGGGTGGCGACGCCGTTTGGGAAGGGATCCGCGTGTACGACGGCCGGGTATTTTCGTTGGAGGAACACCTCGATCGGCTCTTCGCTTCCGCTCACACCTTGGCCTTCGCCGGTATTCCCAGCCGGGAGGAAGTTCGGCAAGCCATCTTCGCCACGCTGAAGGCCAACGGGATGACCGATGGGGTACACATCCGCCTTACCCTGACGCGCGGCCGGAAGATCACCTCGGGCATGGATCCCCGACTTAACCAGTTCGGTTGCACCCTCATCGTTTTGGCGGAGCACAAACCACCGGTCTACCCGCCCCAGATTACTTTGGTGACGAGTTCCGTCCGCCGCAACAGTCCGAATAGTCTGGACAGTAAGATCCACCACAACAACTTGCTCAATAACATCCTGGCGAAGATCGAAGCCAACTACGCTCATGCCGACGCGGGGCTCATGCTCGACAAGGACGGCTACGTTTCGGAAGCCAACGGTGTCAACGTATTTCTGATCAAAAACGGGGTGGTCCTCACGCCGTACGCGGATTACTGCCTTCCCGGCATTACTCGCCAGACTGTTCTTAACCTCTGCGCCGAGCACGGTATCCCCGCCGAGGAACGTCGCCTCTCCGTCAGTCAGTTCTATACTGCCGATGAAGTTTTTACCACCGGCACGATGGGCGAGCTGACCCGCGTGGCGCACATCGACGGCCGGGCCATCATTAATAGCCGGGATACTTCCTTGCTGGACCGCCTTAACGAGCTCTTCGGCGCCCTGACCGAAAAAGGAGGGACGCGCATACCGCAGTAGCGCATCCCTCTCATAATCTTCTGAATTTGTTTCGGTGAAGAATTACTCCAGCTGAATGCGTAGGCCCTTCGCGTACTTCACCGTGTAGCCGAAGGTGGCCTTCCACTCCTGGCCGGCGGGTAGTTCCGTCCGCCAGGTGATGATGCCCCTGTTGTTATCCCGTTTGCCACGGTTTGAAATTTCCTGTTTTACCTCAATCCGCTCGTCGCCGCTCACCGGAACTTGATCCTGCACGACCAGGTTTATAGGCTGGCTCTTTTTGTTGCGCACCGACAACGTGTACCCCCGGCTTTCGCTGATCTTGCCCCCAAAGAAATTCCGCTCGCGGTAATCGTCCGTGGCCGTCCGTTGCACAATGACGTTCGGGTCACGGCCGAGGCTGAGTTGCAGGGTGTCGCTGGTATTGGATACGTCGAGGCGGGACTGGCCCAGGTAGGTGCCCTCGAAGAACAGGTTCATATCGCCACTCAGCAGTTCGTACTTTTCGTAGTTGGTGACGGCCGCTTTGAGGAAGGCTGCTTCTTCCAATTTCGGGATGGCGAAGTGGGTGTAGGTAGCGGGTAATTTGTACTGCTGGATGTCCACGTCGCGCGCCACGCCATCGCTGGGGATGGTGTAAGGCAATTCGATGTCGAAACTCACGGTCGTAGCCTTGCGGGTAGTTTGTACGGGGACGGGAGCGGAGGTGCTGACGACATCGGCCAACATATTACTGCTAGATGCCGTGGCTGTCGCCTTGTTTCGCCGCCGACGATTTTTGTTAGAGCCAGCGCGTGTAGACCCGTAGCCTACAACGACAACTTCCTCGAGCATCATTTGATCTTCCTCTAGCCGCACGTTTACCAGGTTGCCTGAAATGGACTTTACTGTACTCGCATAGCCAGTGTAACTGACACTAAGGGTAGTAGCATCCTCGGGAAGATTAAGTTGGTAGCGCCCGTCAAAGTCAGTGACGGTACCAATTGCGGAGCCGGTCACCAAAATCGAAGCGCCAATGAGGGGCTCCCCGTTTTCATCCGTCACCGTACCGCTAACGGAACGGTAACCGAAGGATGCTTGCGAGCGGTCGTCGGTAGGGCGGTAGGTGGGGAGGGCGCTACCATTGTATACGCGCCAAGTGTTTAGGGTGGGCGCCACGGCGTTCACGCTGGGGTCGCCAGTGCTCAGCTTCAGGCGGACATTGCTCCAGTCTTCTCCCGTTTTCTGATGCACTTTGGCACGGTAGCGGAGGTCGATCGGGCGGGAGATGTCCGTAACCCGGACGTCGTAGTGGGGCGTCCATCCGGCGTTGGGGACGAGGTAGGTGAGGGTGAAATTACTGCGGGTTGCCCGGTCAGCCTGGGTCGTTACGACGATCTCCGCGGTGGGTTTGATCTGGATCTCCTTACCGAGTTGGGCGATCAGTTTACCGATCTCTTTTCGTTTTTCTTCAATGCCGTCAAGCTGGTCACTCACGTCCAGGTAGAATAATCTGATGGCAGTGAGTCGCTCCCGTTGGTAGGCCACCGTGGCTTTCAGTTCCTCGGCGCTTAGCCCATTTTCGTTGCCGGCTACGACGCGGTTTTGGGCCAGGATCTCTTCTTCATCCTTCGCAATCCGGTACTTCGTGCGTACCTCGGCCTCCTCGCGGTCTAATGCTTTAAGTTGGTCATTGAAGATCTGGAACCTGGGGTCCTTTTTTCCCGCCTTACCAAAATTCAGGCGGTGGCTCACGGAGAGCACGAGAAAGTCATCCCCGCTGCTGTTGACCTGGATGCTACCCGGGTCGAGGTCCGTCGTCAAGCCGGTGAAGGTGATCACGTTTCTGCCCGATGGCACGGAACTATTCGCTTTCCGACTCACTTGGGCCCCATCCAGAAATACGGTGGCCATATTGATTTCGGAGTTTACGTTGAGGGTGTCCTGGGCGCTGCCGCAGGTACAGAGTAAGAGGGTAAAGGCGATACTTAACAGGGAACGGAGCATACTTTTTTTGGCCCGTGGATGCAGCTCAGTTTAGGATTACACATCAAGGGACAAAAAAAGTGTAGAAAACTAGCCCAACCACTGTTTGGTCAACCCCTCCAACCTCTGGATGATGCTGCCATCAATGCGCAAGGGTTCACTCCGGGCCCCAGCCGATTTACTAAGTTTTGAGCCGTCCACTGCAGTGATCAACGGATGATGGAGGAAGGTGATACGGCTCATTAATGCATCAAAACCCAGTAGGTCACTTAGTATCATCTGCGCCGCGGTACTCGGCAGAAGGTCCTGCCCCCGCCCGACCGTGTTGATGCCGAATAACCGATCGTCCACCGTGCAGGCCAATTGGTACGCCGGGCGCCCGGCTTTATTCCGAATGACGAAATCTGGGATAACGGTATGAGGCTCCACCACGAATGGCTCCTTTTGCACCAAATCCGGAATGAGTAGCTCTTCGCTGACCTGCCGGGTATCGACGCGCCAGGCGACATCTCTTGTGTCCAAGTCTATCTTCCGGTCCAGGCAGCCGTGCACGTGGGTGCCATTTTGCAATTCCTTTCGGCTGCAGGGGCAGGCGAATACTAAATCGCTCTCCCGCAAGCGATCGAGGGCTGTTCGGTATTGGGGGAGGCGTTTTTCTTGCGACCATTCTTCTTCAAAAGAGGCGACGTCCACCGGTCCTTCAGTACGCTGAATGCCGAGTTGGTTCAGGCAGCGGAAGATGTCCTCCACGTAGGCGCGCCGGTACCGCGCTCGATCTAAGTCATCAACGCGGAGCATCAATTCCCCGCCATCCCGTACCAGGGCGGCATTCAGCAGAAAGTTAGCCAGGTTGCCCTCGTGCAGGTACCCTGAGGGCGTTGGAGCAATTCTGGATTTAGGCTTCACTCAGCGGCGGATTTACGGTGGGCGTATTGTTACTTCGCACTACTTGGTCAAGGTACGTCGTTGTCTCCCTACCGTCCGCTTGCCCCCTTTAATTTAGTTGATTCCCCATGTTCAAAAAAATCCCACGGAACCTCCTCGTTGCTTCACTCTTATTTCTGGCAGGTCCTTTTTTACCCACTCTCCTTGCACCCGCGTTGAGCGCCCAGAGACCGAATGCTTCCGCGCCTACTCCGGTAACTACGGCCCGCAGTAACCAGATGATGGTTGGCATTGAAGACGCGCAGACGATCGACGCGATGATGTACAACGTGGAAGGCATCGGCAGCGGCGGGCGCGAAGAGCTGGCCCGGCAAAACGTGAAGAGCTACATGATGCCCATTCGGCAAGTCGCCAACTCTAACCAGGAATGGGCCTACGCACTTACCTCCTCCTTGGAGTACTACAAGAACCTGAGCGAAAACTTCAAGGAAAACTACAGCCCGGACTACCTCATGATGAGTCTCGCCAACCAGGGGACCCGCCCCAACATCGAAGACGGTTTGCGCTTCCTCGTGGAGCAGGGCACCGTCTCGGCCAACATCGTACCCTACGGCAGCAACGTCATCCCGGGCGCCGTCTATAGCGTGCCGAAGATCCGCGTCACGAATTTTTTCTACCTCTTCCGCGAAACGACCCGCAACCGCAACCGGATCTTCGAGATCAAAAAAGCACTAAGCCGCGGCAACCCCGTGCTCGTAGAACTGCGCACGCCACCCGGTTTTGAACGCCACGCCACGGCAACGTACCAGCCGGCGGGCGCCGCTACGGAAACCCACTACCTAAATGTAGTGGGCTACAATAGCCTCGACGAAACCGTTGAATTACGCGGTAACTTCGGCCGTCTCTGGGCGGACGCCGGCTACGTCACGATGTCCTACGACGACTTCAGCGCTATCGCAGTTCAGGGCTTTGTGTTGCATCCTTAGCGGTCAACCTTTTGACGGCAGCGGGGTGGCCCTGCCGCTCCAGATAATTGGTCAGGCTATCATAAACTTCTGGCCCGGCAAGTCTTGGGTCCACATAAAAAGTATCGACACCCGGTTGCAACAGCCAGGGTAAACGCTGTATCAACTGGGCGGCCGTTTCTCCGCATTCTCCACTCGTCAGTACGCGGGACCCACTTTTTGCGAATTGCTCCGTCAGTAGCCTGAGGTGATTGGGTGCCCAATCCGCCGTATCCGTTAATACCACAATGTTTGTTCTGCGTGGCTCCGCCGTAGCTTCAGAATCGTTATTTGGCGCGCACGCAGGTGCCAGGTGGAGTAGGAATAGGAGCAGTGCGGAAGCGGTGGGGGACGTCAGCCTCATAGTTCAGGATCAAGAAAATCAATGTTCCGCCGCAAGCCCGAAAACTTGGTGCGCTTGACGGCGGATTTCTGAAAGACCCGCCGGAATACCTCCTCCGTCATCTCCCGTGTCTCCCGCGCCGACATTCCGGGGAGGTCGGGGTGGGGGAGGAAGTCCGGCTCCCGGTGCGGTGTACTAAACCGGTTCCAAGGGCAAACCTCCTGGCAGATATCGCACCCAAAAGCCCAGCCTTCCATCCGCCCTTTGAACTCTTCAGGGATGGCCTCCCGCAATTCAATGGTCAGGTAGCTGATGCACTTGCTCCCATCGACGATGTACCCCTGCGGGCTAATGGCTTCCGTAGGGCAGGCGTCGATGCATGCGGTGCAGGTCCCACAGTAATCCTTGATTCGTTGGTCGGGCTCCACGTCGAGATCGGAGATCAATTCCGCCAGGAAGTAATAACTTCCGGCCTTAGGGTTGATGAGGAGCGTATTTTTCCCCGTCCAGCCAACGCCGGCGCGCTTGGCCCAGTCCCGCTCCAGAACGGGGGCGCTATCCACGAACACGCGTCCGTCCAGCGGTGCCCCCAGCGCTTCCTCAATCTGCCAAACCAAGTGCTTGAGTTTGCCCTTAATGACGTGGTGGTAATCCTTCCCGTACGCGTAGCGGCTGATCTTTGGCGCCTCCAGGCTGGGGCCATCGTCTTCCGGAAAGTAATTGTAGAGCAGGGAGATCACCGTCTTCGCACCGGGGACGAGTTTGGTTGGGTCCACCCGCTTATCGAAGTGGTTCTCCATCCACTGCATCGTACCGTGCTTGCCCTGGTTGAGCCACTCTTCTAACCGCGCCTCTTCCTCCGTCATCCGCTCGGCCTTAGCGACGCCGATGAAGCTGAAGCCGAGGTCAAAGACAAGTTTTTTGATATGGGCGTTAGTTAGTGACATTACTGGTCAGGAGTCTATAGTCTGTAGTCTATAGTCGTCATCCGTAGTCGTGACTACAGACTAAAGACTATAGACTTCAGACTAAAAAACGGCAGCCTCCCGCAGGAAACCGCCGTTTTTAAATTCGGGCCGAAGCTGAATTAGAAGTCGTTGATCGAGCGACCAGTGAAGCTCAGAACGTTACGGAAGCCGATGTAAGACTTCGTAGTGTCCTGGTATTCGTAAGCGCGGGTGCCACACTGGAGGTAGAAGCTGATGTCCTTCCAGCTACCGCCGCGGATCACTTTACGCTTCATGCCGATGGGATCGTCGTCCTTGGCGTTGTAACGAATGTCCGGGTTGAAGTCGTGGACGAAGCTGTTAGCATTTTCGTAGAAGGCGGTTACGGTCCACTCAGCTACGTTGCCGGCCATGTTGTAGAGACCGTAATCGTTAGGGTAGTAAGCATCGACCGGTACGGTGTAGCCACCGCCGTCGTCAGCATAGTTACCGCGGCCAGGCTTGAAGTTGGCGAGGAGACAGCCTTTGCCATTCCGTACGTACGGGCCACCCCAGGGGTACTGAGCGTGTTCGCGGCCACCACGGGCGGCGTATTCGAATTCGTATTCGGTGGGGAGGCGGAATTCTTCGATCAGGGTTTCGTTAACGCTGTTCCAGAGGGTCGTCCGCCAGTGAGAGAAGGCGCGGGCCATCTTCCAGTCAATACCTACGATCGGGTAGTTGTCGTAAGCAGGGTGGGAGAAGTAGCTGCGGGCCATTGGCTCGTTGTAGCTGTAGGTGAAGTCACGAACCCACACCAGCGTGTCTGGGTAGATGTTGACCGGCGTGTTGTCCACGTATTCGGCCATACCCTCTCCGCTGCGGCCTTCGGGGCGGGCGCGGGCGGCAGCTCCCCAATCAACATCCTGGTAAGAGTAGTCGTAAAGGTTCACGTTGGTCTGGCGGCGGCCTGCGAAGCTTTCTTCGAGGTACATGTCGGCGAGGGACTCATCGGAAAGGTCGAGTTCCATTTCCCAGTCGATGTTGCCGTTTTCGTCGAAGTCACCCATCATGTCGTGAGCGATAGAGTCGCGAATCCAGTGAATGAACTGGCGGTATTCGTTATTGGAGATCTCCGTGTCGTCCATAAAGAAACCATTGATGGTAATTCTTTGGGGGCGCTGGATGTAGGTGCCGGTAATATCCTGGTCGGAATTACCAACGTGGGCCGTACCGGAGGGTACGTAGACCATCCCGTAGGGAGAGATGCCTTTCCAGTCGGGGCGGTCGCTAGCTCCGACGAGTTCACCGGAGTCGGTGGTGCCGCAGCTGGTCAATACGATGGCCAGGAAGGAAAGAGCGAGAAAGGGGTTGAAAAAATTCTTCATTAAAGTACCCGAGTTTACCTCATTTCAAAAAGCGATACAAAGATAGCAGACTTCACGAACCCTCACTAGCTAAATAGCTGGTCGGGCTCATTTTAACGTTGTGGCGCAGCCTCACTACTCGAGCGAACGCCCCATCTGCTTGGCTTAGTATCAAAAGCTGGCGAGGGGACCAACTTTTAACAGATTAAGTGGTGTCATTACCGAAGGCCGGTTGTTTGGCCGTCTAGGACGTTTTCGTTTGGTTGTTAAGCTAAGGTACGAACTTTACGTAACTACCCACCACCGTAGCAGTACTCAAGCATCCCAAATGGGAACGTGCCGACAGTTACGATGTTTGGCCGCCAACAAATGACCTACGAAGGCCAGCGATCACTGCTTAGCCCTTGGATAATAGATGATTGGCGGGGGGACGCCGGCGCCAATCCGCTTGCGCAAATTGTACTTCAACGTGATTTCATGGCTGCCATCCTGCACCGTTCGCAGCGGAGAGAGCGTCAGGTCATAAGCGTAATGTACCGTGATGTTGTCGTTAAGACTAAACCCGCCGGATAGCACGATCGCTTCGGCGCTAGCGGCATCCCCCGTCCGGTACGCAGCTCCCGCCATAATATTTTCCTGGTAGCGGAAGCTGGCCCCGCCGCTTAGCTGGGTTTGCGTCCCGTCACTGATAGCGTAAGCAAACGGCAATACTTCCCAACTGGTAAGGACGTCGAATCGGGCGGCCAGGTACCCGTGGTACTGCCTCCCCAAAGTGTAATCCAATCCGGGAAATGCCAGCACGGGGCCATTCAGGTTTTTGGCAGAAACACCACCCTGAAAGGTATTGCCCTGGTAATAAATACCCGCCCCAAGCGCCAGTGAGCCTTCGTTGACGTTACCCGTGGGCAACAAATCATCGTTGTGGATGAACACTCCTTCGTTTGGGTAGGCCCCTTCGGGCGTCCGTAGCAAACTTCCATCGAGTCCCAATGCGAGGTAGCGAGCTGATACCCCGAAGGAAAAGACGTTAGCGCCCCGGACTAATTGGTAATTGTAGGAAGCACTCACGCTGTTAAGACTGCGGGCACCCAATTCATCCCGCTCGGCTTCAATTCCGAAACCACTATTGAGGAAATAGATGGGTAAGTGGGCGCTCAATCGCTGGCCCGTAGGTGAGCCTTCCAGGCCCGTCCATTGCGCCCGGTAGGCACCGGTGACGCTGAGGGAATTATCCAACCCCGCGTAAGCCGGATTAAACTGTACGATATCCAGCCAGGGCATGCTGTAACGCGTCAACTGCTGGCCGGAAACGGCAAACCCAGCGGCCATCAACGTTAGGACCAGGAGTACACGTAGTTGCATGGGTTTTACTTGTTCGGATTAAGGTTAGTTGCTTGCTTTTCCAGCAGTTCCAAGGCGGCCTTCGCGGTGGTAACCGGCTTTTGGCACACTTGGTTCTCACACAGGTAAAAGCGAAGCCCGTCAGCAAGATAACGGTTCCTGAAGAGGGAAACGTCTTGATTTTCTTCTTCCGCCGCAGCCAGCAACAAACCTGGTCGGTATGGCGACAGGAATTGCTGCGCCACATCCACCGCGTCGGGCCCGGTGACGACTAATTCTCGTTTCGGTGCGGCGTGCAGCAAAGCGGCGTGGACCCATCCCGCAAAACTTCCCGGGTAGCGTTCCATACTGCCAGCCATCGCGGCGAGCATGGCTTCCCCACGTTCTTCCATGCTCTGTTCATCCAGCAGGTGGCTCATTCTAAGCAAGCTGTGCATAAATTGGCTGTTGCCGGAGGGGAGGGCGTTATCGAAAAGGTCAACACTTTCTACCGGTAACTCATTCTTCCCCTTTTGCCGGAGGGTGAGCATCGGGCTGTCGTTATTCCCGAAGTTTTCGAGGGTGTACTTCACTAGTTGCTGGCCACCGGACAATGCACCCGCGGCAGCGCCCAAATCATCAGAACCTATGAGATACTTCATGTCAAACGTGACGGCATACAGATCGATCGCAGCCTCGGTTAGCGCCGCCAGGTCGTCCAGAAAAGCTGGGGCACCGAGGTGGCCGTTGGTGTAGTTGCGGTGCCAACGCCCGTCTTTAAACAGGTGGGTACGCAAAGTATCCCAAAGCTCCGTAGCCAGATTGAGTAACTCGACATCACCGGTCGCTCGGTAACACCAGGTGAAAGCGGAAACGAGCAAAGCATTCCACTGCAAAATGACTTTGTCATCCGCTCCCGGGTGGACGCGGGTCTCGAAGCGGAAGGTGTGTAATTTGCTTTTGGCGGAGGTGAGCAGCCCTTCGAAAGTAGCAACGGAGATATCCAAGGCAGTAGCGCAGGCCTCTTTTGGCAAAGGGCGGTAGGGAATATTGGTGTGCTCCTCGGCCCAGTTGCCGGCCTCAGTGATGCCGTAGAACTTAATGATCACGGCAGCCTCTTGCTCGGAAAGTAACCCCTCAATTTCCTCCTGCTGCCACACGTAGTACTTACCCTCCACGCCTTCGCTGTCGGCGTCCAGGCCGGCCCGGTAGCCGCCGGAAGGCAGGAGCATCTCCCGTTTGAGCCATGTGATGGTCTCGTTGATACCGTCGCGAAACCGCTCGTCCGGCGTCGTCATCTGCAACTTGGCCAGGAGCCGCAGCAACAAGGCGTTGTCGTAGAGCATCTTCTCGAAGTGGGGGACCCGCCAGGCACCGTCCACGGTATACCGGCTGAAGCCGCCGCCCAATTGATCGTAGATGCCACCGTCCAGCATGGCCAGCATTCCGTGGCGGGCGAGGTAAATATCACCTGTCTCGCCGTGTAGAACGCCGTGAGCGAGCAGGGCTTCCAGCGATTGGCTGCCCGGGAATTTAGGTGCCCCTCCGAAGCCACCGTGCTGGTGGTCGTAGCGGTCCCGCAATTTCTGCATGACGTTGTTCCGCCAACTGAGGTGGTCGTCCGCCTCCGGTTCGATGCGGAGCATATTGAGCTCACCTCCCGCGATATTTTTGGTTAAGCGCTCCGCCTGTTCTTCTACCTCTTCCCGTCTTTCAGAGTAAGAGGTGCTGAGGGAATGCAGGACGTCCCGCCAACTCGGTCGGTTGTACTTCGCTTCCGGTGGGTAGTAGGTTCCGGCGTAGAAGGGGCGCCCGTCGGGCAGCAGGAAGGCGTTCAGGGGCCAACCGCCACTGCCGTTGATGGCCTGGCACGCTTCCATGTAGATCTTATCCACGTCGGGCCGTTCTTCGCGGTCCACTTTGATGCACACGAAGTGCTCGTTCATCACCGCGGCCGTCGCCTCATCTTCAAAGCTTTCCCGCTCCATCACGTGGCACCAGTGGCAGGTGGCGTAACCAATGCTTACGAGAATGGGCTTATCCTCCGCCCGGGCACGAGCCAGCGCAGCGTCATTCCAGGCGTGCCAGTGGACGGGGTTATCCTTGTGCTGAAGGAGGTAGGGCGAAGATTCTAGGTGGAGTTGGTTGATAGGGCGGTGCTTTAGCTATTCCACCTTATATGTTATCGGCTCCAAAAGAGTTCAAGCCGGTGGGGTAGGGCAGTACTTGGCCAAACCTTCGGCGACGCCGTCCTCTTTATTGCCGGCGACTACGTGATCAGCGACGGATTTGGCTTCCGGGCGGGCGTTGCCGACGGCTACCCCAATGCCTACCCCTTCCAGCATTTCAACGTCATTGTAATTATCGCCAAAGGCAATGCAGTCGCCCAGGGAGAGATATGGGTAGGCATCCTCTAGGAGGGTACGGACGCCGGTTAGTTTGGAGATGCGCGCATCCGCGATCTCTAGGTAATCATCCTTGGAGCGGTAGAGGTGGAGCTGACTTGAGAACTCAGATTCCAGCAGGGTAATGAGTCGGTCCAAACGCCCCGGCTCCCCCATACACATGATTTTGTGGGCGCCGTGGCCGGCCTCCCGCCAATTGGCGATGGTGGTAGTCAGGTTTTGGACCGTCGGTGAGGTCCGGGTATTGTGTTCCTCCCGTTTAGCGTAATGGTCCATGGATTCCACGTACCATTCGTCGACGTAATAAAGACTAACGGAAAGGGGGGCGGACTGGCTGAATTCCCGAATCACTTCCGCAACTTTAAGATCGATGGCCTGGCTGGAAACGGTTCGGCCGTCTACTACGACGAGTCCGCCGTTGTAGGCGATTAAGGGGAGGCCTTCAATATCCAGGTCAGCTTGCAGGTGGGTCATCGCCCTTGGCATCCGGCTGGAGATTAGGATAAAAGGAATGCCTGCGGCGCTCAGGCGGTCCACTTCGCGGCGGGTGGCCGGGGCGATGTGGCGGTCTTTGTCGAGCAAGGTTCCGTCAATATCCGTGAAGGCAATACGGGGTGTTTTCATACCGTGAAGGTAGAAAGGTGGATCCCAAATGTTAAAGTCTGTCTTTACCGGACATTTTCCGTTCAAAGGAACTAGTCCGATTTAGTTCAATTTTTCCTTACAAGGAAAGGCTATTTGCGGAAAGCATAAAACTATCGTTCGGCAAACTAGATTTTTGGCAACGTTTACTTCTGGAGCATGATTTTTGGCATACGTAAACCCAAAGTTAATTCGGTAGTCCGCCCCGTCTTTTGTGTTGACATTTGCACCCTTAACGCGTTTCAAACTCAGCGTGCGGGGGGATTGTACCCATTACACCGCACCTGCGACAGCGCCCATTTTTTCGCAATGAATGGAATGGGTGTATTGACCAAATTCACAGACCACGTAAAGCCGGTAATTATGACCCGACTGAACTTACTCCTGGCCCTGCTCTTACTTCCCGCGCTTTCGTTCGCGGGTTCCGTATTTGATTTGATGAACCATACCAACGGAGACGAGCACCTGGCGGCAACGCTGAAGCTGCCCGTAGATAGCATCATGGCCCGCTCGGAAGCCGCCCAGCAGGCGTTGTTCTCCTTCGTGGACGCTGCCGGTTTAGAGCAAGAATTTTCCGTGAAGATCACCACCCGCGGCAAGTTCCGTCGCAATCGTTGTGAAATGCCTCCGCTCAAGATCGACTTTAAGAAAAAGGACCTTGAGAAGCGCGGGCTAGCTGCCTACGACAAGTATAAACTGGTAGTGCCCTGTTTCGAAAACGAACTCGCCGAGGAATTGATCCTGAAAGAGCACTTAGCCTACCAGATCTACCAAACGCTAACGCCCTACAGCTACCGCACCCAATTGCTCAAGCTGACGATTAAAGACGAAAACGGCGGTGCCAACCACGTGATGACTGCTTTCATCATTGAAGCAACCGACGAAATGGCCGCCCGCAACGGTGGCGTGGAAGCACCCGAAACCCGCGGTCTCGGGGCGGACAACTACGACCAGGAAGCCGAAGCCACCCACGCTTTCTTCCAGTACCTCGTCGGTAATGGCGACTGGAGCCTGCTACTCCGCCGCAACGTAAAGGTCATCGACGTAAAGGGTAAACTCATCCCCGTCGGTTACGACTTCGACTTCACCGGCTTCGTCGGTGCGCCCTACGCCACGGCGTCCACCGATACCGGCCAGCGTAGTATTTACGACCGCGTCTACCTCGGGTACGCCCAGAACGACGAAGTGATCGATCGGGTAAGTCTGACCTTTAAAGAGAAGCGTCGGGAGATCTTGAAAATGATTGCCAACGTCGATATTGACGCTGACGCCCGCTCCCGTACCTACCGCTTCGCGACCCGCTTTTTCGCCCGGGTAAACCGCCTGCGTAGCGACGAGGAGTTTACACTCTACGATCAGCTTCGCGGTGAGACGGCGGCCTTCATTCCTACAGGAGAGTCCCCTAGCCACTACCAGTCGATGGGCCGCTAAAGCCCTCGGGGAATTAAGGTACTCGGGAAGACAACGAGGCTTTCGTTACCGTCCGTTCCGACGGTAGAGACGCCGAAAAAATAGTTGTCCACCACCAAATTTTTGAAAGTGTAATCTAGTTGTCCGGCGGGCACGAAGCGCTTGTGTTCCCACTGGGCGCTGGTCGTCAGCCGGTAGTGCACGTAGTAGCCGGCGATGGGCGTCTTCGTCTCCGGAGACTCCCACTTTAGCCGTGCGCTGGGCCGAACGGTACCACCGATCATCACCAGCGGCGGCGGTGGGGGAGCGGCGGCGAGGCCGGCCAGGGTGATCGCATTCACTCCCGTCAGTTTGGCTGCGTAAGGGAAATTGACGTGTTCGAGCCGGTCACCGTAAAAGATGCCATCTTCGGTTCGTAGATCCTGGTGCTGCTGGTTGTAATTTTCGTGGGTTTCCATGATCCGGATCCCCGGGAAACCGGCGTCATTAAAGGGTCGGTGGTGGCCACCGCGGCCGAAACGGTCCAATCGGTAGATCATCATCGGGTCCAGATTGGTCGTGTATTGGCGCGTTAGCCGGTCTATGTAACGTGCCAGTTGACGGCTTGGCCCGTCCACTTCGCCACCGAAAAAGCGACGGTAAATGTTGGCCCGCTCGTCGTTCGCGCTCTCCGGGTAGTAGGGTTCTGAAAAAATGCGGAACGAAGTATTATCCGTCACGCCGTCAATCCCGGTGATATTGCCAATCATGTCGTTATTCAGTACGCCGGTGATTTCCCATTCTTGCTTTTTGGCGTAGTCCGCCAAGCCCTTACCGCCGAAAAGCCCCTGTTCTTCGCCACTCAAACCCACATAAGCGATTGACCCCGGAAAGCGGTATCGCGTCAGTACTCTTGCGGCCTCCAGCGTGCCTGCCATGCCGCTGGCGTTGTCGTTGGCGCCGGGGCTGTCGGAGGTGCCGTCGAGCGGATCCGTTACGCGGCTGTCAATGTCCCCGCTCATCATTACGATCCGGTTAGGGTCCCGCGTCCCCCGCTGGATGGCGACAACGTTCACTACCCAGGTGTCTTCTTTGATCCGGCTTTCCGGGTTGCCCTCCACGAGGTTGCGCTGGTAAAATACCTCCAGGCAACCACCACACGTCTCGCTGATCCGCTCAAATTCGGCAAAGATCCAGCGGCGAGCGGCACCAATGCCACGGGTATCCGAAGTCGTATCGCTAAGCGTGTGGCGGGTACCGAAACCCACCAATTGCGTGATGTCCCGTTCCAGTCGTGCGGGGTCCGCAGCATCGGCAATATCGTACAGGCGTTGGTCCGTAGCCGGCGGTGCTGGGGTTCTGGGCACGGGCACGGAAAGCGTCTTTTGGGCGCTGACGCAGGTGCCTAGTAAAGATAAAAGGGCAAAAAGAATGGGGCGCATGGGGACTGATTAGCTTGGTCGTGGAGTGATGGGGATGTCGTTAATGCAACGGGAAGGTATAAAGAGATGGCGACCAATAAGTGGTCCGCTATAGCTAATGCCTTCAATGAGGCATAATTCCAGCTCTTGCGGGCTAGGGGAGAATTACTCGCACCCGGCGAAGGGCTGTATCTTCGCCTACCATGAGACTGACCCAGCTATATTTCTTCTTCCTACTCCTTATTGTTAGTGGATGCCAGTCCGCAGCCGAAGAGGCCGGAACTGATGGCGGAGCCCAACAGCCCGTGTCGGCCAGTGAAGTCGCTTTCCGCCACGCCGATAACGTAGTTCGGATCGGTATGAGCAGTGAGCCGCCTACGCTGAACCCCGTACTTTCTGCATCTAGGACCAGCCGCTACGTGCACGAGATGATCTTCCAATCCCTCAACGCGCAGGACCCGAATGACTACAGCCTCGTCCCCATGCTAGCCGGTTTGCCGGACGTGAAGCCAGAAGCCAACGGAATGGTGGGATACGCCTACAGCATCAACCCCGACGCGACCTGGCCGAATGGCCTGCCCGTATCGGCAGCGGACGTCGTCTTCAGCATGAAGCTCGTCCTGAACCCACTGATTGGTAGTGGCGCGTACCGATCCTACTACGAGGCCGTCTCCAACGTGATCACCAGCCCGAACGACGAGCGCCGCTTCAAAGTGATGACCTCCGGCCCTTACCTGCTGGCCAAGGACGCGATCGGAAGCCTGGTTATCTATCCCGAATACGCCTACGACCCGGAGAAAAAAATGCGGACCATTCGCCTTCAGGAACTCGCAACCGACCGCGGCGCCGAGCGGCTGGCAAAGAATAATGAAGACCTGCAGGCCTTCGCCGAAACCTTTAATGCCCTGGAAACCAGCCGGTCTCCCGAAGATCTGATTGGTAGCGGCCCCTACCGCCTGGAAGAATGGGAAAGTGGTCAGCGGATCACCCTCGTCAAGCAGGATCAGTACTGGGCGGAAGGCAGCAGCCAACCCTGGTTAAAAGCCAAGCCCGAACGCTTAGAATTTACTATCATCCAGGACGCCAACACTATGGGCACCGCCCTCCGTGACGAACTGGTGGACGTAGTAACCGACCTCCCCATCGAGCAATTCAAAGACCTACCAAATGATGCCTTCCTCCGCGACCGCTACGATTTCGAAGTGATTGATGGGCTCAAGTATTTCGGTATCCTCTTTAACCAACAACTACCCATCTTTCGAGATGCCGCTACCCGCCGTGCCCTGGCACAACTGGTGGACGTGGATCAGCTCATTGAGCAACTCTTCCCCGGTGGTTTGGCTTCCCGCGTTACCGGGCCGGTCATGCCTGCCAAAGCCTATTACAATGATGCGCTGGAGCCCGTTGATTATGACGTATCTGCAGCTAAAGCTGCCCTCTCTGCCGCGGGTTGGGCGGACAGCGATGGCAACGGCATCCTCGACCGGGAGGTGGACGGTGAGCAGCAGGAGTTATCCTTTGAGTTCCTCATCTTCCCCAGCCCGACGAGTGAAGCCATTGGTTCCCTCGTAGCCGAATGGGCCGCAGCCGCTGGCGTCGACATCAAAGTGGTACCCAAAGACGGCCGCACCCTCTTCGGTGAATTGGACAAGGGGAACTTCGCCACCGCCATCGTAGGCCAAAGCTTCGAGCCTTACCCCGAGGACTTTACCCAAACCTACGCTTCTACTTCCGTACCCCCGAATGGTACCAACCGCGGCGGTTTTGCCGACCGGGAGGTTGACCAACTGCTCCGCAAAATCCGGACGACGCTGGACGCCGAAGATCGCTACCCATTGTACGATCGCTTCCAGGAGATTGTGTACGAAAACCAACCGATGATCTTCCTTTTCTCCACTAAGGATCGTTTGGTGGTGAGCCGCCGTTTTAAGTACGAGACGCGGGCAAAATCACCAAACCTCTTCTTCAATGCACTTGAGCAGCACAAGTGGAATAAGCCTGAGTGATTGAGAAAGTGGGATGATGCTAAAGCGGCTGCTGTTTGTTGCCACAAATTGTATAATTCGGTTGGGATTAATTCAACACATCCACCACGGATGCGTTCCCCTGGGGCATGAAGACGGAAGATTTTAAAGCCATCGCCGATACGGTACCCAAGCAGCCTGGCGTGTACCGGTTCATCGGGCCGGATGATACTATTTTGTACGTAGGTAAAGCCAAGGTGCTGCGCAACCGGGTCGCCAGCTACTTCGGGGAGCGTAAGGACCGTCTCCACCGCACGCGCATCATGGTCAAGAACGCCGCCCGGCTCGAGTTCACCATCGTGGAGACGGAAGCAGACGCGCTACTGCTAGAAAATGCACTGATCAAGACCCATCAGCCCCGGTACAACATCAACCTGAAGGACGATAAGAATTACTCCTACATCTGCATCAAGAATGAGCGCTTCCCCCGCGTCTTCATCACCCGCCAGGTGCGGCGGGATGGCTCGCAATACTTTGGCCCTTACACCAGCAAGGGTAGACTAAAGATCATTCTCGATCTCATCAAACAACTGTTCCCGTTACGTACCTGCAACCTGAATCTGAGCCAGGATAACATCGAAGCGGGCAAGTTCAAGGTCTGCCTCGAATACCACATCAAGAATTGCGAGGGGCCCTGCGTGGGGGAGGAAAGCGAGGAGAATTACAATGAAAAGATCGACCAGGTCCGCAACATCCTGAAGGGCAACTTTGCCGAAGTCCGCCGTCACTTCGAAGCCCGCATGACGGAACTCGCCGAGGAAATGGAATTTGAACGGGCCGCTCAAATTCAGGAGAAACTTAAGAGCTTCAAGAATTACCAGGCCAAATCGCAGATCGTCAGCATTACCATTCGGGATGTCGACGTCTTCGGAATGGCCGTCGACACCGAACACAACGAGGCTTTCCTGAACTACATCAAGATCGTCAACGGTGCCATAATCCATACCACGACGCAGGAGATTGAAATGAACCTGGACGATGACGAAGAGAGCCTCCTGACCTACGCCATCCCCGAATTGCGGGATCGCTTCAACAGTATCGCACCGGAAGTTATTCTCGATCACGACCTGGAACTCCCCGGTGTCGACGCGGCGGTAACCGTTCCAAAAATTGGCGACAAGCGCAAATTGCTCGATCTGAGCGTCAAGAATGCGAAGTACATGCTCCTTCAGCGTAAGAAGCAGCGCATAAACAATGCCAACCGCCAGACCCCAGCTGAGCGAGTACTTCGGACCTTGCAGTCCGACCTGCAAATGGACGAGCTACCCATGCACATCGAGTGTTTCGATAACTCCAATATTCAGGGGACCAATCCGGCGAGTGCCTGTGTGGTCTTCAAGAATGGTAAACCGAGCAAGAAAGACTACCGCCACTACAACATCAAGACCGTCGTCGGGCCAGATGATTTCGCGAGTATGACGGAGGTCGTCCACCGCCGCTACCGCCGGTTACTGGACGAAGGGGAACCCTTGCCCCAACTCGTTATCATTGACGGCGGCAAAGGCCAGCTCAGCCACGCCATGGAAAGTGTTGACCTCTTAGGTTTACGTGGGAAGATGGTTGTAGTAGGTATCGCCAAACGCCTGGAGGAGATCTACTTCCCGAACGATACGGTGCCCCTGCACATCAATAAAAAATCTGAATCCCTCCGGCTGATCCAGCAGTGTCGGGACGAGGCCCACCGTTTTTCTCTCCGCCATCACCGCAACAAGCGCAGTCTGGGTATGGTGGGGACGGAACTACACAAGATTCCCGGCATCGGTGATAAAACAGTGCAGAAACTGATGGCCCACTTCGGTAGCCCCAAAAAGGTGCAAAACGCGCTGGCTTCTGAAATTGCGGAGGTGACCAACTTGAGCACGGCGAAGAAGATCATCGAATACTACCGGCGCAAATCCATCATGGAGGATTCGAACACCAAGTAGCGCCAATTCAGGCTAGGGTTGCTTGTTAGTAGGAACCTAGAAGTTCAGCAGGCGGGTGTAGATGCCGTCGCGTAAGCTGTCGATGCTGGAATTATCCAGGGCCACGTTCTCCAGGGAGGTGCGCGTGGTGCTGGTTACCAGACCGAGGCCACCCTCCAGATTGGTGTAGGTGGGGGTAACCTGAGAAGAAGTGATCCCCTGATTCGCGTTATCGAGTTGGCGGCGCTCGACGATCTCCTCACCTGCGGCTACCACGTTGATGTCCATCCCTAAAAAGCGACGGCGGAGATTATCATCAGGCTCCAGGTTCTCCCCCAGGAATCGGTAAAAGGCTTCATTATCGATGCGGATCGTCACGAAACGTCCGGACTCCTCGTCATCGCCGGGGATGTATTCATTATTTACCATCCACTCCAGCTCGACTTCCTGGGTCAGCGCGGGATCGTTAAGGTTGATCTCATTGATCTTAAATACTACACTCACGGCGTAGGCCGCCGCGTTGTCTCCCTTAGACCAGGTGACGTTCAGGGAACGGCGGTAGTCGTCAATCACGGCAAAGGGCTCCACAGGGCGGGTAATTTCAATCTCCCGCAGCATGGAAGTCTCTGCCACCGCATCCGTCTCCCCAGGCCGGCGGACGATCAGGTTGATCTCGTCGCCACCACGGAGCTCCAGATCTCCGTCCTCCAGGGTATACAGGATGTTGGGCGAGGTAGCGAAGACGCCATCTTCACGGTCCAGACCGAAGTCCTCTCCGTTGACGCGCATTAATTCCGTGCTATCGTTGCGCGTTAGATTGCGTAGGATCACCATGGCGTCGTTCTCCCCGTAAAAGATAGAATCCGCAATGGCCGCGTTTTGGTTAGCGTCACCACCCGCCTCCAGGAAAGCCTTCTGGACCCGCACGAAGTGGCGATCATCATCGGCGTCCAGGAAGGCATAAGCCGTTGGGACATCCTGAAAATCACCCTCCAGGCTGAAGTCATCCTTACACGAAAAGAGGAGGCCGGCAACGAGGGTACAGAGTAAAAGGCGGTTTAACATAGGTTGGCTGGGCTGGGAAACCACGTTGGATTTCGAATCTTATAATTTCAACGGCAAAGGTACTACCGTCAGTAGACAATTATTTAACGGTAGGACTGGCAGAAAAGTAAGCTGACGTACGCAGCGCAAGTTCTTTAGCCGTAAACCGCCACGCTGCTACCACTTACGCCGCTCCAGACTGATGACGGTGAGGAGAATGAAGAACGCGGTCAACGAAACGAAATAGATTACGTCGCGGCTGTCAATCAGACCCCGGCCCAAACTGTGGAAATGTTGCTGCATCCCCAGCCCGGCGATGAAATTCTCCCCATTCAGGAAAAAGATCGGTAGGCTCGCCACGAGGCTGAAACCAAAGTAGAGGAAGAAGGACAGCGCCAGGGCCAATAGAAAACTGACGATTTGGTTACTCGTTAGCGAACTCGCAAACAACCCAATGCTCACGAAGGCCATGGCCAGAAAGACCAAACCAATGTAACTTCCAATCGTCCCACCCGCATCGATATTACCCACCGGAGAGCCAAGTTGGTACACGGTATAGTAGTAGAGTAGGGTGGGGAGTAACGCGATGAGGACCAGCCCGAGGCAGGCCAGGAATTTCCCCAGCACGATTTCAATATCCTTCAGCGGCCTGGTGACAAGCAGTTCGATGGCTCCCGTCTGCCGTTCCTCCGCGAAGGCCCGCATACAGATGGCCGGGATAATGAAAGTGAGGATGTTGGGCGCCAGTGAGAAGAAGGGCCCGAGACTCGCGTAGCCAAAGTTAAGCAGGCTTGTATCCGGGAAAACAAACATGAACAGGCCCGTCACCAACAGGAAAACTCCAATCACCAGGTAACCGATGAGGCTACTGAAAAATGAATTGATCTCCTTGCGAAAAATGGCTAGCATAATAATTGGCTTGAAACTTAAAGCTTTGCAGCGGGACGGCTCACTCCGGCCGCAGCAGGGTAGGGTAGCGCTCATTGTACAACCGCACCGCACGGTCGAGGTACTCATCGGTCACCTCCGGCAACTCACGCAGCGCCTGGCTGAGTTCCTTGTCTTCAGACATGGACACCATTAGACTTTCTTGCTCTTTCCGAAAAAGGCGACCACTCGGGAAGTGGAGGACCTTATGCATCACCACGTTCTTTTCCCGCTCTACCCAGGCTTCCCGAAAGGCGTACCCATTCGCCGGGTTGTAGGCCTTCATCAGTTGGCGCGTGGTTACCACCGTATCGAACGCAATGGTAGAGAGCGTTCCCACCAAGCGTAAACCGGTGAACTCGTAAAAATTGCGCGCCACATTACGTTGTACGAATAGGTAAAGCTCACCGTCCAGCCCAATCGCGTAAGGCATCATCCCCGGGTCAAGGGTAGCGTCCTTGTACTGGTAACCCTCAATCTGAACCCGGTAGGCTTCTGGTAGCTGGACCATTTCCCCGTTAATGGCCTCCCAGCCCAGGTCCGGTTGGACGGCCAGTACGGCTGCGTGGCTCAGGTAGATCCCGTCCGGGAAAGAGAAGTCCGCAGTAAGCTTGGTCTGGCTCATCAACGAAGAGGCGCAAGCCAGTAGGAAGAGGAAAGGGAGTAAGCGTAGAGTCATGCGCTAAAGGGTTGTCCGCGGCGGCGAATGGTTGGTTAAGCCGATTAAGCGGTCGCTTTACTGGTGAGGGCGCGGAATACTTCCTCCACGCTGAGGTCTTCTTGCCGCATGGCGAGCAGCACCAGTGAGTTCGCTACGGCAAAGTGGAATACTTCCGCCCGTGCGTCGGCCTTCCCCTCCAGGTAAAGGCGGTAGGTGAAGGGGCTATCCTGATTTTCCACTTTGGTGACACCCTGAATGCCGTTCAGTCGTTGCTGGTCCACCTCCTTATCGAAGGAAACGATCAGGGAGGAACCTCCACTGAGGCGTCGCTTCAACATCTCGATTGGGTCATCAGCAACGAGGCGGCCGCGGTCAATGATGATCACCCGATCGCAAAGGGCCTGGACCTCCTGCATGATGTGGGTACTGAAGATAACCGTTTTTTCTTTCCCCAATTGCTTGATGAGCTGTCGGATCTCCGCCAGTTGGTTCGGGTCCAACCCGGAGGTTGGCTCGTCGAGGATCAGCACCTTTGGGTCGTGGAGCATCGCCTGAGCGAGGCCAACCCGTTGGCGGTAGCCTTTGGAAAGGGCTCCGATCTGCTTGTGGGCTTCGCGGCCCAGGCCGGTCATGTCTACCAATTCTTCAATCCTCCGTTTGGCGCTTGGCACCTTGTTGGCATTGGCGGCAAACTGGAGGTACTCCCGCACGTACATGTCCTTATATAAAGGATTGTGCTCCGGCAAGTAGCCTACCTGCCGGCGGACGGCCAGGCTGTCGGTCTCCACGTCGTGGCCACAGACTGAGGCTTTCCCCGCGCTCTGGCTGAGGTAGCAGGTCAGAATCTTCATCGTGGTCGTCTTCCCGGCGCCGTTGGGCCCGAGGAAACCGAGGATCTGCCCGGGGTGGGCCTCGAAGGAGATATTATCCACGGCCCGTTGGTCGCCGTAGATCTTGGTCAGGTTCTGTACGCTTACACTCATTGGGGTTGGGGCGGAAAGTAAAGGTGCAAAGCTAACGATCAATTCCTTGTTGGCATTGCGCTCTATCCTCCGTCTAAGAATGCCCATTGCGTGGCTGTTGCACCTTAGCCTGGGGACCGGTAAATCCCATTTCTTCGCACCCGCGGCAGCGCACAAAAATTGACTAAGTTTGTTGCCCTAGCCACAGACCGCAAAAATTGACCCATGTTACCCGCAATTGACCCCACCCAAACCCTCGCCTGGAAAGAACTAGAAATGCACGCCCACGAAATGGAAGCGCGGCACATGAAGGACCTCTTCGCGCAGGACCCCCAACGTTTCGAGCACTTCAGCCAGACTTTCGAGGACATCTTACTGGACTACTCCAAAAACATCATCACCCAGGAAACCCTGGATACGCTGTACCGGCTGGCCGAAGAATGTGGCGTGAAGGAGGCCATTGAGAAGATGTTTTCGGGGGAAACGATCAACGGGACGGAAGGCCGCGCCGTACTGCACGTCGCGCTGCGCAATCGTGGAGAAGGCAAGATTCTGGTCGACGGAGAAGACGTGATGCCCGACGTAAAAGATACGCTGAGCCGGATGAAAACCTTCTCCGAAAAGGTCATCAGTGGCGACCATACTGGCTACACCGGTAAGAAGTTGACGCAGGTCGTCAACATCGGCATCGGTGGTTCCGATCTCGGCCCGGTAATGGTTACCGAAGCCCTGAAACCTTACTGGATCGAAGGCCGCGAAGTCTACTTCGTCTCCAACATCGACGGCACCCACCTCTCCGAGGTGCTGAAAAAGGTTGACCCGGAAATGACCCTGTTCCTGGTAGCTTCCAAAACCTTTACGACCCAAGAAACGATGACCAACGCGCGGTCCGCCCGCGACTGGTTCTACGCACAGGGTGGCGCTGAAAAAGACGTGGCCAAGCACTTCGCGGCGTTGAGCACCAACATCGATGGCGCTCAGGAATTCGGGATTGATGCCAACAACATTTTTGGCTTCTGGGACTGGGTAGGCGGCCGCTACTCCCTTTCTAGCGCAATTGGTATGAGTATCGCGCTGACGGTCGGGTACGACAACTTTGAAGGTTTGTTGGACGGTATGTACAGCATGGACGAGCACTTCCGCCACGCGCCCCTCGAAGAAAACTTGCCTACTAAGCTGGCGCTCATCGGTATCTGGTACACCAATTTCTTTGGTGCGGAAACAGAGGCCATCTTGCCCTACGACCAGTATTTGCACCGCTTCCCGGCCTACTTCCAGCAGGGCAACATGGAATCTAACGGAAAATCGGTGGACCGCAACGGTAACCCGGTCGACTACGAAACCGGGCCCATCATCTGGGGCGAGCCGGGAACCAATGGCCAGCACGCATTCTACCAGTTAATCCACCAGGGTACCCGGCTGATCCCGTGCGACTTCATCGCCCCCGCCATCAGCCACAACCCCCTGGGTGACCACCACGCCATCCTGCTCAGCAACTTCTTTGCGCAGACGGAAGCACTCATGAATGGCAAGACGGCCCATCAGGTCAGTGCAGAGCTACGGGATGCCGGCAAGAGCGACGCGGAAATTGCTGAACTGGTCCCCTTTAAGGTCTTTGACGGCAACCGCCCCACTAACTCGCTGCTGGTAAAAAAGATCACGCCCTACGTACTCGGCCAATTGATCGCCCTCTACGAACATAAAATTTTCGTCCAGGGCATCATCTGGAACATCTACAGTTTCGACCAGTGGGGCGTTGAGTTAGGTAAACAACTTGCGAAGGCCATCCTTCCCGAGTTAACTGATGACGAGGCCGTGACCAGCCACGATAGCAGCACGAATGGACTGATTGGAGCGTATAAGCAGTGGCGGAAGGGTTGAGCAAATTAAGCTGCTAGACAGTTCTTCGCTCGTTTCGGGTCAGGGATTTTAGACGTTAGATTTTAGATCTTAGACCAGGGAGGTATCTAAGATCTAAGGTCTAACTCCTAGCATTTTGAAACGGGCGCTGCCGCGGGTGCTAAGAAAATGGAAGGGGCTGAATGGGATAGGTGCTAGTGTTACCAAAGAGAAGCTACAGCCTGAATTCCTACTTCCAAAGGTTGAAAATGATGGGAGTCCGAGCTTGAATGCTACTAAACTTTCGGGGTAGGATGTAAGCACCCGGTCGCCGCGTGTCCAAAATCTAACCTCTAAAATCTAACGTCTCCCACGCAGGGGAAGTGCTTTGTAGTTAGGGCGTCACTTTGTACTTTTGGTACGCAGGTTTTACCCATAGTGTAAGTACGACCGCCTGCCGACCTTATACTCATACCTTTTCTACTCTGTAACTTACTGGTTCACAGCACTCTACAATTTATAATTGTAACTCATGAATTTACGTCCACAAGCTTTTAGGCTCCTCTCCTGTTGGGCCTTTCTCCTTCTTATTTGTGCCTCCACTAACCTGCGGGCGGAAAATTTTGGGGGATTCTTGCCTGAATCCGTCCTTTCTCAGGAGCGATCTAACGAAGAATTGGCGTCAGAACACCCTTTCGTCACGATGCCTTCCGTAACGTTGGCGAGTGGTGAAGTAGTGTTCACGGCACCCTTTTTGTCACCGGACCCCAACCAACTCCGCATCATCGACCTCCGCGGAACGGATTGCTACCCGGTGCCGGACGCACTTGAGGTTTGTGGTGCAGCCGATACGACCTGTATCCTCCTCTTTACGAAAAGCGAGGACCCACTATTGGACATCGAACTGACGCTGCTCTTCGACGAAGGGCTTGAGTACGGTGGCTTCGCCGAAATCCCCGAAGGTGACGACGCTGTCTTCCCCAGTTCCGAAACGGACCTGCGGGAAATTTCCGTTCAAAACCCCGAAGCACCAAGCTTCTTGATCTCTTCAGTGAGCCGCGATAGTGGCGCCGTTTACGTTTGTTTCGGTATCCGCGCGGAGTGTGGCTCGGATTTGGAGGCCAATCCACCAAATATTACTTATCAGTGGGAGTACACCAGCGCCGCTGGAGTAGCTTGTGAAGGAGAGTATACCGCACCGGAGTCTTACGGTGGCGACGTGGCTATTCCGCGGGTACAGTTTACGGCCCCATTACCTGGTCTCGTTGAACTTGGTCTACCGGGCAATGACGCCTGTCAGGCGATCACGGTGACTAATTCTGGATTAAACAGTGGTGCAACCGGATTCATCTTCACCGCTGATAATTATGGTTTTGATGAAGGTATTACGATTACGCGTGTTGTTTATGATGGTGCTGACTTAGCAGAAGGCGCGGACTTTACTATCGACCCGGCCACCGGCCGCCTGGAGGCCAACGTTGATTTAAGTGATGACCCGCTCATGTTCAACGAGACGGATGCAATCACCGTCTGTTACACTTTTGAAGAGTGTTACCCCGACATTGACTTCAGCCCAATTTACACAGTCGTGAGCGCTTGTGACGGTGAAGTGTGTACTGGCCCGGCCGACGTTAACGAGACGGCTACCGTTGGCAACACCTTTAATCTGCCCGGTTTCTTAACAATAGAATACGACCGCACTGCGGTAGAGGCCGACGATATGGAGTTTCCTCAAGATGGACTACCTAATGTATGTGCGGATGCACCCTACGTATTTGACGTAAACATTGGTACTACTAACGATGACGAAGTGATCGGTGAGATCCGGGATCTGATCATCACTTTGCGTGCATGTGCATCTACAACGTTTGCTTTAGATCGCATCCTCGTATTGGATGCAGATGGCAACGAGCAAGGAACGTTACCAGAGTCTACAATTCGCCGTTTCACCGCAGATGAATTTAACGCTCAAGGTGTCGCCACCGCCAACGTTGCGGGTACCATTCGAATTGATCTTCGTGGTAATTCTGCGCTGACCAATACCACCCTTCAGGATCTCGACGGCGATGGGAACTTTGACGACCTCGCGGCTGGTGATATGTTCACCCTACGTTACTTCTATGAGATCACCTGCGATGCTGAAGACAGCGCTACGCCACCCGCAGCTGGCAGTAACCAGGATTGCCAGATCAACGAAGTCCGTGTAGACGGTCGTCGTGGTTGTGGTACTCGTGGAACAAACGCGCGCGATACAAATACGGGGGCACCGGAGTTCAACGCTACTTCTACCTCGTCCTTTGTTAACGGCACGGATGATCTGGCCGGTACTTTGGAGGGATACAATTTTGGATTCATCGGGCGTAACGAAACGAACGGATGTAATGTGCCGCTTGTAAGTACCCGCAATCTGCGTTTTCAGTATAACCTTGGTCCTAATCCATTAACTGAATGTCCCAACAATGATGGCGAGGCAAATGGGGTATTTTCGTTCGTAGGTACCCCTCAGTTGACGGACGACATAGTCATCACCAACATCAACTTTGAAACCGGAGGTGTAGTAACGCCAATTGCTGATGCTGACACCGCGTTGATTTATACCGAGGAAGGGTTAACCTTTACCATTGAAGGACCTGCGGGTTCAGCGGCTGAAGGGCAGGATAATTTCTTCACTTTTGATGTGACGTTGGACACGAATTACTGTTCCCCCCTCCAAATTCTCATTTTGGCAGGGTCTATTTCATCAACCTGTCCTACTGGTGACTGTGCTTGTAGCCCAACCCTTACGGGATCCTCCAGTAATTTGCAAGCAAACCCCGATGACTGTGACTGTGACTGCTACCTCGACACTCAAGTATTCGGCCGACGGATAAGCCGTGGATTTACGGATGATACCCGCTCCACGCTGGTACCGGAAATCGATACCCTTGACCCTCAGGGTAAAAACGTACTAGCGGGCGATACCATCGAACTGACTACGCTGTGGCGCATCCAAGATCAAGCTGCCATGAGCTCCCGATTTGCCGGAGAATTAGGCGGTACAGGCAACGATTTCCGTCAAATTGGTTTTGAAACTAACATGGAGATTCCCGGCAACCGTAACTGGAATGCAGCTGATAATTTTCCTACGGTCTTAGACCACCAACTAACTCGCTTACAGTCATTCACCTTAATTCGGGATGGGATGAGAATTGATATTGGTAGTCAATTTTCAGGTCTTGTAAACGGGCCAACAGGGCAAACGGGTGTGCTAGTCGCTGGTACCGAAGGAAGTGACCCTCGATTTGACAACACGTATGGCATAGGTGAGGTGTTTAATCCTGGCTTCCCTAATGGCGGATATACCTATAGTCGTGGTGGAGATAATAGCTTAGACCAGCGAGATGGTAAACGCCTGAGTCTTTTATTTCGTGGTGATCCAAGTCGAAATGGAGAACCCAATGCAGCCCAGAAGCTATTGGATGCCATTGGAGGAGAGTTTCTTCCTGGCGACGAATTTGAAGCCGTCTGGACTACTGTCTTAATTGATAACCCCGGACAGGTGGATATGGTGAACGGCGCTCCCAATCCAGAAATTCCGACAACATTTACTGGGTACTTCTTCGCGGAACAGTACTCCAACCGTGGCGCAAATATCTTTGCTGGAGTTTTTGAACAGGGTTGCCCTCAGATCCCTACGGTTTTCAATTTCTTTGATCCCCAAATTTCCGCTCAACCCAGAATTGAATACTCAGAAGATGGTTGTGATGCTGAAATCGCAATTCCATTCTTTAATGATGCTGTGCCCGCAGGTTGGTACCCAAATGAGGTGCGTCCCATCACCGGTATTGAGCAGATTGTACTAGATATATCTAGTCCCTACTACTTTAATGGTGGCGCTTTCGTGGATGTAATTGGACAGGATCCAATTCCGCTATTCGCTGATACCAGCACGGCGGTTGATTCCGCAATAGTCAGTGGTGTTCCCGCATTTGCACCCAACGCGGGGATTGGCCAAGTACGGTTTACGGACGCTGAGTTCGCGGATGGTGTCCGTGCGGATGGCTACGATAATTTCGACTTTGGCGAAGATGACGTGACCACGGTAGGAGGTAGTATTCCTCTGATTGCCGTAGGTGGCCCGACTACGGATAGTGTAGTCATTAGAGTCCCATTACTACGAGTGTGTGCGGACGAACCTCTGCCGACTCTTACGGCCACCTATTCTTGGGCTAATAAGCATCTTCCCGACTACGAATTCTTCCCCTACCGGCAACGTACTACCACAGGTGCCGGTTACTGGGATGGTAAGGTGAGAGATAACAACGGCGACGTAGTAGAGCCCGATCAAGGATTCTTAAACGGAACCCCTCGAGGTAATGTCCTACTATACTTCCCCTTCCAGCGTCTTCCCGATAATGACGCGGACGAGATCAACCCTCACCGGAGTATCGGCAACCAGGTCATGTACCAGATCATCAACGCTCCCGAACCCCAGTCGGCTACGCTGACGATTGCACCCGGTGGTGCACTGCAGGATGCACCGATGATGGATGAGGTTAATACCGCAACGGTCATTAATAACGACCCCGCCATTCCACTGGAAGGCGTAATCGCAATAACAGTCGGTAATGGTGCGGTGCTCAACGGCATCACCCGCGATAACGGTGACGACCTCATGTTCACCCAGGCGCTCGTTACGGATTCCAGCACTGTCTACGCCCTGGTAATCCCTCCCGGCCTTGCCGCCGGAGAAGCCTTCGTCTTCGATTTAGAGACTGATTTGGAGTTCTGTGCCGCCGCCGAAATTTGTGCCTTCCCCATCATCGGATGTAGCGACGACGCTGAGCAAGCCGCTGCTGCCTTCGTAGCCTTTATGCCCGATTGTGGCTCAACCGGCGAATGCTACCGCTACATCGGTGGCCAGGCCAATATCTCGACGAGCTACGACGAGCCAATGAGCGTGCCGCTGTGTACTGAAGAAGAGTTTGACATTCAGTTCTTCAACGACGGTACTTCTCCCATTGGCAATTTCAGCCCAGTAGTTTACATCCCCGAAGGGCTCGACGTAAGCAACTTTATGGGTAGCGTCACCGGTGGTGCCATGAGCGCGCTGGCTGACCCAACGAACGACCCAACCACTGATGCCGTCTTCGGCACCGGTAGCGTCTTCGACCAAGCAGAGATTAACGCACTCTTCGGCCCCGACGGATTCGAGCCCGGCCAGGTACTGACGATCACCTTCACGGCCGCAACGAGCTGTGACTTTACCTCCGGTGTACCCATTGTAAGCCGCCCTCGCGGTGACGCCGCTTGTGCAATCGACTACGAAGGTGACCTGGCCTTCAGCCAGAACATCGACGTAATGCTACCGGGTACCGAACCCGCCGTCTTCTTCCAGGTGGACGCCGACCAGGATCCACTATCGGTTAGCTGTTCCGAAGCTGGCGACGCCATCACCGTAACGGCAGCTAACGTCGGCAAGGCTGACATTGCCGAAGCCGAAATTTGTGTCCGCCTCCCCGCGGGCATCAGCCTCAACCTCGACAGCCTGATGGCAATCGCACCAACCGGCTACGAAGTTGAAGCGGGTGATATCACTACGACTGACATCAATTCTAGCGGTGATCAGCAACTCTGCTTCCCCGCTCCTGAACTGCCGCAAGGTGGCTTCGTCTGCCTCAAGATCCCATTTGTGGTGGGTGACTTGGATTGTGGCCCCTACTTCGTTGGCGCAACGGTAATCACGCGCATCGAAGTGACCTGTGCTACTTCCGGTGAAGTTTGTGAGATCCCCGTCAGCACAACGGATAATTTGTACTTCGAACTCGAGGTAGTTCCCGCCGTCACGGCCGAAGAGGCGACACTCAATGCCGCCTGTACGGACGTACCCGGCGTATTCGACGTTGATTTCACTTTCGACTTCACCGCCGAAAGCGACGACTTCGACGACGACGTAACGCTGAGCCTCTTTACTGACGTAGATGGCGACGGTGAACTGGACCGCGACATTGATCGAATGGTGAGTACCGAGCAAGTCCAAGCAGTTATGTTAGAGAAAGACGCTACGGAAACCTTCATGGGCACCTTCACCGGTGTAGATCAGGCAGATATCTGTCCGCTTCTCCTCGTGATCGAAGCCGATGGTTGTACCTGTTCTGAATCCGTACTTCCCTTCCCCGAGGTACTGCCCGACTTCCTGGACGACCTGGGTGACAACGTAGTACTCTGCCCCGGCGAGCCCTTCACCTTTGGTGGCCTGTGTGCGGACCTCAACTACGCCTTCGAACCCGTTAGCGCCGGAACGGTGACGGTTGATGAGATGACGAATGAGGTGACGGTAAGCCTGAACCCTGGCTTCGGTGAGGACGCTCCCGTTCCGCTGAACATCACGGGTGCTTTCGGTTCCTGTAGCCTGGAGAAATCCATCGGCTTCTCTTCCGTACCCGATCTGGACTTCGGTCCCTACGATTACGCGGTATGTAATATGGGATCGCAGGTAGTTGACCTCAACATCCCGCAGGCCCTGCAGGAAGACATCACCGTTGAGATCATCAACCCCGTTGGTATCGAAAACCCTAACAGCGTTGAGCCGGTCATTACCGATCTGCAGCAGGACATGAGCTACGATGTAGAATTCTCCTTCAACGACGGCCAGTGTATGGGAACCTCCACGCTGAACATCACCGTCGAGGAAGCCGTGATGGCCGAATTGACGGACTTCACGGGCTGTACGACGGGCTTTAATTTGGGCGAACAGATCCAGTTGACGCCAGCCGATGCAAGCGGTGAGTTCCAGAGCCTGGGTGATGGTGAGTTTGTTACTGACGGCACGGTTCCCGGTAGGGCGCGGTACATCCCTGGCCCACGGGACATCGAAGCTGGTTTTGTGAACTTGCGTTTCGTTGGTGACGAGCAGCCTGGCCCCTGTGGTCCGGTGGTAGCGCGTACCGTAGCGACGATCCTGCTGGTTGATTGTGGCAGCTTCTTCTGGGACGGTAGCCGTGACTAGACTCCTTCCTGCATAATGGTACAAAGAAGCCTCTCCGTGACTTACGGGGAGGCTTCTTTCGTTTGCGGGGAGTGACCAGCAGCCAGTTTGTCGTAGGGTAGGGCGACTTTTTTGTGACGGTTTATTTAATTACTTTTGGTGGTGTATTTCCTTTAAGCCATTTGAGTGTGCACTTTATGTTGGAAGTTCATTCCGTTTAGGTTGCAGTACTTTGATTGTCAGTGTTTTAAGATCTTAATCGTAACTCATGATGAATTTGAAAGCAGGACTTCAGCGCTTCGTGTTGTTGAGTCTGACACTAATTTTTGCCGGTTCGCTACCCCTCACGGCCAGTTCCATCGACAATTATTTGGGTAATCTCATCGTTACGCCCGCTGCTTCCACGGCAGAATTGGCGGCGGAGCATCCCTACGTGACGATGCCAACCGTTGAGTTAACGAGTGGCGAGCTCGTGTTCACGGCACCCTTTTTGTCACCGGACCCCAACCAACTCCGCATCATCGACCTCCGTGGAACGGATTGCTACCCAGTGCCGGACGCGCTTGAGGTTTGTGGCGCAGCCGATACGACTTGTATTCTTCTCTTCACGAAGAGTGAAGACCCGCTCCAGGACATTGAATTAACATTGCTCTTTGATGAGGGTCTTGAATACGGTGGTTTCGCCGAAATCCCCGAAGGAGACGACGCCGTGTTCCCCAGTTCCGAAACGGACTTGCGGGAGATTTCCGTACAAAACCCGGAAGCACCCAGCTTCCTGATCTCTTCGGTAAGCCGCGATAGTGGCGCTGTTTATGTTTGTTTCGGAATTCGCGCGGAGTGTGGCTCAGACCTGGAAGCCAATCCACCAAATATCACTTACCAGTGGGAGTACACCAGCGCCGCTGGGGTAGCCTGTGAAGGAGAGTACACCGCACCTGAGACCTACGGTGGCGACGTTGCTATTCCACGAGTGCAGTTTACAGCACCGCTGCCTGGTCTCGTTGAACTTGGCCTACCGGGAAATGATGCTTGCCAGGCCATCACGGTCACCAACACCGGCCTTAATAGTGGCGCAACTGGATTCATTTTTACCGCCGATAATTACGGTTTTGATGAAGGCATCACGATTACTCGCGTCGTGTACGGTGGTGCCGACCTGGAAGAAGGCACGGACTTTACTATCGACGCGGCAACTGGTCGTCTCGAAGCCAACGTCGATTTAAGTGATGACCCGCTCATGTTCAATGAGACGGATGCGATAACGGTCTGTTATACTTTTGAAGAGTGTTACCCCGACATTGACTTCAGCCCGATCTATACGGTCGTTAGCGCATGTGATGGTGAAGTGTGTACTGGCCCTGCCGATGTGAACGAGACGGCTACTGTTGGCAATACCTTTAATCTACCAGGGTTTCTGACAGTCGAGTACGACCGCACTGCAGTAGAAGCCGACGATATGGAATTTCCACAGGATGGCCTGCCCAATGTCTGTGCGGACGCTCCTTACGTATTCGACGTAAATATTGGAACCACGAATGATGATGAAGTGATCGGTGAGATCCGGGATCTGATCATCACCTTGCGTGCATGTGCTTCCACAACATTTGCCTTGGATCGTATCCTGGTCTTGGACGAAGACGGAAACGAGCAAGGTACAATTCCGGAAAGCGCTGTTCGTCTGTTCACCGCTGATGAATTTACAAATCAAGGAGTAGCAACCGCCAATGTAGCCGGTACCGTTCGTATTGATTTGCGCGGTAACTCGGAGCTGACAAGCTCAACCCTACAAGATTTAGACGGAGACGGTAATTTTGACGATTTGGCTGCAGGTGACATGTTCACGCTTCGCTACTTCTACGAAATTACGTGTGATGCTGAAGATTCCGCTACGCCTCCTGCTGCTGGCAGTAACCAGGACTGTCAGATTAATGAAGTCCGCGTAGATGGCCGTCGTGGCTGTGGTACGCGTGCTACTAACGCTCGCGATACGGATACCGACGCTCCTGAGTTTAATGCAGCCTCTACCTCTTCTTTTGTTAACGGTACGGACGATCTGGCCGGAACTTTGGAGGGATACAATTTTGGTTTCATCGGGCGTAACGAAACGAACGGATGTAATGTGCCGCTAGTGAGTACCCGCAATCTGCGTTTTCAGTATAACCTTGGTCCCAACCCATTAACAGAATGCCCTAATAACGATGGGCAGGCAAATGGGGTATTTTCATTCGTGGGTACTCCTCAATTGACGGATGACATAGTCATTAGCAACATTAACTTCGAAACCGGAGGTGTGGTTACGCCAATTGCTGATGCTGACACTGCGTTGATTTATTCTGAGGAAGGATTGACCTTTACAATTGCAGGGCCTGCGGGGTCATCGGCTGAAGGGCAAGATAATTTCTTCACCTTTGACGTGACGTTGGATACGAATTACTGTTCCCCCCTCCAAATTCTCATTTTGGCAGGGTCTATTTCATCAACCTGTCCTACTGGTGACTGTGCCTGTAGCCCAACCCTTACGGGATCCTCCAGTAATTTGCAAGCAAACCCTGATGACTGTGACTGTGATTGTTATATAGATACACAAGTGTTCGGCCGACGGATAAGCCGTGGTTTCACAGATGATACCCGTACTACCCTAGTGCCCGAAATTGATACCCTTGACCCTCAAGGTAAAAACGTACTAGCGGGTGACACCATCGAACTGACTACGCTGTGGCGTATCCAGGACCAGGCCGCTATGAGCACTCGCTTTGACGGTGAGTTGGCAGGTACTGATAATGATTGGCGCCAGATTGGTTTTGAAACTCAGATGGAAATTCCAGGAAACCGTAACTGGAACGCGGCTGATAATTATCCTACCGTCCTTGACCACCAACTCACCCGCTTACAGTCATTTACATTAATCAGAAATGGCATGCGAATTGACATCGGGAATCAATTTTCCGGTCTTATAAATGGGCCATTAGCTCAAACGGGTGTCTTAGTCGCTGGTAGCGAATCGACTGACCCTCGATTTGATAACACCTATGGAGTAGGTGAGGTGTCTAATCCTGGCTTCTCTAATGGTGGATATACTTATAGTCGTGGTGGAGAAAACAGTCTTGATCAGCGAGATGGTAAGCGCCTACAACTTATTTTTCGTGGTGATCCGGGGCGAATTGGAGAAGCCAATGCAGCCCAAAAGTTTATGGACGCCATCGGCGGAGAATTTTTGCCCGGCGACGAATTTGAGGCCGTGTGGACTACTGTCTTAATTGATAACCCCGGACAGGTTGATATGGTGAATGGCGCTCCCAATCCAGAAATTCCAACAACATTTACTGGGTACTTCTTTGCGGAGCAATTTTCCAATCGAGGCGCAAATATCTTTGCTGGAGTTTTTGAACAGGGTTGCCCTCAGATCCCTACGGTTTTCAATTTCTTTGATCCCCAAATTTCTGCACAGCCGCGAATTGAGTACTCGGAAGATGGCTGTGATGCAGAAATTGCTATTCCATTCGTCAATGACGCCGTACCTGCTGGTTGGTACCCAAACGAGGTGCGTCCAATCACGGGTATTGAGCAGATTGTACTTGATATCTCTAGTCCCTACTACTTCAACGGTGGAGCTTTCGTGGACGTGATTGGACAGGATCCAATTCCTCTATTCGCTGATACAAGTACTGCGGTCGATTCCGCAGTAGTCGGTGGTGTTCCAGCATTTGCACCCAACGCTGGGATTGGCCAGGTACGGTTTACGGACGCTGAGTTCGCGGATGGTGTTCGCGCGGATGGTTACGATAATTTCGACTTTGGCGAAGATGACGTGACTACGGTAGGAGGTAGTATTCCTCTGATTGCCGTTGGGGGCCCAACTACGGATAGTGTAGTCATTAGAGTCCCACTACTACGAGTATGTGCGGACGAACCTTTGCCGACGCTTACGGCCACCTATTCCTGGGCTAATAAGCACCTACCGGATTACGAATTCTTTCCTTACCGGCAACGTACTACCGCAGGTGACGGTTACTGGGATGGTAAGGTGAGAGATAACAACGGTGATTTGGTTGACCCAGATCGGGGATTCTTTAATGGTATCCCTCGGAATAATACCTTGTTTTACTTCCCCTTCCAGCGTCTCCCCGATAACGACATGGATGAGATCAACCCCCACCGGAGTATTGGCAACCAGGTCATGTACCAGATCATCAACGCTCCCGAACCCCAGTCGGCTACATTGACGATTGCCCCCGGCGGTGCGCTGCAGGATGCGCCGATGATGGATGAGGTTAACACCGCAACGGTAATCAATAACGACCCCGCCATTCCACTGGAAGGCGTAATCGCCATTACCGTAGGAAACGGTGCGGTACTCAATGGTATCACCCGCGACAATGGTGACGACCTCATGTTCACTCAAGCATTGGTAACGGACACCAGCACGGTCTACGCCCTGGTAATCCCTGCCGGCCTTGCCGCCGGTGAAGCCTTCGTTTTCGATTTAGAGACTGATTTGGAGTTCTGTGCCGCCGCCGAAATTTGTGCCTTCCCCATCATCGGATGTAGCGATGACGCCGAACAGGCCGCCGCTGCCTTTGTGGCCTTCATGCCTGACTGTGGATCAACCGGCGAGTGCTACCGCTACATCGGTGGCCAGGCGAATATCTCAACGAGCTACGATGAGCCAATGAGCGTGCCGCTGTGTACTGAAGAAGAGTTTGACATTCAGTTCTTCAACGACGGTACTTCTCCCATTGGCAACTTTAACCCCGTAGTGTACATCCCCGAAGGGCTCGACGTGAGCAACTTCATGGGTAGCGTTACCGGTGGTGCCATGAGTGCCCTATCTGACCCCACGAACGACCCGACCACCGACGCCGTATTCGGTACGGGAAGCGTCTTTGATCAAGCCGAGATCAACGCACTCTTCGGCCCCGACGGCTTCGAGCCCGGCCAGGTGCTGACGATCACCTTTACGGCCGCTACGAGTTGTGACTTCACTTCCGGTGTACCCATCGTAAGCCGCCCCCGTGGTGACGCCGCTTGTGCCATTGACTACGAAGGTGACCTGGCCTTCAGCCAGAACATCGACGTGATGCTACCGGGCACCGAACCCGCCGTCTTCTTCCAGGTGGATGCCGACCAGGATCCGCTGGCAGTGAGCTGTTCCGAAGCTGGTGACGCGATCACCGTAACGGCAGCTAATGTCGGTAAGGCTGACATTGCTGAGGCCGAAATTTGTGTTCGCCTGCCCGCGGGCATCTCCCTCAACCTCGACAGCCTGATGGCCATCGCGCCAACCGGCTACGAAGTGGAAGCGGGTGACATCACCACGACTGACATCAATTCTAGCGGTGATCAGCAACTCTGCTTCCCCGCTCCTGAACTGCCGCAAGGTGGCTTCGTCTGCCTCAAGATTCCATTTGTGGTGGGTGACTTGGATTGTGGCCCCTACTTCGTTGGCGCAACGGTAATCACGCGCATCGAAGTGACCTGTGCTACTTCCGGTGAAGTTTGTGAGATCCCCGTCAGCACAACGGATAATTTGTACTTCGAACTCGAGGTAGTTCCCGCCGTCACGGCCGAAGAAGCGACACTCAATGCCGCCTGTACGGACGTACCCGGCGTATTCGACGTTGATTTCACTTTCGACTTCACCGCCGAAAGCGATGACTTCGACGACGACGTGACGCTGAGCCTCTTTACTGACGTAGATGGCGACGGTGAACTGGACCGCGATATTGACCGGATGGTTAGTACCGAACAAGTCCAAGCAGTAATGCTAGAAAAGGACGCTACGGAAACCTTCATGGGCACCTTCACCGGTGTCAACCAGGCGGATATCTGTCCGCTCCTCCTAGTCATCGAGGCTGATGGATGTACCTGTTCCGAATCCGTACTTCCCTTCCCCGAAGTACTGCCCGACTTCCTGGACGACCTGGGTGACAACGTAGTCCTTTGTCCCGGTGAGCCCTTCACCTTCGGTGGTCTGTGTGCAGACCTTAACTACGCTTTCGAGCCATTAAGCGCCGGAACGGTGACGGTTGATGAGATGACGAATGAAGTGACGGTAAGCTTGAACCCCGGCTTTGGTGAGGACGCTCCCGTTCCGCTGAACATCACGGGCGCCTTCGGTTCCTGTAGCCTGGAGAAATCTATTGGCTTCTCTTCTGTACCCGATCTGGACTTCGGTCCCTACGATTACGCGGTATGTAATATGGGATCGCAGGTAGTTGACCTCAATATCCCACAGGCCCTGCAGGAAGACATTACCGTTGAGATCATCAACCCCGTTGGTATCGAGAACCCGAACAGTGTTGAGCCGGTCATTACCGACCTGCAGCAGGACATGAGCTACGACGTAGAATTCTCCTTCAACGACGGTCAGTGTATGGGCACGTCCACGCTTAACATAACGGTGGAAGAAGCTGTGATGGCTGAACTGACGGACTTCACGGGCTGTACGACGGGCTTCAACCTGGGCGAACAGATCCAGTTGACGCCAGCCGATGCAAGCGGTGAATTCCAAAGCCTGGGTGACGGTGAGTTCGTCACGGACGGTACGGTGCCCGGTCGGGCGCGGTACATTCCCGGACCACGTGACATTGAGGCTGGATTCGTAAACCTGCGTTTCGTCGGTGATGAGCAGCCTGGCCCCTGTGGCCCGGTAGTTGCGCGTACCGTAGCGACGATCCTGCTGGTTGACTGTGGCAGCTTCTTCTGGGACGGTAGCCGTGACTAATTCTTCAAACCAATTAAGCCGGCAGGCTTAGTAGCAATTCCGGTGGCCACCTTCGATCAACTGATTGAAGGTGGCCACCGTATTTTCAAACCGAACGGCCCGCAGTTTGTAGTTTTGGTATTCATCCTTCAATCCGTGCAGCATGCCTAACCCCTACGACGATATCCTGAAGTCTGAAGACGGTGAGCAGCGGTCAACGCCGAAAGCGGAAACAAGTGGGTTCAAACCGACGGTTGATCTTGATGATCCTCGATTCCTGAATACCGGCCCCGAACCGCTCGATGAGATCCTGGAGGATATTGAAGCATTCAATGTGCAGGCCGCCAAATTCAGTCAGTTACTGAGCCAGCTTTCCGTAGCGGATCACAAGGTGAAGAGTAACGTGGCCCGCATGTTTTTCATCATGGATGACCCTCAGGATAGGGGATCACTTGCCGGCGAGCGGCAGTACCACGCACTGAAGGAGAAGAAATTTCGCCTGATTGCCGCTCCGATGCGAGAACTGGCCATTCTCCATTTAGCAACGGTACAGCAATTCAATCGGGATATCGACAAGAACTATTACTCCGTTGAAAAAACAGACCGAGCCGTGCAGTCCGACATCACTCGGGCTATCAATGGAATCAACCTCCAGCGCAGGGTGCTGGCGGATGCTTGTAACAACCTGCAGATTTTACACACCGGTCTGAAGGATACCGAGCGCCGGATCAAGACCTACGTCAACGCTGGCGGCGTCGATAACATTAGCGTTTCGGAGTATGAGCTCATCGTCCGCCAGCGGGAGGAATTGACCTCCGGCCGGGAACACCACCTGGACTATGAGTTCTTCGACGTTAATCTACTGGATAAAACAGCGATCAGCCTGGGGATCTACTTGAAGGAGACGAGTAGCCAGTACCTCAATAAACTGGAGCGGGCCGTCCTTTAGTCGGCTTAAGTTGAATCATTTAAGAACCTATCCAAAGAACGGTGCGGGGTCCGGGCACACGGCCAGCAGTCGTTCCGCGTCGCTAGCGAGTGCTACTCCCGGAAAGTCTGCTGGTTCATAACTCAGCCAGTCCGTTATCACCTGAAAATGGAGGTGGGGTGGCCAGTTTCCATTCACCTCCGTACCTCCGAAGGTGGCGATCTGGTCCCCCGATCGCACCTGCGGCAGCGCCCACATATCAGTCAAACTGGATTCATCTAAATGACCGTAGAGGGTATAAAACGGTAGGTTGCCTGGCCCCCGATGCTCCAAAATTAAAGTGGGTCCATAGCCACCCGTGGTAGCATCCCGAAAAGCCAGGTATACCTTGCCGTCCAGTGGCGCCACAACGGGTGTACTGGCTGCCCCCCACACGTCGATGCCGAGGTGGACGGTACGGTAAGTCTTGCGGCCGTTGCTTAGTACCGAGAAGTCATCCGTCGTGTACAGGGATCGGACTTCGCCATAACCGCCAATACCAAAATCTGCCCGCTGCGCGGTGAGCAGTGCCGTAATCTTCTCTTCGAAAGCCGGCAGACGGTCTAGATGCGAAAGCTCTGGAAGGGCAAAATTAGTACTAGAAAGATCTAACGAAACACAGGATCGTCCGGCTAAATCCACGGGAGGCACGGGCTTAAATAAAGTAGAGCCCATCCAGCTAACTAGATCGTTCATGAATACAGCCAAAGTTTAAGGTGCGACGCGTAGTTATTTATTCCAATGACGGCTGTAGCGGTCTTGCGGATCGGGGTGGGCGTAGCAGCGGACAAACGTGCGCACACCGAGGTTTTCGTTGGCGTAGTCACCAGTGGCGGACCGGTAACCAAAGCGGACCAAGTCAGGGCTGTTAGCCGGATCGACGACTACACTGGCATCGTTGAACCGCTCGTCCCATCCGAAAAGATTTGCTATTCGTTGTGGTATCTCGGCGGGGGGAGTGGAGTAGGTTGGCACGGGACTTCCGGCAACCGTAGGCGGCGGTAAGGATTGATAAAAGGTCTGTTCCGTGACGTCTTCCTGTACGAGATCTTTCCAATTTTCGAAGCGGGGCAACCAATCTTCCGCTTCGTCCATCGAGTCGAACTCATTCGTAGCGTTCAGATTGGCCCACTGGCCTTTGAGGTGACCCAGGTGATAGCGGCGCAGGGTGTAGCCGTGTTTGCCGTAGACCCAACAGGTAACTGAATCTCGCCATTTACTGAGGTCGTGGATGACGGGTAGGTAGTCCGTCTCGTCAAGGGCTTGGTAGTGGCCTTTTGAATCGAAATGGACCCAATTCGCTTCCCCGAGCATCACTAAAGCGACGAAGTGCGCATCGCTAGCGTTATCGGTGGGGAGGAGACCGTTCTGGCGGCAGTTGGTATCGAGTAGTTCCAAAAGTTCCGCCGCCGTAGATTCCTGGGTATCACCTTCGATCGGGAATTTGGTGAACTTATAGTTACCCTTCATCAAATTAAACTTTTGCTGGTTGCCCGGGATCGCAAAGTGTAGCGAGTAATCATCCTATTAGGGCTGGTGCTCAAGATACGGTATGGCTGGTAATCGGTGCTTTTGGTAGGAGCATTAGAAGGTGTACCTGAGCCCATTTACCCAACTGTAGGTGGTGATGGGTACCTCCGGCAAATCACGGTTAATGCGCTCGTCGTAGGTCAGGTTGAAAGTACTCGTGAGGCGAAGGCGCTTATTGAAAGCCATCACCAGGGAGGTTACGGTGGAGAGCCGGGCGAGATTAAACTCCGGCAAACGCGGTTGGTAATAAGAGGTGCTGGAGATGGTAATGTCATCCGTCAACGGGAATCGGAGGGTGAGATAATTACTCAGCCGGTGGTCCCGATAGATGATGCTGGACTCGCTCAACTCATCGTATTCGTACATGTACAGCGCGCCCACGTAAGCTCGGTATCCGTTGATTTTGTATAGCCTCCGCCGGACACCCGTACCGATCAGGTACCGCAGCGTCAGCCGTAATTGCTCGTTGTACTGGATCTGCGTGAAGCTCTCCCACCGCCATTTATCCTTCGGTTCGTAGCCGTAACGCAAGTGCAGAAACCCGGCGTTGACGGCGTTTCTTCCACTCACCTGAACCAGCCGGTAATCGCTGAGTAGGAGGACGTTGCCGCGTTCTCCGAGCCGGTCCAGCCGCAGTGCGCCCTGCAGGGTAGTTACCGAATTGGTGTTCTTGGTCAGGTTCGCCCCGAGATCAATTTGCCCGTGCCACCCCAGGCTGTCCAGACTCCGCCGTTTGTCCTCGATGTTGACGATTTGGGCGCTGACGCAGGTGCTCAGCAGTAGGAACAGAGCTAACCCCGATAGGGATAGGCTGTAGCGAGTAGAATGGAGCGAAGCGAACAAATTGGACTACTTGATCGGGGAAGTTGCGTAGGCCGGTTCCCCCAACCGATCTCCGTTGAACACACCCAGTGCCTTCCCCGCGCCGAAAAGGATACCGCTGAAGACGAGATTGGCGAGTAAGCTATTCAACAGGAAGGGGAGGCCAGCTACGTAAGCCAGTCCCAATCCGCCGGCTGTTTTAGGGTACATCGTGCCACTGACCCACACCCCGAAATTGCTGAGGAGGAAAAATATGGCCGTTGCCCCGATGGCAGCCCCACCAATGCGTAGCCAGTTGAACTTTTGGGACCGGAGGACACCCAGCCCCAAAAGAACCATTAGTAGGATACCTCCGTAGATGAAGGGATCCGCGCCGAAGTACAAGCCCTCAAAGTAAGCGGCGTACACGACGTTGTTCAGCACCAGATCGCTGAGGTAGAAGGCCGCCAGGGGAACCAATACCGCCATCCATTTTTTAGGTAGCGCGGCTGCACCGAAGAGGGCCATTGCTCCAACGGGGACGAAGTTTGGCGGATGCGGCAGCAGGCGGGTAGCCACGGCGGCAACGATCAGGACCAGGATCAGCGGGAGATGGGAATTCTTCAGTTTGGGCATGACGCAAAGATAAGGACGCCATACATAAGCAAAGGGAGCGCGGGATTCTTCGGATCAACGCTTACGTCAATAACAACGGCTACTCTTCCCGCCCCAATTCTTCCGCTCTGGCGAGGGCGGCCTTCGCACCGTTTTTGATGTCCTCAAATACGGAAGTAGCCCGGAAACTATTCATGGCGGCCTCCGTGGTGCCCCCCTTGCTGGAAACCCGTTGGATCCACTCCTCACACGTGAGATCATTCTTCATCTGCAGCTCCACCGCACCGCGGAAGGTCTGGGCAACGAGAAGTTCGGCCTCGCTGCTGGAGAAACCCATCTCGGCCGCGGCTTCAATCATAGCTTCCATGAAGTACAGCACGTAGGCGGGGCCGCTGCCGGAAATGGCCGTAGTCGCGTCGATGGCTCGCTCAGTCGATACGTAGATGGCTTTTCCCGTCGTGTTGAGGAGGTTCTGGACGAGGACCAATTCAATCCGCGTCACCGCATCGCTGGCCGTGTAACTGGTCATGCCCAGTCCGATCTGCGCGGGAAGGTTGGGCATGGCCCGAATAACTTTTTCCACGCCCAGCCCTCGCTGGATGGATTCAATCGTTACCCCGGCCATGATGGACAGGTACACCTGTTGTGGATCGGTGGCGGGGCGGAGCGTCTTGAATAAAGAAGGGCAATTCTGCGGCTTAACTGCGAGAATGATCAGATCGGCAACGTTCAGGCAGGAGGTAGGGTCCGTGTGGATCACGCCGAGCTTTTCTTCACGGAGTGTATTCGCTTTGGGGCCATCCTTTTCCAGGATCATGAGGTCTTCCTGCTTGACGAGGTGGGCGCGTAGCAAGCTCTTTGCGTAGGTCTTGCCCATATTACCGCCACCGATGATCAGAATCTTCATTGCCAATTACTTTCCCACGAAAGTAGGGGTGCGCACTGTTTCGCAGGCACGGTTTCTTACCCAATCCTTCCCCGGATATTAAGGGATCTCCGATTTGGGAAGCTGATGCAAGCAGACAAACACTTATTCGTGGCCGGGCAGTGAACCAGACTGCACCTTTTGTATTTAATGTGTATACATTTGTAATAATTACAATCGTAATTCGGTCCTAATCCTTTGTGCATGCCTACTATCGAAGAAGCCATCCAACAGCCCAAGTTTCGTAATTCCCTCCACCGGATGCAAGTGAATATTCTGTACACGTCCAACTGGTTGAATAACCGCACGATGTTAGCCCTGAAGCCGCACGGCCTTAGTCTACAGCAATTCAATATCCTGCGAATCCTACGGGGTAGGGGAGATCGGCCTTCCACCATCAAGCTTCTCACCGAAAGGATGCTCGATAAAATGAGCAACGCCTCTCGTCTGGTTGATAAGTTGAAGGAAAAGGGATTGGTCCAGCGCGACCAGTGCCCGACCGACCGCCGTCAAGTAGACATCCGAATCACGGAGAAGGGCCTCGAAGTACTAGAAGCGGCCAGCCATTCCGTAGAGGCTAACGTCGAGGAGAGTTTGGGAAACCTCAACGATGAAGAGGCCACCATCCTGTCCAACTTGCTGGATAAGATGCGGGGAGATAATTAAAGCTCGTAACGGCGAGTGCGTCACGGGCTTTAATTAGCATTCTTCAATCAACGATAGTCTACGAGGGCTTTGGGGTAGAAGGCCTTACTTCTACCTTGCTGGGTAAGGTCCGCGCGGGCATCCGCAGTAGATCCACGACGATTTGCCCGATGTCCTCCGGTTGGATTTTCCACGCATCTTTTTCTGACGGGGTATGGTCGTTGAAAAAGGTAGCCACGCTACCTGGCATGATGGTGGACACCTTAACGCCCTTATCGCGCACGTCCAGCATTACGGCCTGGGTGAAACCGACCAATCCAAACTTGCTGGCGTTGTACGCCGAACCAGTCTTGAAAAAGTTGGTCCCCGCCAAGGAGGCGATGGTGATCAGGTAGCCTTCGTTCCGAATGAGCTCATCCAGCCCTGCCTTTACGGAGTTGAAGACGCCGGTTAGGTTAATATCGATGGTTTCGGCCCATTGGTCTGCGGTCAGGTCGGTAATGTTGGCGAAGTGGCCAACGCCGGCGTTTGCTACGACTACGTCCACGCTGCCAAAGGTTTCTTTGCCCTTTGCCACAGCGCGTTGCTGGCTTTCCAGGTTACGGACGTCCGCTTCCAAGCCAAGTGCTTTTCCTGAGTATCCGGCACTGTTCAGTTTTTCCGCGGCCTCATCGGCGGCGGATTGGCTGCGGCTGGTCACGATGGCGTTGCCGCCGGCTTTCATGATTTCCGCGGCTACGCTGTAGCCAATGCCCTTGCTGCCGCCGGTGATGTAGGCGGTCTTGTTTTTGATGTCATTCATACCTCAGCAACGCCGGTGATTGGTTGTGGTTCGGTACCGTATCCCCCATTACCTGGCACCTGCGGCAGCGCCCCGGTCTTAAAGAAATGTGTGGGCAAGGTGTCCGCAATGCTACTTCTTAAGAAATTGCTCGAACCTTACCGGCTGGGCTTGGCGTTGTGCTACAAACAACTACGAATTATGCGCTCGTTCATCTTATCCCTGTCTGCTTTATTATTGCTTTTTACGGCATCCTGTAACTCTCAGACCGTCACCACTACGGCATCCGGAGATACCGCTACGGTGATCGAAAATGAGATGGACTTCAAGTATGACCCACCCGCTGAGCCGGGCGTAGTGGAAAAAATTGACCAGCCGGATAGCTACTGGAAGGAGCGCCTCTCACCGCAGGCTTACAATATCTTGCGGGAAGATGGCACCGAACGCTCCTTCACCAGCCCGCTGAACGACGAAAAGCGGGCGGGCATATTCACCTGCGCCGCGTGTGGTTTGCCCTTGTTTTCCTCCGATACAAAATTTAAATCCGGCACCGGCTGGCCCAGCTTTTACCAGCCCATCGAACCCACCTACATTCAGCAGGACGAGGACTACCGCTACGGCATGAAGCGCGTCGAAGTTAGCTGCGCCCGTTGCGGCGGCCACCAGGGCCACGTCTTCCCCGACGGCCCCGAACCTACTGGTTTGCGCTACTGTATCAACGGCGCTGCCCTCAATTTTGCTCCGGCAACCGAGTTAGGCATCAAGGTTGGCGAAAAATAAGTAGCGGTTTATCTTTGGGCTCGGTAGAGGACCGGCCGCTCCAGGAATCTCAAAATGTCGCTGCGCTCGGTTTTGAGACCGCCTGGAGAACCAAAGGACTATAGACTATAGACTACCCTTCCGGCCCCATAGTTCAAGGGATAGAACGTTGGTTTCCTAAACTGAAAATGCAAGTTCGAGTCTTGCTGGGGCCACCCAGGCCAAATTGAAAAAGCCCTTGAGTTACCGTACTCAGGGGCTTTTCAATTGTTGACTGGTGGTCTTGCTACCGGCGTTTACTCCAGATTTCGTGGATGGCCTTTCCCGCAGAACTGGAACCTCGATGAATCCAATTACCATCCTCCAGTTGCCAGTCAAAGCCTAATTGTCTACCCACCTTTGCCTGGTCACGGCTAAAGAACTCGATTTTTTCGGCGTAGATCCCGTTGTCGCCGGCTGTGTAGGTGCCGCCACCAGTGCCTTTGAATTCGCCGGTCTCGGTGTTGTACGCGATCCACTGAAAGCGAGTGCCGGAAAGGATTTTCATCGTTTTTCGGGGCCCGTCGCGGCGGGCGGAGAGGTCCTGCATTTCCCCATCCTGCATCCGCCCGGTAATCTCCCAGGCGCCGGCGAGTGCTCCATCTGTAGGTTGGTCAACTCGCGTCCAGAAGCGGTTGCCGTTAAACACGAGGATGTTACCCGAGAGGTCGTAGGGCATGACTACCGTACGGCCCACCTGGCTACTTTCCGCCGATTCGTATTCGTAGGTAACGCTCATATTTTGCCAGTCCGCCTGCCACTTTCCGCCCAGGGTAGCGATGAATTCTCCATCGTCGGGGTAGTAGGCGACCAAGCTGAAGTGGTTCGCAGCGATGATCATATTCAATTTTGCCGGGCGGCCATCCGCATCAACGTAGTTGCTCTCCCAGGCCCCGGGGAGGTCTTTCAGGTCATTCTTTTGGGCGCTGACGCAGGTGCACAGGAAGAGGGCGAGTAAGAGAGAAAACGTGAAGCGCATGCCGATTATATTGGTGAAGTAGGGGCCTCCAAAGTAAGGGTATCTATTCTTGCGGGCCGGATAAAAGACAAGGACTACCTTATCTTTGCGTGAACGATGTTAGTCATCTACCGTTACGGATGCACTAAACGATACCGCAGGTTGCCTAATTATGGCATTGGATTAGAAAGTCCAATCGCCAAGCTTCCCGTCGAAAACAATCTCCCCGTGGGTTTACGAAAAAAAGCAAGTCTCATCATCTACCGTTTCCGCGAGCGTGGGCTGGAGGTATTCGTCCACAACAAATCCAAGGAGTGGGGCCTGCCCGGAGGTGAGGTGGAAGTAAACGCCCACCCGGAAATGATCGAGCTGGAACCCGGTACGGACCGCGAAGAAGCGGTTGCCGTCGAAGCCGATTGGCACGAAATTCCTTCCCTCAAAACCATGCTTTTCGAAGAGGGTAGTGAATTAGCCGGCAAGTTCCTCAACATGGAAGAGGGCACCTTCGTCACCATCAAGGAAGCCCTCAAAAGCCACCTCAGCGAAAATAAGGTTGCCTTCCTCCGCGAACTGCGCGACGTGATCACCGATCGTAACTCCGTCCGCGACCTTTAACCACAGACTGCCCGCCCCGAAGGGCCGGCCTGCGTAGCGATGGCACACCGTCAGGTGGCCCATTCTACTATGATTCAGCCTTGCTCCCCTAAACCTACCCTCCCCGAAGGGCCGGCCTGCGTAGCGATGGCACACCGGCAGGTGGCCCATTCTACAACGTCATGGTGGCCTATTCTACAACGACGTGCTGGTCCATTCTACAATCTGTCATTGACCTATTCTTCAACGTCGGGATCGCCATTTTACATTATCGTGCTGGTCCATTCTACCATGTTTGAGTAAGGACAATTCCCACCAAAAACCACCCCCCTCCCTCCCGCTTTATAAGCCGCCCCTCTCTCCAATAGTAACCCCAACAAGGTTATCATTCCCCGTTATACTTTGCTACCTTTGCCGCTTAACCCAATACCCCTGTTGATATGGCGGCCGCAACCGAAATTAAAGTGGATCTCGAGGTAGCAAAGAACCTTGGTCTCATCGAATCTGAGTACGAGAAAATTGTTGAGATCATGGGGCGCGTCCCCAACTTTAACGAGTTGAGCATCTTCTCCGTGATGTGGTCCGAGCACTGCTCCTACAAGAACTCCATCATGTGGTTGAAGACGCTTCCACGCGACGGGGAACGACTGCTCGTCGGTGCCGGGGAAGAAAATGCGGGCCTCGTCGACATTGGTGACGGGCTGGCCTGCGCCTTTAAAATTGAGTCGCACAACCACCCCAGCGCGCTGGAACCCTACCAGGGAGCGGCCACGGGTGTAGGAGGGATTCACCGCGACATTTTTACCATGGGTGCGCGGCCCATCGCCTCGCTGAACAGCCTGCGTTTTGGTGACCCATCGTTACCCCACACCCGCCATCTCGTTGATGGGGTAGTGCGTGGTATTGGCGACTACGGCAACTGTTTTGGTGTCCCGGTAGTAGGCGGTGAGGTGGTTTTCCACCCCAGCTACAATCAGAATATTTTGGTGAACGCCATGTCCGTTGGCATCGTCAAGCACGGAGAAACGGTAAGCGCCTCGGCGGATGGCCCGGGCAATCCGGTTTTTATCGTTGGATCCGCCACCGGAAAGGATGGTATTCACGGAGCAACCTTCTCTTCCGCTGACCTAACGGAAGATAGCGCCGAAGATCTCCCCGCCGTTCAGGTAGGTGATCCTTTCCAGGAAAAGCTATTGCTGGAGGCCAGCCTTGAAGTCATCACCACCGGTGCCGTGGTGGGCATGCAGGATATGGGCGCTGCCGGTATCACCTGCTCCACTTCGGAAATGTCCGCTAAATCGGGTACGGGTATGATCATCGATCTGGATAAGGTACCAACCCGCCAGAAGAATATGAAGCCGTGGGAAATTCTCCTCAGCGAAAGCCAGGAAAGGATGCTCATCGTTTGCAAGAAGGGTATGGAGAAAGAACTTCTGGCCGTCTTTGACAAGTGGGACCTGGAATGTGAGCAGATTGGTGAAGTGACGGACACCGGCCGCCTGGAATTCTACGCAGGCGGCGAATTGGTTGCGGACGTTCCCTCCGAGCCCCTCGTCCTTGGTGGTGGAGCGCCGGTTTACGAACGCGAAACCCAGCGCCCCGCTTACCTCGATAAAGTGGATGCCTTCAAGTTAGATGATATCGCCGTACCGGAAGATATGGCAGCCACCGCCCGGAAGACCTTTATGTCTCCCAACCTGGTGTCCAAGAAATGGGTGACCGACCAGTATGACGGCACCGTCCGGACGAACTCCATGTCCGAGAATGAATCTTCCGATGCAGCTCTGGTTCGCGTGAAGGGATCTGAAAAAGCCCTGGCGGTCACGACCGACTGTAACTCAACCTACGTGTATGCTGACCCCTACGAAGGCGCGATGATTGCCGTAGCGGAAGCAGCGCGTAACATTGTATGTTCGGGTGGTACGCCGGTAGCCATTACTAACTGTCTCAACTTTGGTAACCCTTACAACAAGGAAGCCTTCTACCAATTCGTCAATGCCATCAAGGGGATGGGGGATGCCTGCCGGGCTTTCAACACCCCGGTGACGGGTGGTAACGTAAGCTTCTACAACCAGAGCCAGTACGAAGGCGGCCGCGTCGAGCCGGTATATCCTACGCCAACCATCGGTATGCTGGGCATCGTCGAAAACCTCAAGCGCCGAATGACGCTCGGGTTTAAGGACCAGAACGACATCATCTACCTCGTGGGGGATAGCCACAATGATATCAGCTCCAGTGAATACCTGCGGCGCATCCACGGCGTGGAGCACAGCCCCGCTCCCTACTTCGATCTGGAAGAGGAACAGGCGTTACACGCGGCTATCTCTACTTTGATCCAGGAAGAATTGATCCAATCTGCCCACGACGTGGCGGATGGAGGTCTGTTTCAATCCATCGTAGAATCCGCTATTGAAGGCGGTCACGGGTTCGACGTCACCTCCGATAAGGCTTTCCGCAAGGATGCTTTCTGGTTTGGAGAAGCTCAGGGCCGCGTAGTCGTATCAGCTGCTGACCACCAAACGGCCAAGCTGGAAGACCTACTTCGTGACCGGGGCATCGGCTTCACCGTACTCGGTGTAGTGCGTGGTGATGATATCACCGTCGACGGTGAAAAATGGGGTGAATTGGATGAGTTCATGACCATGCACCAGTTGACGCTGGGTGCCCTACTTGAAGCCTAAGGGCAGCAACTTTGTGAGCAGCCAGAAGGCTATGTAAATTGCTCTTCGGTATTACTGCGACTGGGAATCACAAAAGACACGCAGTAAATTTACGGCGACACGTTCCTGTTAATGAGCTGTTAGTCATCGGCCACTACAAGTGTAGTAGATGGCGGCCATCTTTATATTTGCTGACAGAAACGTAGTGTTTCTCAATCACATCAAACTTATGAAGTTCACAAATATCATTTTCGGATTCTTTCTGCTGTTAAGCTTCGCTGCTTGTAAGACTGAGCCGACTGGCACCCTAATTAAGGGCCAATTAACGGGTGCAGAAAACCTTCAGGTCGCACTCGATCAACTAATGATCGCTAAACCCGCAAAAGAAAAGGCGTCCGCTGCCATTGGCCCTGATGGTTCTTTTGCGCTCGGTTTCGTAGAAGGGTTAGAGCCCGGAGTTTATCAGCTTCGCATCGGTGCTCAAACGGCTTTCCTTAGCATCACGGAAGACAGCCCGGTAGTGGAGATCAAAGGAAATTTGACGGATCTCAATACCTATACTTTCTCGGTTGAAGGTTCACCGGCAACGGCTGAACTGCAGTCCACCATGCAGACCTTGCGCCAGGGACAGATGAAGGTGGAGGAAATCCAGGCGCTTATTGGTGAGGTAAAGGACCCTAATACCGCAGCCTTCGTTGCCTACTCCGTCCTTGGCCGGTCGGGCGCTGCGGGCTTGCCCATCCACCAGGAGGTTGTCAAACGCTTACCCGCCAGTAATCCTAACCGGGTAACCTACCTGCAGTACATCGATGCATTAGAAAAGCAGGCGACGGCGCAACGAGCCGGAGAACGTATTCAGGTTGGCCAACCTGCTCCAGATATTGCCATGGAAAGTCCGGATGGCAAAACTTACAAACTCTCCGATCTGAAGGGGCAGGTGGTTCTACTCGACTTCTGGGCGAGCTGGTGCCGCCCCTGCCGGGCCGAAAACCCTAATGTGGTTAAGGTTTACAATAAGTACAAGGATGATGGCTTCACCATCTACAGCGTCAGCCTCGATGGTCTTGATGCCCGTCGTACTGGAAACATGAATCCCGATCAAATAGCGAAGGCTACGGCGAATTCCAAAAATCGTTGGACAAGCGCCATTGCACAGGATAACCTGGTTTGGCCCTACCACGTCAGTGAGCTAAAGAAATGGGATTCCACTGCTGGCCGGGAATACGGCGTCCGTGGCATCCCCAAGACCTTCCTGATCGATCGCGAAGGAAACATCGCTGCCGTTGGCCTGCGGGGTGCGGCAAGCATTGAGCAAGCGCTAAAGTCCGTGATCTAGGTTATCGCAATCGCGTTCCGAAAAAACTCCCATCGAGCATTTGCTTAATGGGAGTTTTGTTTTTCAGTCCATCTTCAATGAGCTAGACTTCATCGAGTTAAGAAACCCGGTCAGTTGCCAAACCACTGGGGGAAATGTTGCCTCTGTCCTTCCTTCGGTACCTAAAAGTGGCACTCGGGTGAGAACAACATTCTTGTTAACAGCCAAGTGGTGGTCTGAATAAATTTGACGGAATGAGACGAAGAATCCTCACCGTACACTGCTATACGTGACTTTAGATATTCCACTCTCTTGGCCGCTTTCGTTTTGCGGCTACTAGGTGGTCCATACGAGAGTCGAGAAGTGATAGGCGTTTCATGTATAACAGTGTAGCTATTATGGAATCACTATTAACGAAAAAGCCCCGCATCAGCTTTTGATGCAGGGCTTTAGTATAGTAGGTTGGTGCCGCTTAAGGCGTCACTACAATGCGGCGACTAATCATGCGGTCAGCAACCTGCATACGCAGGAAGTACATGCCCGCGGGAAGGTTGCCGGTATCGATCCGCTCGCTAATGCCGGAGACATTTACCGGAATGCCCTGACGGTTGATCATCACCTGTCCGGCTGCGTTGATAACCTGGTAGTTGAGGGTACCCGTAAGGTCGAGATCACGGCCTTCAATGCGTAGCATCTGCCCACCGAAGACGGGGTTGGGCGCCACGTTGATGGCAGCGTTCAATTCAGCATCGATCGTAGACGTAAGCTGCGTGCCATTACGGAATTGGAAGGTAGGCCCGAAAGCTCCCCCGACGTTGTACTCAGCTACGGGGCGGATGCGCCAGTAGTAGGTGGTACGGCGAGACAGGCCTTCGGTAAGGGTAAGGGTAGTATCGTTCGTAGTCGTTGTCAGCAGGACGGCACCGTTGAAGTTGCTGGTCTGGTTGACCTGTACGACGTAGTAAGAAGCATTGGGGACGGAGTTCCAGATCATGGAAACGCTGTCCTGGTAAACGAGGCGTTCGCGATCTTCGGGCGCGTACATGATCAGATCATCTACGCTAGCTGCTTCAAGGTTTGGTGGAGATGAGGCAACCGGGCGATTTTGGATGATGCTCTCCATATTGGCGAACATGGCGTCCTTTTGCTCTTGCGTAAAGGAGGATACACATACGTCGAGGGCGTAGGACATGATGTTGAATGCAGGAACGGCGAAGCGCACGGAATCAGCATCCATCAGGCTATCCGGGTAGAAGCCCTGATTGTTACAGCCCCACCGCTGCATGAGGAAGTCAGCGTCGGTGTCACAAAAGCCATCAGCTGCGACGGCACAGTTGCTGCCGTCCGCCAGTTCCGTAGGAACGTTCCGGCCACGGTAGCGGACGGTGGCGGGAGCGGGATTGTTTAAATCGATGGCGGCGATTTCCTGCACGGATTCCCAGCCATAAAAAGTGTGGGGAAGGCTGAAGTAGTGGCCCATTTCGTGGCTCCAGGTACGGTCCTGACCACCGAGGCAGTTGCGGCCAAGCACAACGGCATCGCGGCCGCCGGAGTAGTACCCACAGTTACCGTTGGGATCCTCTACGATGTAGGTGTTGACGCGGTTAGGCAGATTGTACGTGCGCATCATTTCATCGCCCGTGTTGCTATCGTGATCGTTGTAGCGGGTGCTGTTGATGTAGCGCAGGCCACCCTCTACGTAGAACTGAATGTCCTGGTCGAGGAAGTCGCTATTGAGCAACGTCAGCGCGTCCAAAAAACGGAGCGGGCTCATGTAATTGGTGCCGTTGTTATCCGCCAACATATTTACTGCCAGTGGCAGGTAGTTGATGCCGTTGTTGGATTTTTGTACGGCGGGGAGTTTTCCATCCTGGTAGTCCTGCAACCACTGGGATTTACCCTCGTAACCACAGTGGGAATCGCCCGTAAACTTCTGCTGAGCAGAGAGGGGAAGAACTAGAAGGGTTGCCAGTAGAAATAGGCAGGTGCGTTGAAATGATCTCATAAAGTTGGGGTTAGAGCGATTTGTACGGTAAAAGTAAGAATTGCGGGAGGGACGTACCGTCTTAAAGGCGGCATTTGAACAAGTCTGTTAGATTATTCTTTACTTTCGTGCCACCAAATTGCCACCGCTCGGATGTGGCAAATCAGTATTCTCAAACAGTAACTAAGCATTCAATGAGTAAAGTAACCGTAGTCGGCGCCGGAAATGTCGGCGCTACCGTAGCCAACGTTTTGGCCCATAAGGACCTCGTCAAGGAGGTTGTCATTCTCGATATCAAAGGAGATTTCGCCAAGGGCAAAGCGCTCGATAGCTACCAGCAGGCGAGCGTGGACGGCTTCAGTACCCGCCTCACCGGTACGGATGACTACGCGGACACTGCCGACTCTGACATCGTCGTCATCACCGCCGGCATCCCCCGCAAGCCAGGCATGAGCCGTGATGATCTGATCAGCACCAATGCTAAGATCGTGACGATGGTTACCCGTTCCATTATGGAGCACTCCAAGAACCCGATCATCATCGTCGTTTCTAACCCACTTGACGTGATGACTTACGCGGCCTATAAGGCCTCTGGTCTACCCAAGAACCGCGTTTTCGGTATGGCGGGCATCTTGGACACGGCCCGTTACCGTGCGTTCCTGAGCATGGCCCTAGACGTTTCTTCCAAGGACATCCAGGCGATGCTCCTCGGTGGCCACGGCGACACCATGGTGCCACTGCCCCGTTACACGACGGTCTCCGGTATCCCCGTCACTGAATTGATTGGTGAGGATGAGCTAGACGCCATCGTAGAACGCACCAAGAAGGGTGGGGGAGAACTCGTCAAATTGATGGGCACTTCCGCGTGGTACGCACCCGGCGCCGCTGCCGCCCAGATGGTAGCCGCCATCCTACGCGATGAGAAGCGGATATTCCCCTGCTGTGCCTACCTCGAAGGCGAGTACGGTCAAGAAGGTATCTTCCTCGGCGTACCCGTGAAACTCGGTAAAGAAGGCATCGCTGAGCTCATGGAACTGAAGCTCAACGAAGATGAAATGGCCCTCATGAATACCTCCGCCGACGCCGTCCGTGGCGTACTGGAAGTCTACAAAGGCATGGACGTTTAGTCCGGCCCAGCCTCTCAGTGCAAAAAGCCTCATCCTGTATGGATGGGGCTTTTTGTGTTTTACGGACCTTGCTTGAGCTTAGGTATTCTGCTCAGCGTGAAGACCCTTCACAAACTTTGCAACCACCTCCATGTCCTTGACCCCCGGCCTGGTTTCAAACTTGCTATTGATATCTACTCCCACAAATTGAGGGTGATCCAGTTTGCGAAGCTTCTCCAAATCTTTGGGGCCAATGCCGCCACTTAATAGGAAGGAAGTCGGGCCGGTATAGTTGGCCAGTAAATCCCAATTCCACTGTTCGCCCGTCCCACCGTGATCCTGGTGGCCACCGGTGTCGAATACGAAAAGATCAGCCGACCCGGTGTAAGGGGCGGTTTGGTTGAAATCGAAGTCTTCAGTAATGCGGAAAGCCTTGATAACGCGGGCGCTACGCAGTGTATTGACGGACCACAGTAATTTCAGTTCGGAGCAGTAGCCGGCACTCTCGTCACCGTGTAGTTGCACGTAATCCAACTGGTAATCGTGGACGGCGTTCAGTACGTAATCCACTTCTGCGTTGACGAAAACACCCACTTTTTTTGTGCCAGTGAACAAGGATGCATTCTCCTCCAGCCACTTCTTCAGTTCAGGATTATCCACGTAGCGAGGGGACTTGTCGTAGAAAATCATACCAACGAAATCCACGCCGAGGGTAGTTGCCTCAGTTAGGTTGTCCGGTGTGGTGAGGCCACATACTTTGACTTTCATAGTTATCCGTTTGCTCGGGGAACGCCCTTACCGCCATTTCGGTTACGTCGAAGCAAGTTCATCCGCTGCGATTTGGCCCTGTCAGTCTGAAGGGACGTCTAACCCAATGCGAAAATCCCCAGTCCATTTACCTTGCACCTGCGGCAGCGCCCTAATCAGGCAATGGCGCCGTCGTAAAGATCTTCAATGCGGCGTACGTCGGCGATGAATTGGGCGAGGGCAGCACCGGGGTCCGGCTGGCCCATAAAGTGGGTTCCGATGAGGAAGCCCTCGTAACCGGCCTGGCGTAGTTTAACGACCGACTGTGGGTCATCGATCCCACTTTCGCTGATGCGGACGATGCTGGGGGGGAGCAGTTCCGCCAGTTGTAAGCTGGTGGCGATACTCACCGAGAAATCCTTCAGGTTACGATTGTTGACGCCGACAATATTGACTTCCGGGCTAATTTTTGCTGCTTCCGCCTCATTGTGGACCTCGCAAAGTACCTCCAGCCCCATCTCGTTTGCCTCCGCTGAGAACTCGTCGATCTGGCCGGCACTCAGAGAAGCGGCGATGAGCAGAATAGCGTCGGCGCCCATAGCCTTAGCCTCGTGGATCTGGTAGCGATCGACGGTGAAATCTTTTCGAATCAGGGGAAGCGTGACCGTTTGGCGTACCACATCGATATCCGTAGGGGCTGCGCCGAAAAACTCCGTGTCCGTCAGGCAACTGATACCGGTCGCGCCCGCCTGTTGGTAGGCCGCGGTGATGTGAGCGGGATCGGCCGCTACGTTGATGTCGGACTGGCTCGGTGACTTGCGTTTGAACTCCGCGATGATGCCAAAGTCGTCACTATCGCGCAGCGCTTTGGACAAGCTCACTGGCGCGCGTTGGTAGCCCGCAGTATCCATCAGGGCTTCCAAGGGGGTTCGTTCCCGACGGCGTTCTACTTCCAGCGCCTTGTACTTATTGATTCTTTCGAGGATAGACATAGTAAGAATTTAGGCGAGTAGGCGGTTCAGCACACCGCGGGCCCGGCCACTTGCGAGGCTCTCTTGGGCAGTTGCTACGCAATCCAATAAGCTGCGTTCGGGGTGAATGGTGTGGATGGCCAGGCCGGCATTGGCGCAAACGACGTCGCGCTGCGCAGCGGTAGACTCGTTGTTCAGCACCGCCAAAAAGATTTTCTTCCCTTCTTCGACGGTGCTTCCGCCGTAAAGATCTTCCTGCCGTAACTGGCTGAAACCAAAATCTTCCGGTTGCAAGATCTTCTGCCGGTCCTTACTGCGGACGGCCGCCCCACCGGTGAGGCTCACCTCATCGTAGCCATCGAGAGCGTGCACAATAGTGTACTGCTGGTCGGGTTCCTCCTGCAGAATATAGTCGTACACCCGGGCTACCTGACGGTCGTAAGTTCCGAGTAGACTATGCGTAGGCTTGGCCGGATTGAGTAAGGGGCCGAGCAAATTGAAGAAACTCCGCACCCGTAAAGACTTACGTACGGGGACGACATTTTTCATAGCTGGGTGGAAAACGGGGGCGTGAAAGAAGCAGATGCCGGCGCGGTCCAGCATTGCCAACAGCGCGTCTTCCTCGTGGGTGAAGGGGACGCCGAGCGACTGCAGCACGTCGCTGCTGCCAACGCTGCTGCTCACGCCGTAGCTGCCGTGCTTGGTCACTAAATGGCCAGCCCCCGCCACGACGAAGCTCGAAAGCGTGCTGATGTTGAAGGTGTCTTTGCCATCACCGCCGGTACCGACGATGTCGATGGATTGCCTTCCACCAAGATCGATGGGGCGGGAGAGTTCCAGCATGGCATCCCGGAAACCCTGAATTTCCGAAAGCACGGCGGGGCGCATGTTTATGGCGGAAACGACGGCTGCGATCTCCATATCGGAGGCTTCACCGTTCCCTACCCGGGAGAGGGTTTCGTAAGCGGTTTGCCGGGAAAGCGGTTCCCGCGCGTAGAGTTGGGTGAGGAGTGACTTCAAGGTAGGGGTGGCCAGCTGGCGCGGGTAATGATTTATTTAGATGCGTCGCCCTCCAGCAGTTCTCTGACGGACGTATCAAAGCTACGCTTAAAGTCCGCGTACTGACTAGTGGCGGGCCCATTGAATCCGGTATGGATACGGGTCACCTGATTGTTTCGGTCAACAAAAAGCAGGGTAGGGTAGCTGATGACTTTAGACAGCATCGGGAGTGCCTTGCCAGCTTCCGTCTTGTCGCTACTTCCCGCGAGCAGCACGGGCCAGGGGACGTCCATATTCTCTTCGTAACGGCGGATGGCTGCCATACTGCGTTCATCATCAGCGCCGTAGCGCTCGAAGGCGAGGGCGATTACCTCTAGATCTTGCGTTTCATTTTCCTGGAGGTATTCCTTGAGAAAGACAGCTTCGTCCATGCAGTTAGGGCACCAGGTGCCCATGATCTTGATGAGTTTAGGTTTGCCCTGGTAACGCTCATCGTCCAGGCTTACCAGTTCGCCCTTACTGTTTTGGAAGCTGAATTTTAGCGGGGTGCCATCCACCATGCGGGTCATGTTGTCGGGGTCGGCGAGGGAGGCTTCTGCGTTGCGGGTGGCCTTCCAGTTAGCGATGTAGTGGCGGCCGGAGCGGAAGGTGCCGACGAGGCTGCCGTCGTCACCAATTTTGGCCTCGAAAAGGAAGGCGTGGCTACCGTCGAAGACACTGAGGTAGGCTTTGTTGCCCTGCACGGTTCCTTCGAGGTAACGGTAGTCACCCGTTTCGGTGCGGAAAGTACCGGTGAGGTGGTTTTTATTCTGGGTGAACTCGGCAATGCCGGGGTACTCACTGTCCTTATCGGAGAACATGACTTCCCAGGTGCCGCTGATGTCGGCGGTCGGTTCTTTGCGCAGGGGGGTGAAACGGTGGCCTTTACCGAAGTAGCCCTTAAACGGAATCCGATAGTTGTCGCGGTAGTGCACCACCCAAACCCCTTCGATCACATTTTCCTCGTGGTAGGCACTGATGTGGGTATCGTACACGGGAAAGTCAATCCGAATAGTATCACGGCCCTGCAGCTGGTCCCGCCCGGTGACGATGTCGGCGGCGGGGACGATGATGGTTTCTTCACCATTATGGATTTCCATGCGGAAGGTGGTGTCCGTTTCGTAGACGACGTCGAAGGTGAAGGGTAGGGCACCTTCCAGCACCTCGTCGAACTCCAGGTCGGTTTTCTCCGCAATCGGTGCGCCCTTCGGGTTGGGGACGATGGGGTTGTACTCCAGTTCCAGTATACCGCGGTAGGGCCCGGGGGGCAACGTCGGGTACCGTTCCTGTACGAACGTGCAATTGGTGACCAGGATGGCCAGAACGAAGAGGGATAGCAGTCGGTACATAGGTTGGTAAGCTGTGGGACCTGACTAACGCAGCGCAGGGCAGGGGGTTGAAAAGAAAAACCCCGATCCAACGGCGTGGAGCGGGGTTTCTTTACGGGGTGGTCTCGGATGGAATCGAACCATCATCGCAGGCTTCGGAAACCTGAATACTATCCGTTGTACTACGAGACCGGACAGGACTTGACGAAAAGCATAGCTTTTCTGTAAAGCGACGCAAAAGTAGCTGCGAACGCTGGACTGTGCAAGCACAGTCAGCTAACAATTAATACTAGCTCGTAAGTTGCTAAATACATGAATAGCTAGACTAGTAAGAACAGTAATTTCCTACTTACCCCAACATCTTTTTCACATCACTCGTAGCCGTTGGGTAGGCGAGGATCATATGTTGCAGCCGCTTGATTGGAATCTTCTCGGCAATGGCGAGAGCGAAGAAGTTGATGACTTCATCCGCATTGGGCCCAAGAAGGTGGGCGCCAAGAATCAGATCGTTTTCGGGGTCCGTGATTAATTTGTAGCCACTCACTTCACAGTTCAGGTGGCGGCTGGTGAACCATTCTGTCGTGTCTTCAAACTTGATCTTGAGGTCACGGTCATCGTCCTCCGCTTCCTTGGCGGACATCCCAACACCGGCGATTGGCGGTTCGATCATGGCCATCGTGGGGATGGGTTTATAGTCGGCTTTCCGGTTTTTGCCCGCAAATAAGTTATCGCTCAGTAGCCGCCCCTGGTACGTGGCGACCGGCGTCAGGCTCGGCGCGGCGTCCGTACAATCGCCAATTGCGTAGTGGGCGCTGACGCTGGTGCGGAGTTGGGGATCCACGGATATCCCCTTATCGCTGAAATCGATACCGGCTAGGTCAAGACCGATTCCCTTTACGTTGGGGACGCGACCCGCGCAGTGGATGACGGCATCCACTTCCACGGCGAAATCGTCTCCTTCCTCGGGCGTGCAGGTAACCTTTAGGCCGGAGGAGATTTTCTCAATTTTGGTGGCCTTGGAGCTAAAGTGAAACGTTATACCGTGTTCCTCGGCGGCCTTCGTCCACATGTCGTTGAGGTCGTGGTCGAAGTGGCCCACCGGGCTGTCATCGCTGGCAATCACAGTGACTTCTGCGCCTAAAATGCAGCTAATTTGCGAAAGGCTGGCACCGATATAGCCACTGCCGATAAAGAGGATACGTTCTGGGAGGGATTCCATTTCCAGGTAGCCGGCGCTATCCAAGTAATGCTCCTTACCCGGGATATCCAGTGGGGCGGGCATCCCTCCCGTGGCAACGATGACTTTTTCCGCGCGGATGGTGATGTCGTCACCAATAGCAATTTCGTGGGGCCCGGTGAATACCGCTTGGCCCTTGAAGCACTTAACGCCTTTTTCCAGTAGCCCCTTCTCCGTTTCCTCAGGGATGTCTTCCGTGAAGCTGGTCTTCCAAGCTTGTAAATTAGCCCAGTTGACTTTCGGAATACCATTCAGGCCTTTACCCTGTAGCCGTTGCAAACTGACCATGGCCTTAGCTACGCCGTAATGAACCTTCTTGGGGTCACAGCCGCGGTTCGGGCAAACGCCACCGTAGGTAGTCGCTTCCGTGATCCCAACGGAGAGCCCGGCCTTAACCGCGGAGTTGGCGACCAGCTGTCCTGCGGGGCCGCAACCCATTACGAAGAGATCAAATTGGTGGTGGGGCATACGTAGTCAAATTATGGTCGGCAGACGCTAGGGAGGAATCACTCTCCCAATGCATTCTTTACTTAATAGTTCCCTGGTGGTCACTTTACTTGCCAGCCTATCCGTCATAATTAAGATTGGTATCCCAATTACCTCGCACCTGCGGCAGCGCCCGTATTATTGGTGACCGCTTACTTTAGAACTCCTCCTCGTTCTCCAGATTGATTTGGCCGGATAGGTAGGTAGCCGCCCGCCCAGTGAGCCGTACTGTTTTGCCCTTCAACTGGCAGCGGATCTCACCACCACGGCCAGAAATTTGCTTGGCGGAAAGCTTGTTTCTGCCGAGGCGAGATGACCAATAAGGCGTGAGTAAGGTGTGGGCCGAACCCGTGACGGGGTCCTCGTCGATACCGGTTTGAGGATAGAAGCAGCGGCTAACAAAATCGAACTTCTTACCCGGTGCCGATACGATGACACCGCGATACTTGGTGAGTTTTGCCATGGCCTGAAAGTCCACTTCAAGCCGCTGCAATTGCTTCTTGGATTTGATGATGACTAACAGATCATCCTTGCCGCGGTAGACGCCGTCAACTTTCTTTACTCCAAGAATGCTCAGCAAATTGGCTGGCTTCTTTGTTTTGTGCGGTGCGTCAGCTGGGAAGTCCATTTGGTACGTTCCGTTTGCCAACGGCCGCACGGTGATGCTGCCCGCCCGTTCCGTTTGAAAGGTGAGTTGCTCCAGCGTTTTGCCGCTGCTCTGGTAAAGCACGTGGGCGGCGGCGAGGGTAGCGTGGCCGCAGAGTCGTACCTCCGCAGTGGGGGTGAACCAACGAATGCCGAAGACACCGGGGCCGCGGACTACGACGAAGGCCGTTTCGGAAAGGTTATTCTCCGCGGCAATTGACTGCATAGTGTTATCCGGCAGAAATTCAGGCAGTGGAACGACGGCTGCGGGGTTTCCGGAGAATAATTTGCTGGAAAACGCATCAATTTGATACAAAGGAAGGTTGGTCATGCACAAAGAGTATGAAAAATTGCCGTATTATTGTTGTACTCACCGGGGCAGTATACCGCAATGGAGGTTAGATCGCCCAAGATGGCGAGATGTTTTGTGAATTGGATTATAACTGGTGTCTCTCCCAGCAAAAAAAATAAGTTTCTCATGGTTTCCGTTCAAAGTTCTATTTCTGACCACATCTTCCTACGCAGTGGAACGACCTACTCTCGGGTCGCCTTAAGCGACGTGCTGTACATCGAAGCAGATGGTAATTACGCCCACCTGCAAGCAGTACAAGGGCGTTTCGCGGTAAAACGCTCCCTTGCCTCGATCGATGAAAGCCTCAATAACACGAGCTTCATTCGGGTTAGCCGGGGGGTGATCGTCAATTTTACGCACGTCAGTTCGGTAAGTTTCGCCGACGGTACAATTTCTATGGGAGACCGCACCCTGAAAATGGGTAAAGCTTACTTTACTGACGTTCGGAGCCATATGCCAAGACTGTAGCTTCATTGCTATTCGGTCCATTAACTGGCTTGCGTAACGAATTTCCTTTTTGCGTGTTAGTTAACCTGAGTACTCAGGTTTGGGTACGTCCCGTGCGCTAAACTACCACCCCTTGAAATTCATCGTCTACGACATTGAGGCTACCTGCTGGGAAGGCCGCCCACCCGGTATGGTACAGGAAACGATTGAGATCGGGGCCGTGGAAGTGGACCAGTACGGACGGTCACTGCGGCAATTCAGCCGGCTGATCAAGCCCGTCATCCATCCTCAACTCAGTCATTTTTGCCGGAAACTGACGCAGATCGACCAGGACGACATCAATCGGGCGCGAAAATTTCCGCGCGTCATCCGGGATTTTCAGGATTGGATCGGCGTCGAAGATGAAGATTACCTACTTGCCAGTTGGGGAGATTTTGACCGTACCCAACTCATGGCCGACGCTCAGCAGCATCGCTTAGACGATTGGTGGTTGGACGAACACATTGACCTGAAGCGACAGTACCAACAAATTCGGAACTTGCCGAAGAAGCGGGGGCTGAAGTCAGCCGTCAAGCACGAAGGCCACGTGTGGGAGGGGGAACAGCACCGGGCGCTGACGGACGCCATCAATACCACCAAGGTTTTTACCGAGCTGATTGATATGTGGCGGTACTGAGTACCCTGCCCAGCTGAATCTGACTTTCGCTTAACAAGTGATTTGCACCCACTCCCGGGTGGCTGACCTAACTTTGCCGTGCTTTAATCCCCGACCGTTATGACGCTCACGACGCTGCTTGTCTACATCTCTATCGCCGCCCTCGCCCTAACCGGGTTGACCTACTTCGTCTTTAAAAAGAAGGATAGCTTGCTACTCAGCCTCTTGCAGAATTTCTCTGGTGCTCTGTTCCTGTTCTCTGGTTACGTAAAGGCCGTGGATCCACTCGGTACGGCCTACAAGATGGAGCAATACTTTGCTGAATTTGAAAGTACGTTTGCGGATACTGCGCTGAGTTTTGTCGCGCCGATGTTCCCCGCAATGGCGGAGTTCAGCGTTGCCTTTTCCGTATTTATGATCGTCCTGGAGATCATGCTTGGTCTTGCTCTGATTGTGGGCGCCTGGCCTAAACTGACCTCCTGGTTGTTCTTCGGTATCGTTGCCTTCTTTACGGTACTGACTGGCTTCACCTTCCTGACGGGCTACGTACCCTCCGGTGTTAACTTCTTCGACTTTGGTGACTGGGGACCTTACGCGGAGACCAACATGAAGGTTACGGACTGCGGTTGCTTTGGCGACTTCCTAAAATTGGAACCCCGAACGAGCTTCTTTAAGGACATCGCCCTGCTCGTGCCAGGCTTCATCTTCTTGTTTGCCTCTAAGAAAATGCACCAGCTATTTAGTAAGGGAGGCCGCCGCCTGGCGGTGATTGGTATCGGCGTCGCGTCCTTATTATATGGTATGAGTAATTATGTCTGGGACATACCCGGCCAGGACTTCCGTCCCTTCAAAGTGGGTACGGACGTGGCCACCACCAAGCAGGCTGAAATGGACGCTGCGGCGAACGTCACCGTACTGGGGTACAGTATGGAGAATAAGTCTACCGGTGAGCGGGCAGAACTTACCCTGCAGGAGTACCTGGACCAATACGCCAGCTACCCCGAAGCGGAATGGGACATCGAACAATTGAAATCGGCCCCGGCCATTGAAGCCACCAAGATCAGTGACTTTGAACTGAGTGACGACGAAGGCAATGACCCCACCGTGGACCTACTGGCTTCCTCGGAATATACCTTCCTCATTGTCGCCTATAAACTGAAGGGGGAGGTTGGCAATTGGAAAGCAGGGTACCTGGAAGATTGGAAAGAAGATATTGCTCCCGTCGTGCAGGCCGCGCAAGCTCAGGGCCACAAAGTAGCGGCCATGACCAAGTACAATGACCCGACGAACATTGCTGACTTTAAGCAGCAGGTGGGGGCGGATTACCCCTTCTGGACGGGCGATGACATTATGTTGAAGACGATCATCCGTTCTAACCCCGGTGTAGTACTGATGAAAGATGGGAAGATCATCAATAAGTGGCACCACAGTAAGCTGCCCACTTTCGACGCTATTGCGGAGAAAGAGTTGTTGGCTAAACGGTAAGAAGGTGGAGTTGAAGTTCTTCTTCAGCGTCTGGAGCGTGGGGTGGGCTAAAAAAATGAATAAATTTAGTTCGGGCTCTTGCAAGGAATTAAACATGTGATTACCTTTGCACCCGCTATACAAAAGCACGGCTGCGTAGCTCAACTGGATAGAGTACTTGACTACGAATCAAGCGGTTCCAGGTTCGAATCCTGGCGCGGTCACTAAGTTTGGCGGAGGCGTTATCAACAGATAGCGCCTCCGTTGACTTATAAGAAGTTGCCTTCCAAAACTGGGTTCGTCCCTTGCAGTGAAGAAAACTTAGGGGGTTTCTCCCACGGTGGCGGGCTTCGGTCTGCTTTTTTATTCAAGGCTGTACTGCCTGTTCAATAAAGATTCCTAGCGATGTCTAAAGTTTGTAAACTCACGGGTAAGAAGCCGATCAGCGGTAATAACGTATCCCACTCCAACCGCAAGACGAAGCGTCGTTTTGTACCGAACATCCAGAAGAAGAAGTTCTACGTCCCGGAAACGGATGAGTTCGTAACGCTGCGTATTTCAACTTCTGCGATGCGTACCATCAACAAGCTTGGTGTTATGGCTTACATCAAGAAGCTCGAATCCAAAGGCATCGAAACCGGAGTTAAGTTTAAGTAACGCGCCCCGCGTATTCCTTCAGTGGCAGCCCGCCGCTAAAACACAATTATCATGGCTAAGAAAAGCAAAGGCAATCGTAACCTGATCGTTCTGGAGTGCACCGAGCACAAGACCAGCGGCCAACCTGGCACCAGCCGTTACGTAACCCAGAAGAACCGGAAGAACTCTCCCGACCGTCTGGAACTCAAGAAGTACAACCCGATCCTCCGCAAAGTCACCGTACACCGCGAGATCAAGTAATCCAACCTAACCGTGTCCCCTTTCCACTGGGAACCGCAAAATAATAAGCAACCATGGCTAAAGTATCGAAGAACTCCCGTACGGGCCAACGTGCCGCCAACGCAGGTTCCGGTCGTGATTACGTGAAGGTGATCAAGTCCATCAAGAACCCCGAGACCGGCGCATACTCCTACAAGGAAGTAATGATCCACAAGGATAAGGTGAACGAATTCATCAAGGCTAAGTAAGCTTCGATCTCGCTCCCAATTGGATAGCCCGTTAGCGCTCTTAGTGCTGACGGGCTATTCGTGTTTTCTTAGCAGGTAGTGGAGCCAGGTAGTTACCACTTGGCTGATGCGGGTCAAAAAAGGAAAGGCCCCATCACACTCAGTATAATGGGGCCTCAAATCTTGCCGTGAGATTATTCCGCGGTAGATCCGCCACCAACGCTCTTCATGAGTCCGATGCCAGACAGGAAGAAGATACCGCCAAGAATGGTGGCTCCCCAGGCTTGTCCGTTGCCGACCTCACCGCCGGTAAGTGAGAATACACCGTAGCACAGGCCAACGATGCCCGCAATGACCAGTATAACTCCGATAATTTTTTTGCTTTCCATAGTTTGTGGTTTTCTCGCCTAACGGAAGCTCAACCCATCCTGTTCGTTATCATTGTTAGAACGGCACCTAATACCTCTTCATACCACAATAGTAAAAGCTAATGACCAACGACCAACTGAAAGAACTTAAGGACCGCCTCGCCCTCCTCCGCGGTTACCTGGACGTTGAAAAGCGTAGCTTTCAAATTGAAGACCTGACCCAGCAAAGCCTGAATCCTGACTTCTGGAACGATAGCAAAGCCGCCGAAGCCATCATGAAGCAACTGCAAAGCCACAAGGGCTGGGTGAAGCAGTACCAAACCGTTGCCGAACGGGTGGACGAACTAGAGATTCTTCAGGAATTCCTGCGGGAAGGGGAGGGGAGCGAAGAAGAATTGGAGAGGAAGTACGAAAAAGCCGTCGAGATCGTCGACGACGCCGAATTCCGCGCCACCCTCAACCGCCCCGAAGATGAGATGAGCGCCATCCTGGAGATCAACGCGGGAGCCGGTGGAACCGAGGCCAATGATTGGGCGGAGATGCTGCTACGGATGTACACCATGTACTGCGAAAAAAATGCGGGCTACAAGATCAAAATGGCCAGCCGACAGGATGGAGACGCCGCCGGCATCAAATCCGCCACCATGGAAGTCAATGGTGATTTTGCCTACGGCATGATGAAAGGCGAAAATGGCGTCCATCGACTGGTGCGCATCAGCCCCTTCAACGCTCAGGGTAAACGACAGACGAGTTTCGCCTCCGTATTCGTCCACCCGTTGGTAGACGATACCATTGAAGTAGAGATCAACCCCGCTGATCTGAGCTGGGATACCTTCCGGGCTTCGGGCGCGGGTGGGCAGCACGTCAACAAAACGGAATCTGCGGTGCGGGTTACCCACGCCCCAACCGGCATCGTTGTGGAGTGCCAGGACGAGCGCAGCCAGCACAAGAACCGCGACCGCGCCATGAAAATGTTGCGCAGCCGCATTTACGAACTCGAACTCTCCAAGCAGCGGGCCGAGCGCGATGAGGTGGAGTCCGGCAAGACCGCCAACGAATGGGGCAGCCAAATCCGTTCTTACGTACTTGATGACCGCCGTGTCAAAGACCACCGCACCGGCTGGCAAACCAGCCAAACGGATGCCGTGCTTGACGGAGATCTGGAAGATTTTTTGAAGGCGTTTTTGCGTTGGGATGGGGAGGCGAAGTAGATTGGGTACTATGCTCTTGAAGAACCACCTAATTCGCCTCCAAGTGATGCTTGTTTCATTGCTGCCCATGGTTTCATTGACGGGCCAAGCGCCTTTAAACTTCGGGCAATCTTATCAGTACCAGTCAGAGGTGCTAGGGGAAGAACGAACGCTAAACGTGCTATTGCCAGCAGAATACGTTGACTCAACGGATAAAAAATATCCCGTTTTGTATTTACTTGATGGGGCAGTCAGTGAAGATTTTTTCCACGTTGCGGGGTTAATACGCTACCAAATCGACCACGGTATGATGCCACCCGCCATTCTGGTGGGTATCGCAAATGTGGACCGGCAGAGAGATTTTACTTACCCCAGTTCCGACCCGCGGGATACGGCCTATATGCCTAGGCTTGGCGGCTCAGCACTTTTTATCAAATTTTTAACGGAGGAGTTACCGATTTTTATCGATGCTAAATTTAGGCCCAATGGGCACCGTACCCTAATTGGTCAATCACTGGGAGGTTTACTGGCCACGGAAGTATTACTCAAGCACCCAGGGCATGGCTTCGCCGATTTTGTTATTGTCAGCCCGTCGTTGTGGTACGATAACGAATACCTGTATCAAACTATGGACCGGCTGGTTGAAGAAATGCCCGCTTATCCAAATAGGGTCTTCTTCTCCGCGGGCACGGAATATCCAGTAATGGTAGATGGACCTAAAAGATTGGCACGCTTGCTCGGCCAGCGCACGAAATCCAGCTGGCTTCATTTACCACAAGAGGACCATAATACCATCCTTCATCAGGCACTAGTAGATGCGTTCGATGAATGGTATGATCCGACCCAACTACACCCTTACTGGTTTGCAAACAAACCGGAGGGGCTTCCCATTTTCTCCGCACCGAGCACTGACTCCACCCAATTGGCCGTTTTGGCTTACGGAGATCCGCTCGGCCTAACGAACTCACTGCCGTCGAGGCCAGATACGGTAGCAGGCTACCCGGGAAGTTGGGTAACCATTGGTTCTGATTTGGGCCGCGGCTGGGTTTTCGATGCCTTTGTGTCGCCAGTACCAGTTTTCAAGAGCAATAAAAGCCTGAATTCCTACTTCAACGAACACCTTTCCTGGACTGATAGCATTACATTCTCCACTGTCGCCGAGGATTATTCAGGAGAAGCGCTCGATTATACTTTGTACGCAACGCAAGCTGGCCACAAGCTAATTTTAAGCGATTCTTGGCCCACCCTGGAAGAGTTAGTTCTCCATAACGTAACGTGGTCACAGGGCAGGGTCCTGTTGAACAACTGGGTGTCGGCAAATGGCTTCATCCCATGTGACGCGTCCCAGGTCCCGCCGGAGTTCCGCAACGATCGGGCCAACTACTTTAAAAGTGTTCAAGGACAGAATTTCGCAAAATCATTCATGCACCTTGGCGAGTTGCGTTTGTTTAGGTGGTCGGAACTATAGTTGTTGCGAATTGAACTTTTGGATGGCCCCAAAGTCGCGTGCTATGCGCTCGAAGCTGTGGCGTTAAAAGTAGAAAAGCCTTCACTACCGGAGTAGTAAAGGCTTATTCTAGGTCGGGGTACCAGGATGGCTCCAAAGTCGCGTGCTACGCGCTCGAAGCTGTGGCGTTAAAAGTAGAAAAGCCTTCACTACCGAAGTAGTAAAGGCTTATCCTAGGTCGGGGTACCAGGATGGCTCCAAAGTCGCGTGCTACGTGCTCGAAACTGTGGCGTTAAAAGTAGAAAAGCCTTCACTACCGAAGTAGTAAAGGCTTATTCTAGGTCGGGGTGCCAGGATGGCTCCAAAGTCGCGTGCTACGTGCTCGAAACTGTGGCGTTATAAGTAGAAAAGCCTTTACTACCGAAGTAGTAAAGGCTTATTCTAAGTCGGGGTACCAGGATTCGAACCTGGGGCCTCCTGCTCCCAAAGCAGGCACGCTAACCGGACTGCGCTATACCCCGGTGACTGAATTGAAGATCAGTCAAATCTTTACTTGGCGGAGACGGCGGGATGAGCTTCGCTGCTCTGCGAGTCGAACCCGCGGTACCCCACCCCTTAAAGGCACATCCTACAGTCACCACCTTTTTAGTGGCGGAGACGGCGGGATTCGAACCCGCGGTACCCCTTAAAGGTACGTCGATTTAGCAAACCGGTGGTTTCAGCCACTCACCCACGTCTCCGGGTTTTCGCTCGTCAAATGCTTTCGCACCGTCGAAAAGTTGCGCATCGTTTACGGCTCCTTTCCTAAGCGGCTGCAAATCTACGGATGGTTAATTATTCCACAAAGCATCCGTCAGGATTTTATTCTCTTTTTTTGGAGGTTCGGTCCCCTTTACTCGGTCCTAATGTTGGCACCTGCGGCAGCGCCTAAAAAATGGATGAAATAAGAAGCTGGCGCTGACGCAGGTGCAATGAAATTGGAAGGGGGCCGCGCCTGATGGGTAAGTACCGGCATACACGAGAAAGGAACCTAAGGTGGCAAAACAGTGCCTATTTTAGCCGTAAATCTCCCCGAAATGCACCTATCCATCCACAACTGGATGCGCGCCGAGCCCATCGAAACTACCCTGCAAAGAATCAGCCGAATTGGCTACGACTCCATTGAAATTCAGGGGGCACCGCAGCTGTACGATACGGCCGTCATTCGCCAACAATTAAAATCCTACGGGCTCAAGTGCTGGGGTAGCGTCACTCTAATGGAAGATGGCCTGAACCTGATGTCCGGAAAGGCAGAAGAACGGGCCAATACCCTAGTCTACCTCAAGAGCCTGGTCGATATGGTCAAAGAACTGGATGGCCATATGCTCAGCGTGGTACCGGGAACCGTTGGTAAGATCGTACCCGATAGCACCCCGGAACAAGAGTGGAAGTGGGCGGTCGCCGGGATGCAGGAACTGTACGAACACGCAGAAAAGGCAGGCGTACTGCTGGGCATTGAACCCATCAACCGTTTCGAAACGTACTTCGTGAACCGCGCCGCGCAGGCCTACGCCCTCGCTGAAGCGACTGGGCCCAATTGCGGGGTTTGCCTGGATATCTACCATATGAACCTGGAAGAAGCGGACTGGGAGCAAGCCCTCCGGGATTCCGCCGACCGACTCCACGGCTTCCACGTCGCGGATAACAACCGCATGGCCCCGGGGATGGGCGCGCTGGACTGGTCCAAAATCATTGCCGTGCTAAAGGACATCGGCTACGACGGTGCAGTTTCCGTAGAGTTTTGCCCGCCACTGGATCGAACGCCCGCCAACCCTTACCCCGGTAGTATCGACGAGAACCCCGTCGGTCTCTCGCCCGAGCAAAAGAAATTTTTGGAAGACCACGGGAGCTCTGCCTTTACGGAGGAATTCTACACCCGCCTTACTCAGCAATCGTACGATGTACTGGCGCCACTTCTGTAGTTGCGGATGCGATAGGAATCATTTTAACCATCATAACAGCACTCAGTGAAAATCTTTTCGCTGGGCTCGGTAACAATCCGTGTGCCGTAAGGATTCCGTACCTTTGCGGCCTACTAAAACAAGTAAGCTATGTCCGCAGCCGCGACCGCCACGAACTACAAAGTAAAAGACATCAACCTTGCCGCCTGGGGCCGCAAGGAAATCCGCCTCGCCGAAGCAGAAATGCCCGGATTGATGGCATTGCGCGAAGAATTCGGCGCATCTAAGCCACTGAAGGGTGCCCGCATTGCTGGTTGTCTCCACATGACCATCCAGACCGCCGTACTCATCGAAACCCTCGTTGAACTGGGCGCCGACGTTACCTGGTCCAGCTGTAACATTTTCTCTACGCAGGACCACGCCGCCGCCGCGATCGCCGCTGCGGGTGTGCCCGTTTTTGCCTGGAAGGGTATGAACGAAGAGGAATTTAATTGGTGTATCGAGCAAACCTTGCGCGCCTTCCCCGGCGGTGAGCCGCTGAACATGATTCTCGACGATGGTGGTGACCTCACCAACATGGTATTCGACGATTACCCCGAACTAGCCGGCGCCATCAAGGGCCTTTCCGAAGAAACCACCACTGGTGTGCACCGCCTCTACGAGCGGATGAAAAAGGGTACCCTCGTAATGCCCGCCATCAACGTAAACGACTCCGTCACCAAGTCGAAATTCGACAACAAGTACGGTTGTCAGGAGTCCGCAGTTGATGCGATCCGTCGCGCTACTGACGTCATGATGGCCGGTAAGGTCGCCATTGTTGCCGGCTACGGCGACGTTGGTAAGGGTACCGCCGCTTCCCTACGGGGAGCCGGTGCTCGCGTGATCGTCACCGAGGCCGACCCCATCTGTGCGCTCCAGGCCGCGATGGACGGATTCGAAGTGAAGAAAATGATGAACGCCATTCACCGCGCCGACATCATCGTGACCGCTACGGGTAACTTCAACATCCTCACCGAACAGCACTTCCGTGCGATGAACGATAAGGTCATCGTTTGTAACATCGGCCACTTCGACAATGAGATCGACATGGCATGGTTGAACGAAAACTACGGCCACACGAAGGACGAGATCAAAGCGCAAGTCGACCTCTACAACGTGGATGGTAAGGATGTGATCATTCTGGCGGAAGGCCGCCTCGTCAACCTCGGTTGTGGTACGGGACACCCCTCTTTCGTAATGTCTAACTCCTTCACCAACCAGGTGCTTGCACAGTTGGAGCTGTGGGAGAACAGCGATAAGTACGAGAACAAAGTATACATGCTGCCTAAGCACCTCGACGAAAAGGTTGCCCGCCTTCACCTCGCTAAAATTGGTGTGGAGCTCGAAGAACTGAGCAGCGCGCAGGCCGAATACATCGACGTACCAGTTGAGGGTCCTTACAAGCCGGAGCACTACCGGTACTAGCGTTTCGCCCGATACTTAATAAGATACCCCAGTTGATCAATTCAGCTGGGGTATTTTATTTCCGGTACCTGGAGAGAAAGGTTGGATCACTACTCACACACTGACCTTTGTGAACGTCAAGCCAGCGGTTACACCTTCTTCATTTACGTTGGGTTGCCAAGTAACTCTAAGCAATTCACACCCCGAGACACCCTATTCTTATGAAATTTCTTAACCTACTATGCCTCCTGGCCTTCCTCTTCACTTTCGCAGCCTGCGATGATGATGACAGTCCCGACGGACCGGCAGAACAGAACGTAATCTCCCTAGATGGTACCAACGTCGATTTGACGCAGGGATACTACTTCCAAAACCTTTTCGAACTGGATCAGCCCGACAGCACTAAGTACGTCTTCTTGACGGACGGTGGCATCACCGTAGTCGACGGTGAATTCGAGGGTACGTCCACTAACGGTATTTTTCTGGTCATGAAATCGGACAATACCTCCTCGCTGACCGACGGTGTGTACACCTACTCCGCGGAAGACGATATTGATGATATTGATGCATTCCAGTTCGGTGGAGGTGTTCTCGTCAATACTCCGGTCGACGATATATTCTCAGATGAGGGTGGTGCCATTGAAGGAGGTACCATCACGGTGAGTACTACGGGTAACAACCGTACCGTTGCCATCGCGGTAACCTATGGCAATGGCCAAACAGCTACCGGTGCCTTTATTGGTGAGCTGATTGTGGTTGAGTGATATCCCGAACTGTTTCAAATCTGTAAAGCGCCGACTGCCCAAACTGGGGAGTCGGCGCTTTACAGTTAGAACACGTGTGTATAGACTAACTAGTCTTGGTCAGCTGGCGACAGTGCAAAAGAAACGTCCAAGCGCTGTTGGAGGAAAACCGTCGTGTAATCATTGGCTTGCAGTGTTCTTCAAGATTCTCAGATCTATACGAGAATACTACGGTGATACTTCATCCCAAACTTTTGCGGACGCGAGCTGCTCTATTTTAAAACTATAAAATGGCTGACCCGGCAAAAGGCACCCCACCAACCAAATGGAAACTACTCATCGTAAAGTGGTTAGGGCTATTCCCCACCATCCTCGTAATTAGCTACTCCACCAAATGGCTGGGGTTAAAACCATTGGCCCTAAAGCTCGCCGTGGAAACTTTGATTTTGGTGCCACTGCTGGCCTACGTGGTTACGCCAATGATGGATAGCATTTTCTCGGAGTGGCTCTACGCCGGTAAAGACACGCCGAAGCAGCACCAGTCCGTCGATCTGGGAAGTTAGCAGCACTCTGACTTGTACAACCTACCGAGCGTTCCCCGTCAGTGTGAACGTGACTTTTTTCAGGTCTGCATCCAGGCTACTCGTACCTACCATGACATCGAATTCTCCCGGCTCGGTGATCCATTCCATGTTCGGGCCGAGGTATTCCAAGGCTTCGCGGTCGAGGTTAAAGGTGACCGTTTCACTGGCACCCGGCGCGAGGTAGACTTTCTGGAACCCTTTGAGCTCCTTTACCGGCCGGGTGACTTGGCTCACCTTATCCCGAACGTACAGTTGCACCACCTGCGAGCCTTCTCGCTCCCCGGTATTCTTAACGGTAACGGATACCGTGACGTTTTCATCAATGGCAGCAGAAGCAGCCAAAAGGGTAGGGGGGCTCACGTCCCAAGTCGTGTAGCTCAGTCCGTAACCGAAGGACCAGGCGGCAGTCACGTCATCGAAGAGGTAACCGCGGCGTGCCGTTGGCTTGTAGTTGTAGTAGGCCGGAATGTGGCCAACGGAGCGGGGCATGGAGATCGGCAAACGGCCGCCAGGATCCTTGTCGCCAAAGAGTACATCCGCAACGCTATTGCCGGTCTCCTGGCCGAGGTAGAAGCACTGGAAGACGGCGTCGGCTTTCTCCGTCAGGTTACTGATGTTGAGGGGGCGGCCACCAAAGACTAGCCCGATTACGGGTTTACCGGTCTTCGCCAGTTCGTCGATCAGTTCGTTCTGCAACCCAACGAGCTCGAGGGTGGGGCGGTCACCCCAGTGGCCTTCGGCCCAAGCTTCGCGGCTGGTCAGTTCGTTGCCGCCGACGGCCACGACGATGACGTCGGCACTACGGCTAGCGCGTACGGCCGCGCGGATGCGGAGCCGGTCTTCGCTTTCGTTGATGGCCACCACGGGGTCACGGTACCAACTTCCTGGTTCCGTCACGCGGGCACCTTCGGAGTAGATGACGTCACCCTCCCCGAGTGCGTTCTCGAGGCCCATTTTAACGGTCACGAAGTGGTCGGGCATGTCGGAGTATCCACCGAGGAGAACACGGTCCGCATTTGGCCCAACGATCGCAACGCGGCCAACGCTTTCCTTATCTAGTGGCAGCACACCGTTGTTTTTCAGCAGGATCATACTCTCCGCGCCGGCGCGGCGTACAAGGGCGTTATCCACCTCGGTGTTATTGATCACTTTGGCGGGGTCGGTGTAGGGATTCTCGAAGAGCCCGCGGTCAAACTTTTGCTTGAGGATGCGGCCTACGGCGGTGTTCAGGATCTCCACGTCCAGGGTACCGTCGTTGACGGCTTCTACGAGGAAGGGGAAGGCTTCGCGGTCCGGTAGCTCAATGTCCACCCCGGAGGAGATGGCGCGCACGGCGGCTTCCTTCCAGTCGGCGGCCACGGCGTGGCGGTCGGCCAGTTCGCGAACGGCAAAGTAGTCGGAGACCACGGCGCCCTGGTAGCCCCATTCGCCGCGCAGGACGTCGTTCAGCATCCAGCTATTGGCGTGGCTGGGTAGGCCGTTCACTTCGTTGTAGCTGGCCATGATGTTGCGCACGTTGCCTTCGCGCACGATGTAACGGAAGGGGTAGAGAAACACTTCGCGCAGCGTCCGCTCCGAAATGTTAGCGGGGCCAATGTTGGTACCACCTTCCGGTTCTCCGTGGCCGGCCATGTGCTTAAGGGTGGCAAAGATTTCGCCTTCGTCCCACTTTTTATCGTCTCCCTGGAAGCCCAGTACGGCCTGCAATCCAATTTGTGCGGCGAGGTAGGGGTCTTCACCGAGCGTTTCTTCCACGCGGCCCCAACGCGGGTCCCGGGCAACGTCCACTACCGGTGTGAGGACGACGTGGGCACCGCGGCTGGCGGCCTGGCGCCCGGCGGTGGCGTAGAGTTCACGCGTCAGTTCCCGGTTAAAGCTGGCGGCTACGCTGATGGGTTGGCCCCAGCTCGTGGCGTCCAGTGCGGCTAGCCCGTGGAGGCTTTCCTCGTGCATGAGGGCGGGGATGCCCAGGCGCGTTTCTTCCACCATCCACTTCTGAATAGCGTTGACGTAGGCCACTTCATTGACGGCCGTGCGCCCCGTATCGGGTGGCCCGGAAAGTTCGCTCGGGCGGGTTACGTGGCCTATGCCGTGGGGCATGATCACACTGGCGCTGTCCGGGTTGAAGTCGTAACCGTTTTGATACATCCGCTTCTTATCGGCCCACACGGCGGTCACCTGGGCTACTTTTTCCTCTACGGTCATCCGACTAATGAGGTCCGCGATTCTGGATTTAGTCGATTCCGAGGCGTCCCGGTAGATAGCGTCGTCGGCGGGTTTTTCCGTAAAGTTGGTGCCCGATCCGCTGCTGGCAGTGGCTGCAGGGGTGGCTCCTTTGTCGCCGCATCCATCCAAAGCAGCGAGGAAGGGGAGGGCCAGGAAGAGTAAAAAGCGCATGTCGTCTAGATTAATGGTCTTCCCATATCTTCCGCCACCAGTTGGGCGCTGCCGCAGGTGCAGGGTAATGGGGAATAAAGAAGGGTAAAGTACAGTGTTTTCCCCATTCCATTGCACCCGCGGCAGCGCCGTAAAAAGGACAAACGATTGTACTACCTAAATTTCTTCCAGCGTGCGGAAAAGTTCCCCTTCATCGATGAGAGCGCCTTGTTCGAGGAGGTGAAAAATGTCCTGATCGCGGCCGATGGGTAGGTAGGCACGCTCGGCGGAATACAGCTTAGCTTTAACCTGATCCGCCTGCAAACGCTCAAACATCTCTTTGGGCGAATACTCGTCGCGCGTAAAGTCAACGGTTGTCACTCCGTCCAGCAGGATGCCGCGCATGTAGATCTTGTCCTCGTCCGTTTTGTAGGTCCGCAGATCGTTAGGTTTGCGGTGGACGAGGTACTTCACCCTTTCGATCACTCCGGAAAAGACGATTTGGGAAAACTGCAGGATCAGGCCATCCGCCCGTTGCGGGTCCTCCACTTTGATGGTCTGCCAACTATTAGCGTCAATACCGTTCACGGCCAGGAACTTGACGAATTGGTCACGAACGTCGTTGAGTTCGTCCAATTTGAGACGGCGGAATTTTGTTTCGGACATGAGTGGGTCAGTTGAGGGGAACAAACATAGAACAAGATGCGTAGTTTTGTCAGGCGCCGGGTTTTCCGGCCTTTTGTACTTACCCAGCACGCATGTTTACTATTCCTGATTTCGGCAGCGGTGCCGTTTGGTTATCCCTGCTCACTCTGACCTTCCTCGAGATCGTACTGGGGATTGATAATATTATCTTCATTTCCATCGCCTCGGGTAAGTTGAAAGATGAAGAAGAGCAGAAAAAGGCCACCAATATCGGCCTGATTCTCGCCATGGTCATGCGTATCGCCTTACTCTTCGGGGTGTCGTGGTTGATCTCTATGGAGGAAGCCTGGTTCCACTTCGACTGGGGTTGGGCGAAGGGCGGCTTCGGTGGACAGGCCCTGATCCTGATCGCGGGAGGCATTTTCCTGCTCTATAAATCCACCTCCGAGATCCACCATAAACTCGAGGGCGATGAACATACTGACGGTGATCCGGGAGGGAAAGGAGGCGCCTCACTGGGGTCCGTAATATTTCAAATTACCCTCATCAATATTGTCTTCTCCTTTGATTCCATTCTTACCGCGGTGGGGATGACGAACGGTGTAACGGGCGCCCTGATCATCATGATCATTGCCGTAGTCGTTTCCGTGCTCATAATGATGCTCTTTGCCGTACCCGTAGGCAACTTCGTGAACCGCAACCCGACCATTCAGATGTTGGGCCTGAGTTTCCTGATCCTGATTGGGTTTATGCTCATCACCGAGGGCGCTCACCTGGGGCACTTGGAAGTATTTGGTAGTGAGATCGGGACTATCCCGAAGGGCTACCTCTACTTCGCGATTGCTTTCTCCCTCTTGGTAGAGTTCCTGAACATGAAGATCAGGCCGGGTAAGTCCGCGGCCAAGCAGGTGAAGTTGAATACCTACGCCCAGGAAGCGGCGAAGGATCCAAAACAACCACTGAGCAACCAATCCGCGGATTGATATACGGTAATTAGTAGAGTACCAAAAGCAAAGCGGCGAGTACCCATTGGGAGCTCGCCGCTTTGCTTTTATCAACAAATTTGGTTGGGCAGTTACCGGATGAGGAGTACCGCAAACACCAACGCGGCTACCCCGAAACAATAGTACGCGAACCACTTGAGTTCCGCTTTTTTGACGAGTTTGATCATCCAGACGCAGGCGGCGATGCCGGTGAAGAAAGCCGCTACGAAACCGATGCCGAGAGCAGTGATGTTGACCGTGCCGGCATATTCTCCGTCCAGCAGGTCCTTGGCCATCTTTCCCAAGATCAAGGGAACAACCATCAGAAAGCTAAACCGAGCGGATTTGGAACGGTCTACTCCCAAAAGCACGCTAGTAGAGATGGTTGCGCCCGATCGGCTAATACCCGGGAGGATAGCGATGGCTTGCGCAATGCCAATGATGGCGGCATCGGACCAGCCGACGGACTTCTCCGTATCCTTCGCCCGGTCCGCCAGGAAAAGGAGAACACCAGTGAGCAGGAGCATCCCCGCAACGAGGGCAATTTGCCGATTGAACAGCGCCTCCAGGGCTTCGTCGAACAGCACCCCAACGATGGCGGCGGGGATCATACTGAGGATGATGAGCAGGGCGTACTTGGTACCCTCATTCCACTTGAATTGGAATAGGTCCCGTAGAATGTCGAGGATGTCCTTTCTGAAGACGACCACCGTTGCCAGCGCGGTCGCCGCGTGGAGGGTGACGGTCATCAGCATGCTCTCGGCGGCGAGGCTATCGTCGCCCATGATCCACTTGGCCAGTTCCAGGTGCCCACTGCTGCTAACGGGTAGAAATTCCGTCAAGCCCTGTACAATGCCCAGGACGAGGGCGCGCAAAAGTTCTTCCAACGTTACTTCTTAAGAATAGCGTAGATCGTCACTCCAAGACCAGCGAGAATGATGGCGGGGGCAAGGGTGGTCTTTACCGGGCTGTAGATGTCGTTAATGTCGAATTCACTGAAGTTATCCCCCCGGCTGCCGGCCATCAGGATCAGACCGAGGACGACGAGGCCAAACCCGATGCCCATCCACTTGTAGGTTTCTGGGCCAAAGGTGAGGGCACGGGCTGGTTGGGCTACCGTACGCTTGGGCTCCTCAAATTTAACTTTGGGGACGGCCACTTTCGGGGAGGCAATGCGCGTGGATTCAGCGGCGATCTTGACCTTTTTATCTTTCTTTCTTCCTTTAGCCATGGTAGGGGGGCGGTTTAGGTAGGCAATGATAAGGAGCAGTAGCGGGGAGCCGGGTTACTTTAGGTTAAAGTAGGTGCTCACGCTCCAATGATGCCACGTTACTGAGGCAACCTCAATGAGTCGAGTCAGTACAATTCATCAATCGGGAGGCGAAGGTAACGCCGTACGCCGACATAATAACTAAGGAAACTGATGAGCATCCCCAACGCTACCAGCGCCGCAGCGACGATGGCGATGGGTTCTACGTTACGTGTCAAGCCTAATTCCGGAAGTAAGCCGTCAATTCCAAACCAGGTAGCGACGAGTCCACCGGCGGCGAGCAGGCCAGCGACTGCCCCCTGCCACAATCCACGCCAGAGGTAAGGCCGGCTGATGAAGCCCCAACTCGCCCCCACTAATTCCTGCGTTTTGATGAGTAAGCGGTTCGCGGAGAGACTCAGCCGTACAGTATTGTGAATCAGCAGGGCAGTGATCAGGAGAAATAGGACCGCCAGTGCGAGTAAACCCAGGGTAACCTTCCGCGCATTATCTGCCAACTCCTCCGCCAAGCCGGAAGGGTAGTGCACGGCCAAAACACCAGGAAGGAGTTGTACTTCTGCGACGATAGCGCGGAGGCTGTCCTCCTGCAAGTACTCCAAAGGAACGGTGAAGGCGACAATGTCCAGCAAGGGGTTATTGATACCCAAATCACCGAGGTCTTTAGCCAGTTCTGGGTCCAATTCACGAATGCCCACATCTTTAGACTCAAAGCGGGGAGGGCTTTCGAGGCTGGCGTAGGGTGCCGTCGTTAAGGAGGTCAGCAGCCCTTTGAGTTGGAACTCCTGGTAGTCGGGCTCCAACTCCACCACCATTTGCATCTGTTGGCGCAAGCGCTGCGTTAGGTCGTGCGCTTGCCAGGCCCAGAAGGCCACGATTCCCAGCAGGAAAAGGGAGAGGCCCAGGCTCAGGGTAACGTAGATCTTGTTTGGTGCGTGCACGGTGGTGTCGAGAGAGTTTAGTCGTTAATAACCTTGCCGTCAACACAGTGGAGTGTCCGGGCCTGGTAGCTTTCCCGCAAGCGATCGTCGTGAGTAGCAAAAAGGATGGCCGTGGATTGCTGGCGGGCCAGCTCGCGCATCAGATTAAGCATTTCCAGGCTGGTCTCGGGGTCGAGGTTGCCGGTGATCTCATCGGCGATGATCAGTTTGGGTTGGTTCAGTAGAGCCCGGGCAACGGCGATCCGCTGCTGTTCCCCGCCGCTTAAAGTAAAGGGTCGCTGCCCACCCACTGCGGGGAGACCGACGGCGTGGAGTACTTCGGCAATGCGGGAGTCCCGTTCCTTTTGCTTGCGCATCCCGGTGGCCCGGAGGACAAAGTGGAGATTGTCGTCGACCGTCCGGTCCGTCAAGAGGTTGAGATCCTGAAAGATGATGCCCAACTGTCGGCGTAGTTTGGGGAGCTGGCGCCGCTTCAGCTTGCGAAGGTCAGTGCCGGCCACCGTACCCTCCCCACCTTTAAGTGGCAGGGCCCCGTACAGGGTTTTGAGTAGGCTGGATTTACCCGCCCCGGTCTTACCAACGAGGTAAACGAATTCTCCCGGTGCCATTTCCAGGTTGACGTCACCCAGCACTTCCCGGTCACCCTGGTGGATGCTGGCTTGGCGGAGTTGAACGGCAGGGGTGGACATGGAGGGGTAAAGTGTAGTGGCAACGACGGAGCAGCAGCTTTCGCCAACGTTTCCGAAGCTAAAGGTATCACATATCCTACGGGCGCACACCGATTCCTCGCGCTACGTCGTTGCTTCCTTTTACCTTTGTCCTATGTCCCCCAAACCACACCGGCACCTACTCGCCCTGATCTGCATTTTTGCGCTGACGGCTACCGCAACCGCCCAGAAGTACAGTAACGAATTCCTGACGATTGGCGTCGGCGCCCGCGCTCACGGCATGGGAACGGCCGTTGTAGCCAGCCAGCAAGATGTCTACGCAACCGCCTGGAACCCCGCAGGGCTGGCGGGGATTGATCCGGATGCGGGCCTCGAGATCGGGGCCATGCACGCCGAATGGTTCGGTGGCGTAGGGAACTACGATTACCTGGGTTTCACCTTGCCATTAGCCAGTGGCAACCAACGGCTGGGGCTAAGCCTCATCCGCTTTGGGATCGATAACATCCCAAACACCCTCTCCCTCTACGAGGCGGACGGCACCATCAACTTTGATAACATCACGGAGTTTTCGGCTGCGGACTACGCTTTCCTGGGCACCTACGCACGCACCTTCCCCAAGGCTGCGGGCGATCTACGAGTCGGCGGTAACGTAAAGGTCATCCATCGCACTATTGGGGAATTTGCTACCAGCTGGGGGTTCGGGCTCGACCTCGGCGCGCAGCTCGACCGGGGTAACTGGACCTTCGCCTTGCTGGGAAAGGACATTACCTCCACCTTCAACACCTGGTCCCTCAACTTCACCGAAGAGGAAAGAACCACCCTCACCGCAACGGGTAACGACATCGTGATTGAAAGCGTGGAGACGACCAACCCTACCTTCATCCTCGCGGCCGCCCGGAAGTTCAATATCACGAAGGATATAAACCTAACCGCCGAACTCGACCTCATCGCGACCACCGACGGAGAACGGAATACCCTCATCGCTGAGGACCCCATCAGCCTGGACCCCGCCTTCGGCTTGGAGGCAGATTACGGCGACTTCATCTTCATCCGCGCCGGTGTATCCCAACTGCAAAGAATCCAGGATTTTGATTTGGAAGAGCGCATCAACTCCCGCCCGTCACTCGGCCTTGGTCTCAAGGTTGGCCAGCTCAACGTGGATTACGCCTATACCGATTTGGGGGAGGACGACGGACGCAGCACCTTTAGCCACATCGTTTCCCTACGTTTGGGATTAAAACCACGCCAATAGTATTTGATGTTGCCCGCCAACGAAATGACAAAGCCGCCCCTTCTACGGAAGAGGCGGCTTTCTTGGTTAAGTACCAGTTAAACTATCGGATCACTCTACCACCAAGCGTTGCACGAAGGCATCCGCTCCACTTTGAAGAGATACCACGTAAACACCCGGCACGAGTGAAGCAACGTTGAGATTCAGCGTTTGGCTACCCGTAGCCAGGTATTGGTCGCTGCGGGTTAGGATGCGGCCAGCAAGGTCCGTCACTTGCAGTTGGTAGTCTCCGCTCCGCAGCACGTCCACCCGCAGGGTAGCAGCCTGGCCCGGCCGTAGTGGATTTGGGAATAGGGCGCCGGATAAACGTACGAGATTATTTACCCCGGAAGGTTGCCCTTCCGCCAAAGCGGTAATCAGAGGGCTGGAACTTCCATTATCGCCACCCATTCCCTGCGCGCGGTTGACGAGGTTGCCGACAGAGTAGATGTCCACTGCACCGGTGCCCGCGTCGGGGGCCGTCCAGCTAAAGACGAAGCTACTATCGTTCGAAATTTGGCTCTGCTCCGCGTAACGGCGGCCGGATCCGTTGGGTCCGTTGCTGATTCTAACCGGTCCTGACGCCGTCAGAGTTCCGGCGGTGGTGGGGTTCGCCCCACTCGTCAGGATCTGTGTCTGAAAGCCGTAACCAGCCGGAGCGTCGCTCATGTATCCGACGGCTAACTTCACCTGGTATTCTTTTCCTGGTTCGTAGGCGGTCAGTGCGGCAAAATCATCGCTACCGGCATCGGCAAATAGCAGTTCCAGGCTGGGTTCGCCGAAGCTACCCGAGCGGTGGCAGGTGCTACAGGTGCCTTCCGTTCCACCGGCGGCGCTGGGTGCTCCGGTGTAATAGTTGCCGGCGGATGCCGCCCCGCGGGAGTTTCCGAGAAAAGTCACGCAGGCCAATAGGCCACCGGCCAGGAGCAGATAGGTGTAAATATTCTTATTCATATTGTGGTATCGCTAGGTGAGTGAATAGGGAAATCTTCCTTACCGCTTGATGAAGCGTTGTACGGAAGGGTTGCCCGCCAATTCTACGGAAAGGTAATACACGCCGGGGGCAAGGTCCCGCACGTCGATGGCCTCCACAGTACTTACGGCTCGGATGACCTTACCGTCAGCGGAAATAATTCGCCCCTGTCCGGATAAGGTTGCTCGTTGCGGTACCTTGATGAAGTCCTGCGTAGGATTGGGGTATATACTGATGCCTCCTTCCTCCAAAAGAAGACTCCGTACCGGGCTGTAGGCATAAGTTCCGTCCAGGTCTTCCATTTTTAGGCGGTAGGTATTTTCGCCAACTGGTGCGGCCACGTCGGAAAAGGAATAATGCTCCGCACCGTTGCCGTCCACGCGGGCAATGGTTGTCCACTCCAATCCGGTGTTCCTTTCTACGGAGTAGTGGGAGAAGGCTTCTTCGTTCTCGGCTTCCCAGCGTAGGGTAGGGGTGCCTTTTTCGGCCGTTGCGGTGAAGGACACGAGGTCGACGGGTAGGGATCGGTCCTCCGAAAGGGTTACGATTGTGGGCGCGGTGGATGGACTGTCGCCACTGGTTCCGAAGTTGGAATTAACGGCATTACCGACGGTGTACATCGTCACCTCGCCAGTTCCCGCTTCGGGTGCTACCCATTCGAAGGAGAAGGAGCCCGTGGCGCTGCGGGCACTTTGTTCGGCGTAGTCTCTGCCGCGCGCGGCAGAGATTCTGGTCCCGTTCGTCGGATTCTGCAGCGTGCCCGCCGGTGGGCGAATCATGGTGCCATCGTCAGCCAGGAAGAGAGACTGAAATCCGTAAGCGGCCGGTGAGTTAAGTGCGGAGATGTCAACGGTTACGAAGTAAGTCTCACCGGGCTTGTACGCTGCTACATTATCTCCTCCATCAGTTTCGGAGATCAAGACGGCTACGCCCGGTTCGCCAAAATTGCCCCCTCCGTGGCATTGGGTACACAGGCTTTCCGTACCTCCACCCGAACTGGGCGCGCCGGTGTAACCACGTCCATTACCAGCGGCGGCACCACCGGAACTTGCGGAGAATAAAATAGTGAGGAGGAGCCCGGCCATCACGGCCAGTATCGGTAGTAGTCGTTTCATGATGTTGGTTTAAAGTACCGCAGTGCAATGCGGTCGAAGTAGTTTACAAATTCATGACTAAGGTAGGTCCTTTCCCGTTAAGCAGGTATTTGCACCCCGGTAGTTGTCCTGTCCGTCAGCTGCCAATTACTGCAATTCCAATGGCTGGGCACCCGCGGCAGCGCCACCTTGAACTGCTTCGTCCAAGCTACTTGAAGGAACTGGGCGCTGCCGCAGGTGCGGTGAAATGGGTGTAGCCGGCTAACCAATGGGTAACGTCAAGATACATCAGTGCCTTGGCCTCAAATGGGTCGCTCTTCAGCCGGTCGACTTCCTGGGACAGGCGTAAATACTGGGGCCCGCGCTCCGCAACCGGAAGACTGATGAGCCGCTGCAACGTAAGGACGGTAGCGCGGTGGACCTCCGCCGCCTCCCGACTCTTGCGTAAGAGCCGACTGAGGCTGGTGAGGTGGTAGGCGACCAGCGAATGGTGACCCAACTCATAATTGCAGAGCGCGTGGAGGAGCCGCGTGTTGATCATCAGATCCTGCCGGTGGATGCCCGTCTTCATGTTAATGACCTCGTTTAAATCATCGATGGCATCATCGTATTTACCGAGTAGGAACGCCGCTGCGGCGGATTTGTACAGGAAGAGCCCCCAACGGTGGCGGGCCGGTTTGAAGGCCCCACTGGCGTAGTCTTCCGCGATGCGCCGGCTGAAATCGTAGGCCGCGGCGTAGTCTTTCAGCAGGAATAATTCATTGTACCGGCTGAGTTTGCGGTACACGGCCCCGATGCGGCGGGAGTTTTCGTTGAAGCGGATCTTCTCATCGTCCATGAAAGCCCCCAGCCGAGATCGGTAACGCCGCATGGTTTTTGGTTCCTCGTTGAGGTAGGCGAACACCGTGACGTAGTAGAGGCAGCGCACGTACAGGTCGGGGTCCTTCACCGTCATCTGCCGGCTGATGGTGAAGAGGGTAGAGGCGTTCTCGGCGGCTTGCTGGCTCTCGGCAAAGTTCAACTCGATGTAGTGGTACCACATCGCCGCCTGGAAGCGGTTGATCTTCTGGTGGAAGGTACTCGTGACGGTCTCACGGTCAATCCGCACCGTTTGGATCTCGGACCAGAACCGGTCGTTTTCCTCCCGCTCTTCTTCGGACCGAACGTGCCCCCGTTCGATGTACCGGCCGTGAACCTGGATATTCATGTTGAGCAACTCGCTCGTATTGAGGATGGAGTAACTCTTCATGGCGGACTCGTTCAGCAACAGGTCCATCTTGTTGACGATCTGACGGCTAAGCGTAACGTGGCGGGCTTCGATCAGCTTCTGAAATTCTACGATCTCGAGGTGGAGTAAATCCTGATTGTGGTCGATGGCCCGGTGCTTGGCCCGCTCGAGGACGCGTAGAGCGTCGAGGTACAGTCCCTTACCGTAGAGGATGCGGCTGAAGTCGATCTGTTCCCGTAGTTCAATGTCCACCTCCTTGGTGATGTGGATCAAACGGAGGCTGGTGAGCACTTCCTGGTAAAGGTGGCGCTTGAGGTTGGAGTAGCCGGCCGCGCTCAGTTGTAGCTTCTCCCGGATGGCGCCATCATCCTCGCTCGCTGCCCGATCCATGGCCTTGAACAAGGAGACGAATTTCCGTTCCGAAGCCGCCCCCAGGCGGTTTGCGTAGAGCTTGAAGTTCCGTTTCTCGGACTTGTTCAGGCTTTTAATGAGCCGCCAAAGTTGATCTTTAATCTGCTTGGGCATGCGCGATTAATAATTTGTAAGAAATTGATTAACAATGGTTTGTGGAAAAAGTAGCCATTGTGATCATAACAAAAGTACAAACACCTTAGCTAAACTGGGTCCAAATCCTTGTTCACTTTTGTGATCAACAAAGCGGGGGTGACGACACTCGCTGAGCAGCCCTCCAGATAGCACCGCCCAATTTTTAGTTCTTAACCCTTCCGAGCTGATTAACCACCAACCTTCGGAGCAATAAGTAGCCACTTCGCATGAAGAAAATTGAAGCTATTATTCGCCTTTCCCGTTTTGAGTCCGTACGGGACGCCCTTGCGGCCATCGACGTCAACTTCTTTACCCTGACGGAGGTAAAAGGCTTCGGCCTCCAACGCGGCGAGCAACTCACCTACCGCGGTAGTGTGTACGACGCCGACTACATCGCCCGCCTCCAACTGGATATCCTCGCCCCCGCGGCCAAGGTCAACGACATTGTTGGTGCCATCCAGGCGGCCGGCAAGACCGGTAAAGTAGGCGACGGCAAGATCATCATTTACGACGTGGAAGGCATCGTCCGCATTCGTACCGGAGAGCGGGACGAGAGCGCCATTTAAAGCAGGCTACTCGAGGAATGCCTCCAGCAAATACTACTGCAACTCACCTTTACACTGGTTGATTTAACCGCTCGACCATCACTGGCCTTCAGCACTTCTTTCACTGTTTACCGCTGGGCCACCCTTCAGCCATTCACCACTTTTAGCCAGATTAGTTCAGAAGTCCTATCCCCCCTGCTGATTGGGGGGCCTGGGACGATTCTTTCACTACACTTCTACTTGGGAGGGCGATCTCCCATAAACCTCAATTCTGCTATGGAAGCTTTTTTCATTAATAACCTGTGGATACTCGTAGCGACTTGCTTCGTATTCATCATGCACCTCGGCTTTGCGTGTCTGGAAGCCGGTTTCGTGCAAAAGAAAAATGTGGTCAATATTCTCTTCAAGAACTGCATGATCCTTTCCATCGGTCTGCTGACTTACTACCTGGTAGGTTACAACCTGATGTACCCCGGGGACGGCTGGTTGATCGGTGACATCCTCGGCGGCTTCAGCCCCATGGACTGGGATGCCGGAGCTTCTGCCGACTACGCCGCCCAGCAAGTACAGGCGGATGCCGGTGACGCAATGGCTATGACCGGTTATACCGACTTTATCTTCCAGGGTATGTTCGCCGCTACGTGTGCCACGATTGTATCCGGTGCCGTTGCCGAACGGATCAAACTCGTTCCTTTCCTCCTTTTTGCTACCATCTTCGTAGCGATCTGTTACCCCATCACGGGTAGTTGGAAGTGGGGCGCTGGCTGGTTGGATGCCATGGGCTTCTACGACTTTGCTGGATCTACGGTCGTACACGCTGCCGGTGGCTTTGCCGCTTTGGCCGCCATCATTCTGTTGGGTGCACGTAAGGGTAAGTACAAAAGCGACGGCCGGATTACGGCTATCCCCGGCCATTCCATGCCACTCGCTACCATCGGTGTTTTCCTCCTGTGGTTCGGTTGGTACGGCTTTAACGGCGGTTCCGTACTGAGCGCTGACCCTAACGGTGTTTCCCTCGTATTCGTAACCACTTCCCTGGCCGCTGCTGCCGGTGGTATCGCTGCCTTCTTTACGGCGTACATCATGTTCAAGTCTTACGACCTCTCCATGGTGATGAATGGTATCCTCGGTGGCCTTGTTGGTATCACTGCTGGTGCTGACGTAGTGACGGGTTCTTCCGCCATCATTATCGGCCTCATCGCTGGTATCATCATCCCACTGAGCATCGTATTCTTCGACCGTACGCTCAAGTTGGACGACCCCGTAGGTGCCACTTCCGTACATGGTGTGTGTGGTATCTGGGGTACGCTTGCAGTAGGTATTTTCTCTACTAACCCTGAGCACAGTTTCGTAACTCAACTCATCGGTGTTGCCGCCATTGGCGCCTTCTCCTTCGTTGCTGCCTTTGGCATCATGGGTGCACTCAAGGTTACCCTTGGCATTCGCGTGGATGAGGAAGAAGAAATTAAAGGCCTCGACGTAGGCGAGCACGATATGCACGCTTACACGGACGGTAAGAAAGACGGTGTATTCCAACTTACCGAAGGCTAAACCAACTCGTTGACTCAGGCTGGGAGACTAGTGACGAGCTAGCCACCCAGCCTGAGGACAACGACCTATTATATACTCCCATTTCCCCTCAGAACTTCAGAAGACTAACAATGAAACTTTTTACTACACTCACTCTTGCGGCCGGAACGCTTTTCTGCACGCCGCTCTTCGCCCAGGTTACGGGCCCTCAATCAACTGACCCACTACCCACGGATCCTCCCACCGAAGAGGTGGAGAAGACCGAGGAAGAGCCCAGCTTTAGTCTTACCGGTTACGTGGATGCTTACTACAGCTCCAGCCTGATCAATAGCGCGGGTGCTAATGAGGATGCCCTGTTGCTGCCCACTTCGTTTTCCAGCGCCACTAACACTTTCGGTATCGGTAACGTCAATCTGCTCGCAGAAAAGACAATGGGCGACGTCAGCTTTGTCGGCCAACTGGGCTTCGGTCCCCGTGCCGTAGAAGCTAATGGTGACAGCAACTTCGGTGGCGCCCTGACCGGCAATTTTGCCAGCACCGTCCAGCAGTTGTACGTTGCTTACTCACCATCTGATGCCGTGACGATCACCCTCGGTAACTTCGGTACCTTCATCGGTTATGAGGTAATCGATGTGCCCGGTAACGCCAACTACACCATGTCCTACCTCTTTAGCAACGGTCCCTTCTACCACACCGGTGTGAAGGCTGACTTCGCCATCGCGGAAGGATTCGGCGCAATGGTTGGTGTCTTCAACGACACGGACTCCAAACTCGACGTAGTTGGGGGTAAGCACTACGGTGCACAGCTCAGCTTTGAGTCTGGCGGTTTTGCCGGTTACCTCAGCGCGCTTGCCGGTAAGGAATCTGAAGGCAGCACCGACGAAGACGACGATGACACCAATGAATTTCAAATCGACCTTACGGCAACTTACGAAGTAAGCGAATCCTTCATGCTCGGTGTTAACGCTAGCAACTACAGCTCTTCCGTAGACGGCGACGCAGACGGTAACGGTTTCTTCGGTACCGCCCTTTACGCTACTTACACCGCCAAGGAAAACCTGGCTTTCAGCCTCCGTGGTGAGTACTTCGGTGCTACTGCCGCAGAAGGCGATGATACTGACCAACCCAGCGTGATTGCCCTGACGGCTAACAGCGCCATCACCATTGGTGATCTGACTATCGTTCCGGAATTCCGTTACGACACGGGTAGCAATGGGTTTGGTTTCAGCAACGTGGGTAACCAACCCATTGATGCGGATGACACCAGCGCCCTCTACTTTGTCGTAGGTGCTTTCTACTCTTTCTAATTAACAACACTGGCCTGCCGCAGGCTTTCTTGCTCGGCTAGGTGGGCTCTCCCCACTTCCCCGGCACCTGCGGCAGCGCCACTTTTTAATAATCTGATTTAACCAATCAAAACAACTTTTTCCATGGCTACTAAGCATAAGCTACAGTACGTATGGCTTGACGGTAACAAGCCCATGCAGTCTCTGCGCTGCAAAACGCAGATCATCGCTGACTTCAGCGGTAAACTCGAGGACTGCCCCATGTGGTCCTTCGACGGTTCCTCTACCCAGCAAGCGGAAGGTGGCAGCTCTGACTGTCTTCTTAAGCCGGTTGCTATCATCAAAGACCCCCAGCGTAAGAATGGCTTCATCGTAATGACCGAAGTTCTGAACGCTGATGGCACTCCACACGAATCCAACGGCCGTGCTACGATCGACGATGAGGACCAGGACTTCTGGTTCGGCTTCGAGCAGGAGTACTTCCTGTGGGACCCAGAAACGAACAAGCCCCTCGGCTTCCCCGCTGACGGCTCCGACCCCGCTCCCCAGGGACAGTACTACTGTTCCGTAGGCGCCAACAATGCATTCGGTCGCGAGATCGTGGAGGAACACCTCGACGCCTGCCTCGACGCCGGTTTGACGGTTGAAGGTATTAACTGCGAGGTGGCTCCCGGACAGTGGGAATTTCAAACGTTCGCGAAGGGTGCTAAAGAAGCCGGTGACCAGATCTGGTTGGGCCGCTTCCTCCTCGAGCGCGTAGCCGAGCAGTACGGTATCGCCATCAACTACGAGTGTAAGCCGGTTGCAGGCGACTGGAACGGTTCCGGCATGCACGCCAACTTCTCTAACTCTTTCCTCCGCAACAGCGGTAAGAAGGAAGACTACGAGAAGGTGTGTGAAGCTTTCCGCCCCGTTACGAAGGAACATATCGAGGTCTACGGCCACGATAACCACCTCCGCCTTACCGGTCTCCACGAAACGCAGAGCATCCACGAGTTCAGCTACGGTATCTCCGACCGTGGTGCCTCCATCCGGATCCCCATCGCTACGGTTGACCGTGGCTGGAAGGGCTGGTTGGAAGATCGCCGCCCGAACTCTGCTGCGGACCCCTACAAGGTAGCTGCACGGATCGTAAAGACCGTAAAGCCCGCTTCCGTCTAAAATCTCATAGGAATGTTGATCCCTTCTTGCTCCGCATCTCAAGAATCTCAAGAAGGTTAAATCAGCTCAGGCTTTCTACGGAAAGCTTTGATTTTCGCCCGGTCTGCCGTTTAGGTGGGCCGGGCTTTTTTGTGGGCAATGAGACCTTATATATAGGACGCCGGACTTTAGAAGCTAGAAGATAGATTTTAGAGCGCTACCACTCGCCACTCGCCACTTGAAACTCGCTACTCGAAACTCGCTACTCGAAACTCGCTACTCGAAACTCGCCACTTGAAACTCGCCACTCAATAAGCCGCTGCCGCAGGTGCCAGGGGAGGGGAGAAGGGGCAAGGAAAGGATTAACACCCGCGGAACGGGCAGATCTTAAACTGCAAATGGGTCGTCTTCAATGACTTAGAAAATGAGGCGAAAAAAACATCAAATCAAAGCTTGGAATAGCTTGCACAGGTGAAAGCGAGCTACGTATCTTTGCAGCCCGCAAGGGAGGAACGCCTCCCGGATTTGCAATGAAATGAGCCCAATTATCCACGACAGCCTAGCTGCCGTTGACTTGGGAAAAGAATTTAG